>SMLU01000001.1:3108652-3419518 GCA_007859745.1 Phycisphaerae bacterium RAS1 | reverse complement strand
GGGCAAGCGCGGGTATAATTCAGGATGGAAGGCACAGTGCTTGTAGGGGCTGTACCGGGGAGGGCGGCAACGTGGCCGCCGGGTGCGGGCGCACATTTCCGGGGAGTACAAGTCATGGGACGCAGAGGAGTTGTGGCCGTCCTGGCTGCCTTGACGGCGGCAACGTGCTGGGCCACGTCGTTCAAGTTCAGTCCGGGGGATAACAACGACTGGAATGACTGCAACTGGAAGTACGTCGGCTCGCCGCCGGAGTGCTATCCCTCACAGTCGGCGGACGTGGCGCGGTTCATCGACACGACGGCCACGTTCACCTGCAACCTCGCCACGCACACGATTGAGCGGATTGAAGTCCAGACGAACACGGACTTCGTAGGGACCGGCGGCACGCCGACGGTCACGGTGAACACACTCCAACTGGATTCGCCCACGAATGCATCCATGCTGATTACCGTGTCCGGTGGGCGGATTCAGACCAACTGACGCGTGCAGAGGTGGGCCATGTGCACTCGTAGCGCGATGTGTTGCTCCGTACTCTCGTTGTCTTGTGCATTAACCATGGCGGATCCGCCAGGGTATTTTCGGGAAAACATTGGCGGCCCGGCTGGCTTCTTGCGCGGAGCGTCACTCAACAACAACGGAACAGTGGTGTTTTGCATGCGCTCGGACCCATACAACTCCGATTCGTCCGAGCTATTCAGGTATCAGGGCGGGCAGTTGCAGCAGCTTACTCTCGACGCCGTACGCGATGAGTTTCCGAGTATCAACGATGACGGCGTGATTGCCTGGGCGCGCGGCAGCGGTCCGGACGGCCCCAGTCAAATCACGATGCTGGATTCCCTGACCGGCCACATGTGGCCTCTCACGTCGGGCACATCTTGGCATTACCAACCCCAGATCAACGCCAGCGGGCACGTAGCCTGGTACACCTGGCTTGGTACCGGATGCGGCTTCAGCGATGCAGACATCCTGTACTACGATGGTACGGCCATCGTCAAGTTGAGCGAGCCGGGCTACTCAAACCAGGGCGCGAAGCTCAATGACAATGATGAAGTCGTGTGGACCCGCTACAACCAGTGCACATCGCCGTGGTCTTCAGCCATCACGCGATATTCGGCTGGGGTGGTTTCGATTCTGACAACTCAGGGTCAGTCGCAGGCTCAGCGATGCGATATTGCAAATGATGGCAGTGTCGCATGGTATTACAAGAACGGGCTGAACGACGAGATTCAGCTGTGGCGTGCAGGCGTGGTCACGACGCTGACCACGTGGGGCAGCGGTCTCTACATGAGCAAGAACGGCGGGTACATTGCGTTTAACCGTTGGCACGAGGCCTCGCAGACATGGCAGTTGTGCCTGTTCCATGACGGACACATTTGGGACATCACCTCCGACCCATTCTGGAACTTCGATGGGCGCCCGAATGACCGGGGTGAGCTTGTCTGGCACGCCGGCACGCCTTTCGACGTTGGAGTGGGCCACTTGGTGCGATTCCCAGTTGGGGACATGAATTGCGACAATAGCACGAACGTCCTCGACATTAATGGGTTCGTACTTGCGGTCAGCAATCCGAGTCTATATGCAAGCGTGAATCCGGCATGTGACGTGCTGTTGGCGGACGTCAACGCCGATGAGAGCGTCGACGTTCTCGATATCAACCCGTTTGTAGGTTTGCTTGGCGCTCGCCGATAGACGGGATGCAAACCCGTCGGTGCGTCAAGGATGTAACGTTGGCACTTCAAACATCGTAATGGCCTGGTGCGGAGCGTGCCCGCAGGTGCCGCGCACCAGACACGGAGGAAATATCATGACGCGCAAGATTGCAGTCGTCCTCGTTGTGGTGGCGTGTGCATCGGTCTTGGCACGCGCCACGAGCTTCACGTTTTCACCGCAAAACGGCAATTCAGGATACTGGAGCAACCAAAACGACTGGGCGCCAAACGGTGTTCCGGGCGCCGGCGACTCCGCCACGATCCCCACCGGCAAGACCTGCATCGTCAGCTCGCAGAACGAGTCGATCACAACGCTGACGGTCGCCAGCGGCGCCGTCGTCCGCATCAGCGGCAAAGACCTCACACTGGCGCTCTACAATAGCACCGAGCCGAGCATCTCGCTCTCCGGCAAAATCGAAATGGAGAAACCCTCCAGCGTTACGCCGCGGATTCTCGTCAGCGGCGTCCTGACGTTCAGCGGCGCGGGCAGCATCGAGGCCAGCGCCGCCGACAGCCTGGGCCCGGCCGAAATCAGCGGCACCTCCACCACCACGCGCGTGGTCGACCTCGACCTCGTCACCGTTCACGGCCACGTGCATTTCAAAGAGTACCTCGAGCTGCGCAACGGCTATTACACCGTCGACTGCGCCGACGACACCATGTTCTTCGGGACCCTCGCCTTCCCGGTCTGGCCGGACTATCCCTACGTCTTCGTGGGCGGACAGTTGGAAATGAACGTCACCGACGGGACCATCCGCTTCGGAAGCGCCGTCACGGACGACAACTACGTGTCGCTGGCCGGCAAGTTCTACGTCCACAGTGGATTGCTGGAATTCACGACGTACGGCTGGTACCTCGACACCTGGGCCACCTTCGGGATCTACGGCGGCGAACTGAAGTATGGCGACCAGGTGGGCATGGGCGCCTGGGGCGGCTTCAGTTTCGAGGGCGGGCAGATTCGGCTCGGACAGGACTCGACCGTCGTGTTCGACGAGTTGTAGCGGCAAGCGGCGGAAATCCGAACATGCGGGACGGCCGGGCGGCAGCCCGCGCCGTCCCGTGTTCGCTTCCACGTCGGATGCAGCGGCGGCCCGCTGAGAACCGAGCCCCAAGCGCAAGCGCGTGGGCATTTTTTGGAATTGGGCGACGCGCCCACAAACACCCGTGCGCCCGCGCTTGGGGCTCGGATTGAGGCCCCGCAAAAACGGTCACGCACCCGCCGACAACTCACGACACCCGCGCGCCCTCCCGCGCCTTCGCTCCGCATGGCATAATGATCGTCATGAGCGAGCTTGCGCTGCGGCTGAGCGACATCAGCAAGCGATTCGGCGATTTTCAGGCGGTGGACCGGCTGAGCCTGCAGCTTCCGCGCGGGCAGGTGATGGGGTTCCTGGGGCCGAACGGGGCGGGAAAAACCACCACGCTGCGCATGATCATGGGCATCATTCACCCCGACGGCGGCTCGATCGAAATCCTCGGCAGCGCCGACGCGATGGCCGCCAAGGACCGCGTGGGATACCTGCCGGAGGAGCGCGGACTCTATCGCAAGATGACGGTGATCGACACGCTGCGCTACTTCGGCAAGCTGAAGGGACTCGGCGGACGGTCACTTTCCGAGCGAATTGACGAGTCGCTGGCGCGGGTGGAGCTGCTCGACTGGAAGCGGCGAAAGGTCGAGGCGCTCTCCAAAGGCATGCAGCAGAAGCTGCAATTCGTCTGCACGCTCCTGCACCGGCCTGAGTTCGTCATTCTGGACGAGCCGTTCTCGGGACTCGATCCGCTGAACGTCGAGCTGCTCATGACCCTGATGCGCGAATTGCAGCAATCCGGCGCGACGGTCATTTTTTCCACGCACCAGATGGAAACGGCCGAGCGGCTGTGCGACCGCATCGTGCTGATCAACCGCGGACGAAAGCTGACCGAGGGACCGCTGGCGGAAATCCGCGCCCAGCACGCCATGCGCATGCTGGCCTTCGAAGGCGAAGGCGACTTCCAGCCGCTCAGCGCAGCAGCCGGCGTGATCAGCGCGCGCGTGACGTCGGCCGGCGCCCGGCTGGAGATCGCGGCGGGGGCGGATCCGAACGCCTTTCTGCGGACGGCGCTGGAATCGGCGCGCGTGACGAAATTCGAGATTCAGCGGCCCGATCTGCATGAGATCTTCGTGCGGCTGGTGCAGGGCGACGGCCGCAGTGAAACGAGCGGTTCGCCGCGCTCCGCCGCACCGACGGCGGTGGGAGTGGGAGTGGATTAGCGCACCGGCGGGACGCCGATGCTCCCGACTCGCCACCTCTCCGAGGATTGAATGATGCAGAAGATCGTCACCGTCGCCGTTCGGGAGTTCCTGGAGACGGTCAAGACCAAGGCCTTCCTTCTCGGCGCGGTCATTTTTCCGATGTTCATGGCCGCCATGATCTTCGGCACCGAGAAGCTGGCCCGCGTGGGCGAGAAGGAATCGCTGCCGACGCGGAAACTGGCGATCGTCGACTACAGCGGCGTCATTTACGCGCCGCTGGTCAAGAACATCGAAGCGTACAACGCGGAGAACCCCAACCGCCCCTTCGCCGTCGAGATGGTCGCACCCGACCAGGCCGACCGGGACCAGCTTCGCGAGCGCGTCAAGAGCGGGGACCTGTACGGCTACTGGCGCATCCCGGCCGACGCTTGGAAAGTCCCCACGTCGCGGCAGGAACCCGGCGAGCCGTGCGAGCTGGGCCGCAAGGACAGCCAGCTTCGCGCCGGGCGCGACCTGGAGAACATGCTGAACAGCGCGGTGGTCGCGGTGCGTTTCGAGAAGGAGGGCGTCGACCACCTGCGTATCAAAATGCTCGAAATGCCGGTCGCGGTGAAGAAAGTCGATGTCAGCACGGCGCGCGAGTCGACCGGCGACGAGGTGGTGCGGCTTTTTACGCCGTTCATTTTCATGCTGCTGCTCTGGATGGGCACGATGGGCATCAGCAACGGCCTGCTGACCAGCCTGCTGGAGGAGAAAAGCAGCCGCGTGATCGAAGTCCTGCTGTCGGCGATCAGCCCGATGCAGTTGATGGCCGGCAAGATCCTGGGTCTGGCCTGCGTGGGGCTGCTGCTGCTCTCCATCTGGGGCGTCGTGGGCTACAACGGCGCCCGGCAGGTGAAACTGGAATACCTGGTGACGACCACCAACCTGCTTTACGTGCTGCTCTACTTCGTCCCCGGCTTTCTCCTCTCGGCCGCGATCCTGGCGGCGGTCGGGTCGGCCTGCAACACGCTCAAGGACGCGCAGAGCATGGCGTTCCCGGTGTCGATCTTCATGATCGTGCCGATGCTGATGTGGTTCCCGATCTCGCAGAATCCGCACTCCGCCTTGAGCATGGCGCTCAGCTTCATTCCGCCCATCACGCCGTTCATCATGGTCCTGCGGCTCTGCGCCGATCCGGCGATCGCGCTGTGGGAGGTGGCGGCCACGCTGGGCGTGCTCTGGCTGGGCGTTTTCGCGGCGATCTGGGTCAGCGCCAAGATCTTCCGCATCGGCATCCTGATGTACGGCAAGCCGCCGTCGATCAAGGAGCTGGTGCGCTGGGTGCGGCACACGTAGGCGGCAACCCGATATAATCGGGTATGGGCATCTTGGCGCCCGTCCCTGGTCGGAGGTCCCGATGGATATCACCGTTCATAATCACGACGTACACCTGACGCCCGAGCTGCGCACGCACATCGACGAGCGGCTGGCGCACGCGCTGGACCGCTTCGATTCGCACATCCACAGCCTGCACGTGAAGCTGCGCGACCTGAACGGCCCCAAGGGCGGCGAGGACATGCAGTGCCAGATCGCCGTCAAGCTGCACCACCCCTCGGGCGACGTTCACATTGACGAACGCGGCGATGACGCCTTCGCCGTGGTCAGCCGGGCGGCGGACCGGACGGCGACGGCGGTGTCGCGCGAACTCGGGAAGCACAAGCGCGGTGTGGGCGGGGGATAACGCGGAAACCCTCCCTCACTCTTCCTCTTCGCCGGCGAGTTTCTGCCGCGCCCACTTGCGCCACGACGCGGAAAGCAGTTCGTGCTGCGCCAGCACCCGCAGCTCGGCCGGGTCCGGCCCGCGCGCCAGCCGTAGCGCCATCAGGCGGTCGATGGTGTAGTGCGCCGCGGGGCGCTCGACGCGCTCCAGCGAATCACCCTCGGCGACCAGCCCCGTCTCCAGCACGCGAAAGTAAAAGCCGCAGCAGCGGCGCTCGTTGATCCAGGCAATCGCGCGCGGGTCGCCCAGCTTGGCCGCCAGCTTGAAACAGGGTTGCCGCGGCTGCGTGATCTGCAGCAGCGCCTGGCCGGCGCGAAAGACGTCGCCCAGAGCCACATCAGTCTCGAGCATTCCCGTCGTCGTGAAGTTCTCGCCGAACGACGGAACGGCGAGCTCAACTGGGTCGCCGCGCGCCTCGCTGAGCCAGGCGGCGACCTGCGCGTAGTGCTCCCGCGAATAGACGCACACGGCCTTGTCCGGTCCGCCATGTACGTTGTTGTCGGATACCAGGTCGCCGCTCAATCCCTGCTCCGACAGCTCGATCGCACCGGCGACGGGTTTGCGGTTGATCGAGGTGCTGTATTGCCGCCCGTTGCGGATGACGATGTTCGGCCGGCCAATGTTCAGCGAGACAATTCGCACGGTCCACCTCGGTCTCGGAGTATACGCGGCCGGTCGGCGGGCGGTTCTGTACCGTGACTAACCGTTGTCTGAAGCCGCGATTGCGGCTAGACTGCCCCGTTTGCCCGATCTCCGGGCGACAGCCGATGGATCGTGCCCGCACGAGCGGTCGCGGTTCGGGCGGCTTCGTCGCTATCGGGCTAATTCCGAAGGAGCTGGTCTTGGATTCGAGCAAGCGAAGATACCTGTTTACGTCCGAGTCCGTCAGCATGGGCCACCCCGACAAGGTCTCGGATCAGATTTCCGACGCCGTCCTCGACGCCATGCTCGAGCAGGACAAATACTCGCGCGTCGCGGTCGAGACGCTTTGTTCGACCGGCATGGTGGTTGTGGCGGGCGAAGTCACCACCAAGGCCTACGTCGAGATCCCCGACGTGATTCGGGGGGTCATCAAGGAAATCGGCTATACGTCCGGCGACATGGCGTTCGACTACGAGTCCTGCGCCGTCCTGACCAGCATCAAGAAGCAGTCCCCGGACATCGCCATGGGCGTGGACCGCGACGGCGCCGGCGACCAGGGCATGATGTTCGGCTTCGCGTGCCGCGAGACGCCCGACCTGATGCCGCTGCCGATTCAGCTCGCGCATCGGCTGGTCGAGCAGCAGGTGCATGTGCGGCGCGAGGGGATCATTCCCGGCCTGCGGCCCGACGCCAAGAGCCAGGTGACGGTTGAGTATGAAGGCCAGAAACCGATCCGCGTCGACGCGGTCGTGCTCTCGACGCAGCATGACAAGAGCTGGAACGACAGCCAGGAACAGCTCAAGCAGCAGGTCATTGAGCACATCTTCAAGCCGGTGCTGCTCGACTGGTGGAACAACAAGGTCACGGTGCACGTCAACCCCACCGGCCGCTTCGAAATCGGCGGCCCGCACGGCGACACCGGCCTGACCGGGCGCAAGATCATCGTCGATACCTACGGCGGGCGCGGCCGGCACGGCGGCGGCGCGTTCAGCGGCAAGGACCCCACCAAGGTCGACCGCTCGGCAGCCTACATGGCCCGCTACATCGCCAAAAACATCGTCGCGGCGGAGCTGGCTGACATCTGCGAGGTGCAGCTCGCCTACGCGATCGGCGTCGCCGAGCCGGTGAGTGTGCTCGTAAGCACCGAGGGAACGGCCAAGATCAGTGAAGAGACGATCAGTAAGGCGGTTCGGCAAGTGTTCCCGCTGACGCCGCGCGGCATCATCGAGCATCTCGACCTGCGCCGGCCGATCTACAAAGAGACGGCCCGGCACGGCCACTTCGGCCGGCCGCTGCCGCAGTTTTCGTGGGAGAAGTGCGACAAGGCGACGGCGCTGAGGGCGGCCGCGAAGTAGTCGGGCGTGCCCAGAAGGTTCGGGCGAGCCCGCTGGCTTGTCCGAACCCGGCGCGCCAAGCGGCGGGGTGACGTCCGAGCGCGATCAGCGGCGGCGCGTCGTACATTGACGCCGAGCGCCGCGCGAACTTGGACCCGCCGCTTGGCGCGGCGGGTTCGGAAAGAAAAGCCGCCCGCCCGGAAAAATGGGCACACGTAAGTAATCGCGGCGCCCGGCTTTCGATTGACGGGGGCGTCCGGTGGGCGTATGCTAGCTCTTTCCGCGGACGGGCGTTGCGCGGAGCCAGCTCCTGCCGGCCGGGATTAGGCCGGCATCTGTCGATCTGGCGTAAACGAGTCGAGAGCGACCGCGGCGGCTTGTGGCCGGCGGCGCCGTTGGCTCTTTGTGTCGTTACCGGGAGGTGACGTTTGTCATCTGAGTTGGTCCGCGAGCTCCTGGATGCGGGCATCCACTTCGGGCATCGTTCCAGCCGCTGGAACCCGAAGATGGCGCCCTACATCTTCGACAAGCGGAATGGCATTCACATTGTCGACATTCGAGAGACGCTTAAAGGTCTGCTGCGCGCCAAGAAGTTCATCGGCCGCGTCGTGAGCGAAAACGGAGACATCCTTTTCGTCGGCACGAAGCGCCAGGCGCGTGACATCGTCGCCAAGCAGGCCGAGCGGTGCAACATGCACTACGTCAATGAGCGTTGGCTCGGCGGAACGCTGACGAACTTCCGCACGATCCGTTCCCGTCTGCAGCGGCTTGAGGAGCTTGAAGGGCTCATGGCCGGGCCGACCTGGGAAGGCGGATTCTCCAAGAAAATGAAATCCACGCTCACGCGCGAACTCGAGAAAATCCGCAAGAACCTCAGCGGCGTGCGCAAGATGACGCGCCTGCCCGGAGCGCTGGTGATCGTCGATGTTCGCAAGGAGCAGAATTCGGTCCGCGAGGCCCAGTCGCTGGGCATTCCGACCATCTGCCTGATCGACTCGGACAGCGACCCGGACATGGCCAGCATCGCCATTCCCGGCAACGACGACGCCATGCGGGCGATCGACGTGATCGTGCGCGAGCTGGCGACGGCGGCCGAAGAGGGCTTGCGCGCCCGCCCGCCGATGCCCGAGCGAACCGAAGAGCACGACCCGACCGCCGGCGGGCCGCCGGTGCGACGGCGCGGCGGGCGGCGTGACGGCGGCGACCGAGATCGCGGCGGACGCGGTGGCGATCGCGGCGGACGCGGCGGCGACCGCGGCGGTGATCGCGGTGATCGCGGTGATCGCGGTGATCGCGGCGGTGGCGGCGGCGGCGGCGGCGACCGTGGAGTTGCTCCGCCGGAACTTGCGCCTGCCGGCGCGGCGCCGGCCGAGGTCGGCGGCGCTCCGGCGCAGGCCTGATCGCGCAGCGCCGGATTGACGCCCAGCCGGACTCGGGGAGCATCGGCGTCCCGCCGGTGCGCTTCCGTGGCGCGGCGCAACTGTCAGAACGCGAAGCGCAAGCGAGCGCCTACTGCGGTTTGCGCTCGCTTGCGCTTGGCATTCTGAGGCGCTCGCGCTTCATTCTGACCCCGCAGCCGGCGCAAAACCGTTGGTGAGGACACTCAGATTCTGAGATTGAAGGAAGGCACGATGGACATTACCGCGGCGATGGTGAACGAGCTCCGCAACAAGACCGGCCTGCCGATGATGCAGTGCAAAAAAGCCCTGGTCGAAGCGGGCGGGAACATGGACAAGGCGACGGACATCCTCCGCAAGGGCGGAGCGGCGGTGGGACAGAAACTGGCCGGACGTGAAACATCCCAGGGTCGCGTGGCCTGTTATGTCGACGGCGGCAAGGCAGGCATCATCGTCCTGCGCTGCGAGACCGCCCCGGTTGCGAACACCGTAGATTTCCAGAAGCTTGCCAACCTGCTCGCGAAGCAGGCGGCGAATCTCGACAACGCCACGCCGGAGTCGCTGATGGCCTCCAAAATGGCGGACAACCCATCGCGCAGCGTCCAGGATGAGTGGAACGAAGCGATGAACCGCATTCGCGAGAACATGCAGCTCGCCAAGGCGGCCCGGCTTACCGGCGTGGTCGGCTCCTACCTGCATCACAACGGCCAGGTCGGCGTCATCGTGCAGATGAGCGGCGAATGCCCCGACGAGGTCCGCACCGACGTCTGCATGCACGCCGCCGCCATGCGGCCGATGTGCACCACGCGCGAGGAGGTCGACCCGGCGCTGGTCGCCAAGGAGCGTGAAATCGCGGCGGAGCTGGTCAAAGGCAAGCCGCCGCAGATCGTGGACAAGATTGTCTCCGGCAAGCTGGACAAGTGGTACTCGGAGATCGTGCTGGTCGAGCAGTTGTTCGTAAAGGACGACAAGCAGACGGTCGGTCAGTACGTGGCGAGCCGGGCCAAGGGCGTCACGGTCAGCCGGTTTCATCGGTTTGACGTTGGCGGCGCCTGAGTGGTCTGCGCGATGACCCGCCGCTTGTCAGAACGCGACGCGCAAGCGAGCGCCCCCGCCGGTTGCGCTCGCTTGCGCTTCGCGTTCTGACTCTGGGCGCGGGCTCGCGCTACGTTCCGCCGTTCCACGGCCGGCACGGGGGCCGGCCGCTACCAGACAGGTGTGAGTATGGCGATAAATATCGAATCGCTCGAGCCTCGCGGCGTGTGGGGGTTCTTTGCGGGAATGACGGCCGTTCCCCGGCCCAGCAAGCATGAGGAGCGCATCCGCGCCCACGTCCGGCAAGTCGCCGAGAAGCTCGGCTTCAAGTCGCGCGAAGACGTTGTCGGCAATATCGTGATTGACGTGTCCGCTTCGCCGGGCTGCGAAAAGGCGGCGGTGACGGTGCTTCAGGGCCATCTAGACATGGTGTGCGAGAAGAACTCCGACACCGCGTTCGACTTCGACCGCGACCCGATCCGCACCGTCATCGACAAGGACGCCCGCAGCGGCGAGCCGATTGTGCGCGCCGACGGCACCACGCTGGGGGCCGACAACGGCATCGGGGTGTCGCTGGCGCTCGCCGCCGCGACCGATCCGAACGTTCGCCACGGCCCGCTCGAGATTCTCTGCACGATTGACGAAGAAGCGGGCATGACCGGGGCCAAGGCGCTTCAGCCGGGCTTCCTGAAGGGCCGCCGGCTGATCAACCTCGACTCGGAAGAGGACGACGCGATCTACATCGGCTGCGCCGGCGGGATCGACGCCAGCGTCATCTTCGACCTGAAGACCGGTGCGGCGCCGGCCGGCGGCGAGCTGCTGCGGGTCAGCGTCGGCGGCCTGCGCGGCGGGCACTCCGGCTGCGACATTCACCTGAACCGCGGCAACGCGATCAAGCTGCTGGCGCAGACGCTGACGACGGCCGGAGTCGAGAAGCTGCAACTCGCCAAGATCACCGGCGGGAGCAAGCGGAACGCCATTCCGCGCGAGGCGTCGGCGCTTCTCGCCGCGCCGGCCGGCTCGACGGCGGCGCTGAAGAAGGCGGCGGAAGCGGCTCAGAAGGAGATCATTGCGGTGTTCGGCGAAGAAGGCGGGCGCGTCACGGTCGAACCCGCCAGCGCGGCGGACGCCGCCGGCGCCCTGTCGATCGACGACACGCGCCGCGTCCTGACGGCCCTCGCGGCGCTGCCCAGCGGCGTGCTGGCTGTCGTTCCCGAAATTCCCGGCCTCATCCAGACTTCGACCGCCGTCACCGTCGTCGAATGGAGCGGCTCGGCCGGCGGAATGCGAATCGTCATCGGCTGCCTGTCGCGCGGATCGCACGTGGCACAACTCCAAGGCGTCGTGCGGCAGATCGAAGCGGTCGCCCGGCTGGCCGGCGCGCAGGCGGAAACCGGGAACTCCTATCCCGGCTGGCAGCCGAACGTGAATTCGCCCACGCTGGCGGTTTGCCGCCGCGTGTATGAGCGGCTGTTCAACGAGAAGCCGCGCGTCACGGCGATTCACGCCGGCCTCGAGTGCGGCATCATCGATGAGCAGATTCGCGGCATGGACATGGTTTCGTTCGGCCCGCACATCGAGGGGCCGCACAGCCCGGACGAGCGGGTCTACATCAACTCGGTCGCCAAGACGTACCGAATGCTATCGTCGGTGTTGGACGAGCTCTCGCGCGCTTGAGCGGACCGCGCGCGTTCCTTCCGAGCCGCGCGCGTAAGCAAGCGGTTCTTGTCCGAGCCGCGCGCGTAAGCAAGCGGTTCTGAAACCTCCGCTCCCTTACGAGAGTGAGAATAAATCCCCCTTGCCGGGGATGGTACATTATTCGACATGGACACGACGATGCTGATTGCCGGAATGGATGCCGTGATGAACGACCCAGTATCGGAATCGACGGGGCGGTGTGCGTTGGCGGAGCCGCCGCGGCTTCGGCGGCCGAATCGCGAGCAGTCGTTGCTGCTGCCGTGCTGTCTGGAGGATCTGCTGCCGGCGGATCACGCGGCGCGGGCGGTTTGGTCGGTCGTGGAGCGGCTCGATCTTTCGGCGTTCAGCGCCCCGCTCAAGGCGCGCGGCGACGAGCCGGGCCGGCCGGCGACGGATCCGCAGTTGCTGACGGCGTTGTGGCTGTACGCGACGATCGAGGGGATTGGCAGTGGGCGCGAGATCGAGCGACGCTGCGGCTGCCAGGACGCTTTTCGCTGGCTGTGCGGCGGCGTGCCGGTGAACTATCACACGTTGAATGACTTCCGCGTCGGTCACGGGGCGGCGCTGGACGAACTGTTTTCGCAGGTGTTGGCGGTGCTGATGCACAAGCGGATCGTGAGCGTGCGTCGGATTGCGCAGGACGGAACCAAGGTGCGGGCCGACGCCGGGCGGCACACCTTCCGCCGCGAGGCGACGCTGCAGCGTCAACTGACGGAAGCCCGCGCCCATGTGGCGGCGGTCAAGGCCCAGTCGGACAACCCTGCCGCGGATGCGCGACGGCGTGCCGCGCAGGAGCGTGCGGCCCGGGAGCGGGTCGAGCGAATCGAAGCGGCGTTGGCCGAGTTGCCGAAGATTGGCGCAGACCAGCAGCAGTCCAAGCGGCCGGACGTGCGTGCCAAAGAGCCGCGGGCCTCGACGATCGACCCGCAAGCGCGCGTCATGAAGATGCCCGACGGCGGCTACCGTCCGGCGTATAACGTACAACTGGCAACCGACGTGGAGAGCCGCGCGATTGTGGGGGTGGACGTCACCCAGGCCCGCAGCGACCACCAGCAAGCAGCGCCGCTGCGCGCCCAGGTGGAGCGGCGCAGCGGCGCGAAGGTGGTAGAGCACCTGCTCGACGGCGGCTACGTGCAGTTGGCCGAGATCGAGCGCGCCGAAGCGGCGGGCACGCGCATCTATGCGCCGCCGCAGAAGACCGGGAACGACACCGCGGGCTTTGCGCCCAAACGCTCTGACGGTCCGGGCGTGGCGGCCTGGCGCGTGCGCATGGGAACGCCGGCGGGCCAGACGATCTATAAGCAGCGAGCCTCGACCGCCGAGCCGGTCAACGCCGACTTGAAACGGTATCGCGGACTGGCGCAATGCGTCGTGCGCGGGCTGGCCAAAGTACGCTGCCAGGCCCTTTGGGCCGCCCTCGCCTACAACGTGATGCACTTCGCCGCGCAGCTCGTCACCTGACCAACGGTGAGCGAATGAACCCGCCGGTGCAGCCGAAGTAAACAAGCGAATCACGAGCCGCAGACCATGCGACAAGGAAACCGACGCCGGCCAAAGGAAAAGTTCTCAGTCTCTTACGGTCGCGGCTCGAAAAGAGCTCCGAGCCGCGCGTAAGCAAGCGGTGTTCAGGCAGTTTCAAGCGGTACAATCGCCCGACGATGACTCCTCCGACACCGGCAGGCCTCTCGCGGCGCGCCTCCCTGACACTCTGGATCGGCGCGTTCCTGACCGCCGGCGTCCTCTACGCCGCGACCGCCGATCGCGGTCCGCAGTGGCAGGACGCCGGTCAGCATCAGTGCCGCATGATCGCCGGCGACGTCAGCCACCCGCGCGGACTGGTGTTGACGCACCCGGTTCATTTCTACCTGGGGCGCTGGGCTTACCTGCTGCTTCCGTTTGAACCGGCGTATTCAATCACGCTGGTCAGCAGCATCCCCGCGGCCGCGGTGGTCGCCAATGTCGCCCTGCTGATCGCGCTGCTGACGCGTCAGCTCGCCGCGGCGCTGCCATGCGCGGCGGCCCTGATGATGTCGCACACCTTCTGGTCGCACGCGACGCACACCGAGGCATACGGCATCGTCATGCTCCTGCTGACGAGCGAGTGGCTGTGCCTGCTCGCATTCCTGCGCGGCGGACGCAGCGGCTGGCTGCTGCTGCTGGCGGGACTGAACGGGCTGGGCGTCGCCAACCACCTGATCGCCGGGCTGGTCACGCCGGTCTACGTCACGGTCTTCCTCTGGGCGCTGCTCACGCGCAAGCTCGGCCTCGCCGCGGCGGGCCTGGCGGTGCTGGCGTGGATCGCGGGCACACTCCCCTATTCGCTGATGATCGCCGAGATGGCCCAGCGCACCGGAAGCATCGCGGCCGCCGTGCACTCGGCGCTATTCGGCGACTTTCAGCGCGAGGTGCTGAACACGCGCGTGAGTCCGCGCATGCTGCTCTTCATCGCCGGGTTTGTGGCGTACAACTTTCCCGGCCTGACCGTTCCGGCGGCGTTGCTCGGTCTGGTCACCGGCAACGCGATTCCGCGCGTGCTTTGTCGCGTGCTCGCCGCGCAGCTTGTGATCTTCCTTCTCTTCGCAACGCGCTATTCCGTGATTGACCAATACTCGTTCCTCTTTCCCGCCTACGTGGCGCTCGCCGTGCTGGGCGGCAGCGGACTGGCGTTTGTGCTGGCGCGGGCCGGGGCGTGGCGGCGGCCGATCGTGGTCGCGGCGGCGATTACCGCCCTCTGGACGCCGGCCGTTTACCTGGCGGCGTGCCAGGTGTGCAAGGCGCGCGGCTATTTCGCCGGCATGGTCGGAAACAAGCCCTATCGCGACGGCTACCGGGCGCTCTTCCTGCCCTGGGGATTCGACAAGACGCACGTGACCGACCTGAACCGCGTCATTTACCGCCTGGCGGGCCGCGACGGACTGGTGCTGGTGGGCGACACGTCCATCACCTTCGGCGTGCTTTATGAGCAGTTTGTCGGCCGCGCCCCGGCGACGGTCACGATCGAGCCCTTCCTTCCGGACGACGATCGCCAGCGCATCGCGCGGCGGCGCCAGCAAGTGGCGGAGGCGTTTGCAGCCGGCCGCGCGGTGGTGCTCGTTCCGGGGGACCGGGACAATCCGGCGTCGGGATTGGAGAATGCCCGATTCGGGCGCGTGGCTGGCGAGGATGTGTATCTGCTCGAAGGCATGGAGTTCTAGTAGTGCATCGTGCTCTCGCCTTTCCACGGGGAGCATCGGCGTCCCGCCGGTGCGCACCGGCGAGTCGCCGATGCTCCCCGAACATAAGGCCGTGACCACGTGCTAGTCGATATCAAAATCCACCGCGGCTTTGCGCATGTTCGAGAGCATCGTGCCGAGCGGATCGGTTGTGCCGGGTTTGGTTCGGGTGTAGATGTCGTCGCGGGTGATCTCTTTGTACTTGGTCTTGTCGCTCCAGTAGTCGCGATAACCGTTGTTGATGCGCTCGATCCCCGCCGACGCGCCCGCCTCAAAGAACACGCGGTCCACCGCGTCCGCCGTCGAGGTGTCCACCTGCATCATGAGCGTGCTGCCGGTCGTCCCGGCGAAGACGCGCTCGCCGCGCACGCGGCCCCAGTGCCCGCGGATGTAGATGAACCCCGACATGACGTAAAGGTCCGCCGCGTCCACGCCCACCTGCACCCGGGTCGCCGGCCCCAGGAGCACGAAGCTGAAGCGGTAGTTCGACGGACCGTCCTCGAACGTGATGACGAACGCACGATACTCGTCCGGCTTGGTCTCCAGGATTTCGCCATCGATCGAAAGCAGCATCGCGCGCTCATCCGCCGTGAATCCGCCGGCGTCGGCCGACTTCGCGTTCGGCGCCGCCGCCTTCACGGTGATCACCTCGTGGACGCGGCGATGGTCGATCATGAAGTAGCGCGGCGGCGCGTGGGACGCGCAGCCGTAAGACAGGACCGTCAGCATCAACCCGCCGATCCACACGACTCGATTCATGAACGGCTCCCTTGACCTGCACGAGCTGCGAGGGGCGCCGCCGCGCGCGGCGCCACGATGCGCGGAGTATATCAGGCCGGTCGCACGCCGCGGTACAGCGCCACCCCGCCGAAATTCATCCGCACGCACGAAACCTCCGCCAGCCCTGCGTCGCGCAGGTGCTGCATCAGCGTCAAGGGCGTTTCGAACGTCTCGATCGACCGCGGCAGATACTTGTACGCCCCCACGCGATCGCGGGCGATCAGCCCGCCCAACCTCGGCAACACCGTCTCACAGTACAGGCGGTAGCCCCAGCGCAGCAGGCGATTCTCCGGCGTCGCGAATTCGAGAATGACCACCCGCCCGCCGGGCCGCAGCACGCGCGCCATCTCGAACACGCCGCCGCGCGTATTCTGAAAATTCCGAACGCCGAAGGCACAGCTCACAAGGTCCACGGCCGCGTCGCGCACCGGCAGCCGCAGGCCGTCGCCGCGAATCAGTTGCACGCGCGCCGCGCAGCCGTCATACCGGCCCGCCGCCAGCATATTGGCGGCGAAATCGACTCCGATGGCGCCGTGCAGGGCCGGCTGAGCCAGGGCAAAGCTGCGGATCATGTCGCCGGTTCCGCAGCACACGTCGAGCAACACCTCGCCGGCCGCCGGCCGCACCGCGGCGACCGCCCTGCGGCGCCAGGCCGCATCGCGCCCAAACGTCGCCACCGCGTTCACGCGCTCATAGGTCGGCGCGATGGCGTCGAACATGGCCTGCACGCGGGCGGCTTTGTCGGCCCGCGCGTGCGGCTGGTGCAGCGTCTGGGCGTCCCACCCGGCCGGCGTCGAATCGGGCTGAACCATGCCGGGCAGTGTAGGCACGGCCGCCGCCCGCGCCCAAGCG
This sequence comes from Phycisphaerae bacterium RAS1, assembly GCA_007859745.1. Classification (NCBI taxonomy): domain Bacteria; kingdom Pseudomonadati; phylum Planctomycetota; class Phycisphaerae; species Phycisphaerae bacterium RAS1. Next base: position 3,402,864 of record SMLU01000001.1, on the reverse strand, counting down.
CCTCGATTCTGTCAGAGTCGCGGCCGCGGCTGCTATGGGTAGGTGTGTTGAACATGAAACCGAGCAATCAAGGACAGGAGCGTGCGATGGCGATGCTGAAGACGATCAAGCGGAACGTGACGAAGGTGGCTCTGGGCGCGACGGTTTGCCAGCTTGGCCTGATGGGCGGCGGCAACGGGCTGGGCGGCGGCAGCGGAATGGGCTGCGACCAGGCCGCCCAGCTCTTCGCAACCGGCATGGAGCTCGGCTACCAGGCCCAGACCGGCCAGTCGCTCTTCTCGCCCGCCGCGTCCAGCAGCATCTTCGGCGAAGAGTCGCTCCGCCCGCTGAGCGAGAGCGTCGAGCCGTCGTTCGACGCGGACATGCTTGACTCCGGCTTCGACGCCGGCTTCGGCGCGGACGAGAGCTTCTGGGGGTAACCGGTTCTGAATGAGCGGCCGGGGCCTTGCACCCGGCGGACCATGGCAAACGCCGGGCACGGTGCCCGGCGTTTTTCTTTTCGGACCGCGTCTATTCGCCGATGCCATTCGCTACCGCCACGTCCCCGCGCTTCGGCCGTCGATCACCTGCACGCGGTTGTTGCCCGAGTCAATGACGTAAATCAGATCGTCGCCGCCGACCACCGCCGCCCACGGGTACGCAAGCTCCCCCGGCTTGCGACCGGCGACGCCCCAGGCGCCCAGCGAGCGGCCGTCGGTCGAGAAGCGCTGCACGCGGTTATTGCCGTATTCGCACACGATCAACGAGCCGTCGCTCAGCCGGTCGATGCTGTAGGGAAAACGCAGCTCGCCGAGGGCGCCGCCGACCGAGCCGAACGTGCGGAGCGAAGCGCCGTCGGCGTCCAGATGGCAGATGCGATGATTGCAGGCGTCCGCGACCCATAGCGTTCCATCCGCATCGATGAGCAGCGACTGCGGGCGGTCGAAGGGCAGCGCTGCGCCGGGCGTATTCGCCGCTGCGCCGGGCGTATTCGCCGCTGCGCCGGGCGTACTCGCCGCTGCGCCAGGCGTACTCGCCGCGGCGTCGGGCGTGCTCGCCGCGGGGTCGGACGGGCTCGCCGCGGCGTCAGGCCTGCCCGCCGCTGCGCCGCCCTCACCCGCCCCGCTGAAGCTCGCCGCAAATTCAAACGCCGGCGAAAACTTGCTGATGCGGTCGTTGCCGCCGTACTCCGAGACGTAGATAAACCCCGCCGCATCCACCGCGACATCCGTCGGCAGGCGAAACTGTCCCGGCCCCGTCCCAAAGCTCCCGAACGCGTGCAGCCATCGGCCCTCGCGGTCATAGACCATCACGCGCGCGTAATGCGTGTCGGCCACGAACACACGGCCATCCGGCCCGACGCACAATCCGGTCGGCTTCCCCGCGCTGGTATCCGGCATGCGCCAGGATCGCAGCGTCTCGCCGCCGGGCGAGAAAACCTGGATGCGTCCGGTCTTGTCGACGACGTAGAGCTCGCGGTCGAAGAACGCCCCCGCCCGCGGGTAACCGAATTCACCGGCGCCCGCCCCGGTGCGCCCGAAGCTGCGCAGCGGCGGCGACGGCTTGCCATCCGAGCGGTCGCACGCCGGCACGCCCATCGCGGCGGCAGCCAGGACGAGCGACCAGCCGCAGGCGCGGGCGTTCATCGCGAGGTGGGTTGAGAGGCGGACGCTGAGAAACGCTCGCGCGCCTCGTGGATCAAGGCCAGCAGCTCGCCGAGGCTGCACGCGCCCGTGCGGCCGGCGAGCCGAACGCCCGCGGGATCGGTCATGACCACCGCCGGCGCCGAGTCGATATCCCACCCGCGCGCCAGCGGTTTGTCCCAGTCGAGGTCGAGCGGAACGCAAATCATGCCCGAGACGGCGTCCACCACGGCTTGCGCGCTGAGCACGTCGTCCTCAAACTTCGTGCACTCGACGGCGTACCAGTTGCGGAAATAGACGAACACCGGCTTGCTCTCGCGCTGGGCCGTTTCGCGGGCTTCGTTGTAGTCGGTGAATCTCCAGGGAATCCGCGGTGCGCAGCCCGCGCCGAAGAGAATGCACAACGTCACCCCGGCGGACGCACGGATCAGCCCGCGGGCGCGCGAACACCACGCGGTCGGACGCGGCGACGAGTTGCACACTGATCGTCGAATCCGGAGAATCGTCGCTGCCCTGACTTCGAATCAATGTTCTACGGCCGTCGAGTTTGACCTACGGGCCGCCGGCGATGTTTACTCGAAGCGGGAGTGTGATGCAACACGCTGAGCGGCTCAGACCGGAAGAGATCGCGATCGCGCTGGCGCACGTGCTGGCCGACCCGGGAAGCGCCGCGCTGGCCGGTCCGAAGCAGGTCGCCGCGTTCCGCGAGTATGTCGCCGCGTGCGGCCTCGGGTGCGAGGCCGCGGTGCTGCGGCGCGGCGCGGCGCTTTCGGCCGTCTGCGTCGTGCTGCTGTTGCCGGGGCGGACGGCGGTGGTGATGCTGCCGTCGCTGTCGCGCGGCGGCCTGGAGGAGCGCGACCAGCGCGCGTGCGTGGCGGAGCTGCTGGCGGGCCTGCGTGACCGTGGGTTGTATTACGCCCAGGCGCTGATCGAGCCGGCGGCGATTGACCAGCGACGGATCATCGAGGCCGCGGGGTTTATTTTTCTTACGGGTCTGCTCTACCTGCGAAGGGGCGTCACGTATCCGTGGGTGGAGCCGCCGGCGGCGGATGCACACTGGCTTTCCTACAGCGACGCGCAGCGCGAGCGTTTTGAGCGACTGGTGCTGGCCACGTACGCCGACAGCCGCGACTGCCCCGAGCTGGCCGGCCTGCGACCGGCGGAGGATGTTCTCGCGGCGCACCGCGGCGCCGGCGTGTTTGACCCGGAGCTGTGGCAGATCGCGCAGCGCGACGGGCAGGACGCCGGTGTTCTACTAATGGCCCGGCTGCCGGCGTCGGACGCGGCGGAAGTTGCGTACACGGGTGTGCCGCGCGCGTTTCGGCGGCGCGGGATGGGATCGCTGATGATGCGCCGCGCGCTGCAGCTTTGCCGCGAGCGGCGTGTGCAGCAGCTAACGCTCGTGGTGGATGAGCGTAACGACGCGGCCCGCGCGCTCTACGCGCGCTTCGGGATGGGCGAGTACGGTCGGCGGCTGGCGTACATCCATCGCTGGGCCTGACGGGGGGGCGCGGCGTAACGCTGTCGCGCGTTGTTCATAATTCTCGCGTCAGATTTTTTTTCTGCGCAGCAAAGGCGCATCATGTCCGAGGTTACGAGAGTGTCAACGCTTTGTTGAAAACTGCGCCGTTGCAAACGCGCCGCGCCGGTGTTACTATTCCGGTCGCTTGAACATCAAGTTTTCGTTCAAGTTTCGGCGTCATTCTTAATAAGCAGAAGCGGACAGTTCAGCGGTTGGGGCGCGCTCTTGCGCCGACTGCCCGACAGGACGTAAACCGTGACACAGACGGTGACGGAGAGGCTCTGTACCCTGTGCAAAAAAGTCTCCGATCAGATCGGCGTCAGCCGTTACCGAACCTGGTTCGAGGAAACCAGTCGGTTCGCGCTCGTCGGCAGCCGACTGAACATCGCGGTCCCCAACGCTTTCGTGGGACGCTGGATTTCCGCCAATTACCTTTCGATCCTGCTCGACGCGGCGCGTGACCTGCTCGGTCCCGAAGCCTCGGTCGAGATCGATGTCGACGCCTCGCTCCCCACCCGCACCGGCCATGGCCTGCCGCCGCCCTGCGCGGCGCCCGCCGCCGTCCGCGGAGACGCCGCGCCACGACACGACCGGGCTGCGCCACGCCACGATCAAGGCGCCGCGCACGTGCTTCGCGGGGACCTGGTCAACTTCGTGGTGGGCGACTGCAATGAGCTGGCTTACGCCGCCGCCTGCGGCGTCGCGCGCGATCCGCGATCGGCGGCGCGCCCGCTCGTGATCTATGGCGGGTGCGGCTTGGGCAAGACCCACCTGCTGCATGGGATCTGCAACGCCGTCAACCAGCAGCACCCGCTGCTCTCCTGGCGGTACATCTCCGGCGAAGAGTTCACCAACCAGTTCATCAACGCGGTGAGCGGCAGCGGTGGCTCGCTCGACGCGTTCCGTGCCCGGTTCCGGAAGGTCGATCTGCTGGTGATCGACGACATTCACTTCCTCGCCGGCAAGAAGGCCACGCAGCAGGAATTCCTCCACACCTTTAATTCGATCGAGGCGGGCGGAAAGACAGTCGTCTTTTCCAGCGACCTGCCGCCGCGCGAGATGTCGATGTTCTCCGAGGCGCTGGTCGACCGCATGATCGCCGGCATCGTTGTCCGGCTGGATGCTCCGGATTTTTCCACCCGCCGTGAAATCCTGGCCCGCCGCGCCGCGTCGGCGGCCCGCGACGTGGCGGACGACGTGCTTGACTTCATGGCGCGGCACATCACCCGCAACGTGCGCGAGCTGGAAGGGGCCATGTCCAAGTTGCTGGCCTGTTCGGGGCTCTCGCGTGAGCCGGTGTCAGTCGCCCTGGCGCGTTCGTGTCTGAGCGAGTACCTGACGGCGACGCGTCCGCCGCAGGCGGCGGATATTGAGCGCCTGGTCGCCGCCCGTTTCGGCGTAACTCGTGAGGAGATGCACTCGGACGCCCGCGATCGCGCGGTCAGCCTTTCCCGATCGGTGGCGATGCTGCTCGTCCGTCGCCACACGAAGATGAGCTTTCCCGAGATCGGCCGAATGATGGGTAAGAAGAACCACTCCACGGTGCTGATGGCCAAGCGCCGCTTGGAGTCCATTCTCAGTTCAAATGGCGCGGTTGCCTGGAGGACGGCGTCGGGCGAACACAGCCTGCCCCTGAAGGAGCTGCTCGACGAGCTGGAGCGTCAGATCGCCCGGCCGTCGACGAACGCCGATTGAATCGGCGGCGGTCGCCGACGCTGCTCGGCGGCCGCGGTTCCGCGGGACAGCGCAGCGCCCGGCCCGTCCGTGGCGGTAGCAAGGATGCTGCCGCCTTTTTTGTTTTCCGGCTCGTCGGGGCGACCGCTCCTCTCGCCGCCGCGAACGACGCCGCAGGACTGTAGCGTCGGCCCTCCGCGGCCGACGGTTGTTTCGCCGGTTTTTCACGCATCGTCGGCCACAGAGGGCCGACGCTACGGCGCGCGGCTCCGTCTCGCGCACCGGCTCTCAGCGTCGCATGCCGCGTGGGCCCTCAGCGTCGCGCGCCTCGCGGGGCATAGCTGCCGAAGTCGACCCGCTGAACCGCGCCCGGGCCTCGGACGCGATCCGTTCCCGTCGAGCGCGCCGCGCTCCACGTCCCTTCCGAACCGCCGTCCGTCTTGAAGTCACCCTCGGCCGCGCCGCTGCTGCCGTCAATCGTCCCGGAGTAGTCGAAGAAATAGTCATTGGAGACCAGTTCGACGGTGCCGTCATCCCGGACGGCGCCGACCAGCTTGATATCTTCGCTGAACCCGAAGCGCTCGACCGCGAGCGTGCCCGATACCGTCCCGTCCGCCGCCACCTCGAACGCGATCGAGGCGCCCAGGCTGTCGCTGCCGGCGTAGGAGCCGAGCAGTGCGCTCACGTCGCCGGCCGCCTCGAAGTCGGGCAGAAAGGCGTTTCCGCCGCCGTCGAACTCGTCGCCGTCCGACACGCCGTCGCCGTCGGTGTCGCCTTCGCGTGCGTCCAGCCCCGCGACTGCTTCCACGCCATCGCCCAGCCCGTCGCCGTCGGAGTCGTCGTTGTTGGGATCGGTGCCCAGTGCAAAGCGCTCGGTGGCGTCGTCCATGCCGTCGCCGTCGGCGTCAGGCAGGTCCGTCGTCGGGGCGGTCCGCGGAGCGGCCTCGTCCGAGGCCGGCGGGTCTGTCGCGGCCTGCGGCCGGACCGACCCATCGCGCGAGCCATACAACCGCTGCGCCGCGTCAATGTCCGCCTGCGTCAGCGTTCCGCTCTGGCCGTTGTCATTGGCGAACATGACGGCGTCCATCGGCGGAATGTGATCGATGCCGAGGTTGTGCCCGATCTCGTGCACCATTGTGCTGAAATAGAGCCGCTGGTCGGTGAAATCGAACGCCTCGTTCATGTGCAACTGCCCTATTTCCGGGCCGACCGGGAAGTTGGCGTGGCCGATCGTCGTCGCTTCAAACGGCTCGGTCGGGCACTCAAGGCTCCGCGGCGCGTACAGCTCGCAGTGCCGCCCCGTCCCGAAGCCGATCACAACGTCCGCCCCGGCCTGCGTATTGACGCGCGTGAAGTTCAGCGGCGTCACGGCCGACCAGCGGGCGAAGGCGTCCGCGATGAGCTGCTCCTGCAGGGCGCGATCAAGCTTGGTCGAGACGTTGTTGATGAAGTACGTCAGGTTTGTCCGCGTGAAGCGGGCGCTGGAGTTCTGCGCGCGTGGCGTCGGCGTGCCCGGCAGAGAGTCCCGTCGCAACGCGGTCGACGGAACATCATCCGAATTGTCGTTCGATGAATTGTCGGAGTTGGCGTTGGAGTTGTCGTTGGTATTGGACGACCCGTCGCCCGAAGGCGTCTCCGGCGGGCACCCGGACACAAGCGTGAGCGCAAGGCTGACGACGGACAAGAGCGCGGACATAGCCGCCAGTTTGCTCGATCGCGAAAACAGCATGAGGGACTCCACGAACGAAAGGGAAACGGCAAGAAGCGCGGGCAAAAAAAAGGCCGGCGGCAACAAGCCCCGGCGCAAAGTTCGCGAAGCGTACCAAACCCCGCGCCGTCGTCAACTGTCCGGTCAGGGTCTCATCCGAAGTCCGGACCCGCCGCGCCAAACGGCGGGCGGACGTCTGAGCGCGTCCGGCGCGGCGGCCGGGTGAACGATCTAACGCGCCATTCCCCGCGACGCACCCCCCACGACCGTCCCCGCCGCCTTGCCGCGCAGTCTCCATCCCCCAAACGGCGTATTTGAGCATTTCGACTTGAACTGCCCCGGATCGACCGTCCATTCCGCCGCCGGGTCGATCAGCGTCACGTCCGCCGCCGCGCCAACTTTCAGCGTCCCGCCGGGAACGCGCAGGATTTCAGCCGGGCGGGTGGACATGGCGCGGATCAGCCGCGGCCAGTCGAGTACGTTCGTGTCGATGAACGCCTTGATGAACAGCCCCAGAGCGGTTTCCAGCCCGACGATGCCGAACGGGGCATCCTGAAACTCGTGCTCCTTGCTGTGCTGTCCGTGCGGAGCGTGGTCGGTGACGAGGCAGTCGATTGTGCCGTCGCGCACGCCGGCGATGCAGGCATCCACGTCCTTCTGCGTCCGCAGCGGCGGGTTCATTTTGAAGTTGGTGTCGAAGCTGCTGCAGGATTCGTCCGTCAGAAGCACGTGGTGCGGGCAGACCTCCGTGGTGACTTTCATCCCAGCCTCAGTCTTCGCACGCCGAACCAGCTCCACCGCCCCCGCCGTCGAGATGTGCGCGACGTGATAGCGCACGCCCGCCTGCCGCGCCAGCAGCAGGTCGCGCTGGATCATCATCTCTTCGGCGATGGCGGGAATGCCGGGCATGCCGAGCCGCGTGGCGACCACGCCGGCGTTCATGCACCCGCCGCCGGCCAGCGATTTGTCTTCACAGTGTTCGATGAACAGCGCGTCGAACATGCGCATGTAGCGCATCGCCCGCAGCGCCGTGCCGGCGTCCGCCACGCCCACGCCGTCGTCGCTGAACGCCACCGCCCCGGCCCGCAGCATCAGCCCGATCTCGGCCAGTTCCTTGCCGGCCCGCCCCTTGGTGATCGCCCCGATCGGGTACACGCGGCATGAGCCAAGCCGGGCCGCCTGCCGCAGGACGTATTCAATCGTCGCGTCGCTGTCGAGCGCCGGCTCGGTGTTTGGCATGCACGCGACCGCAGTGAACCCCCCTGCCGCCGCCGCCGCCGTGCCGGATTCGATCGTTTCATTTTCCTCGCCGCCCGGCTCGCGCAGGTGGACGTGCATGTCGATCAGGCCGGGACAGACGATGAGGCCGCCGGCGTCGAGGAATTCGTCAGCGGAGGCGCGGGCCTGTTTGCCGATGGCGGCGACCTTGCCGTCCTCGATGAGCAGCGCGGCGGTTTCATCGATCGCTTGCGAGGGATCGACGAGTCGGCCGTTCTTGATGAGCAGTGATTTCGACATGGTGGTGTGGGCTTCCAGCCCGTCACGCTGTTGCTTCGGGCTTCCAGCCCGCCGCGCGACAGGACCGATTGTCGCACGACGGCGCGCGACGTGCCAGCGGGGCAGTAGCGAGTTCAGAGTAGCGAGTAGCGAGTGAGAGTGCTGGGGCCGGCGTGATCGCGCGTTGTTCGGCGTGTCTAGCGCTCAATGCCCAGCGCGCCGATCTCTCGCCCTTTTTTCTGCGCCCCCCACGCGTCACTGACGCACATTCCTCTGCCACCGTCTGCTCCACCGATCCGGCATGGCGTGTTATGCTCCGGCCCGGGGCCATGTCCGGCGTGCGCGGTGAATCTGGCAGACGACCAAACGCGTCAAGACGCCCGGATGCCGAAAAAGGACCAGACGCCGCGAGCCGCCTTGTGATGCAAACGCACGACCAGCGCACCTGCGAGCTTTTCGAGCAAGCGCTCCGGCTGCCGCCGGAGCAGCGAACGGCGTATCTGGCGTCAGCCTGCGGCGGCGACGCGGCGCTGCGAGCCGAGGTCGAGTCGCTGTTGGCACACGACGCGGCGGCGGAGGGCGCTTTCATGGCGGCCGAGCCGTCGGCGCGTAGGGCGGGCACCGCGCACCATTCGGCCCAGCCTCCGAACGACCATCCCGACATGCTGCTCGGGCAACACTTCGGCCGCTACTTCATCCGCGGCGTCATCGGCCACGGCGGCATGGGGACGGTCTACGAAGCCGAGCAGGAGCACCCGCACCGCATCGTCGCACTGAAGGTGATGCGGACGATATTCGCCAGCCCCGCCGCCCTGCGCCGCTTTGAACGCGAAGCGGAGCTGCTCGGCCGCCTGCAGCATCCCGGCATTGCCCAGGTGTTCGAAGCGGATATCGCCGACACGCCGCACGGCCGGCTGCCGTTCTTTGCGATGGAGCTTGTGCGTGGGGCGCAGACCATTGCGCAGTTCGCGGGTGGGACGGGCGTCTCGCCCGTCGTCAGGGATCAAGGGATCGAGGGATCAAGGGATCGAGAAAGAGAGGGAACGGGAAACAGGGAACAGGGAACAGAACGTCGGGTGGGCCGTGCCCACCATTCGCCGCAAACCGGCGAGGACGCAAATCGGTGGGCAATGCTCACCCTTCACGCAAGTCGATTATCGTCCGCGGGTGGGACGGGCGTCTCGCCCGCCAATTGCCGAAGCCGCGACGGGCGAGACGCCCACCCCACCCGCGCCCCGCTCCCGCTGCGCGACCGGCTCGAACTCTTCGCCCGTGTCTGCGACGCCGTCCAGCACGGCCACCTGAACGGCGTCATTCATCGCGACCTGAAACCCGCCAACATCCTCGTCGATCTCGACGGCAATCCGAAGATCATCGACTTCGGCGTCGCCCGCGTGCTGGATCGCGAGGCCACGCTGGCGACAGACCTGACCGGCGTCGGCCAGCTCGTCGGCACCGTCCACTACATGAGCCCCGAGCAGTTCGCCGGCGACCCGCTCCGCGTCGACACGCGCAGCGACGTGTATTCGCTCGGCGTCGTGCTCTACGAGCTGCTCACCGGCCGCCGCCCGCATCTCGTCGATGATTCGAGCATCGTCGGCCTCTCCGCCCTGGCCCGCATGGTCCGCGACGACCCGCCGCCGCGGCCGGCGCAGTTCAACCGCCACATCCGCCGGCCACTGGAGGCGGTGATGCTGAAAGCCCTGTCCCGCCGTCCGGAGGATCGCTACAGCTCCGCCGGCGACCTGGCCCGCGACGTGCGGCGGTTTCTGGCGGGGGAGCCGACGGAGGCGCACCCGCCGGGGATCGCGGCGCGGATGGTGGCGTGGGCGGTGAAGCATCCCGTAAGGCTGACGGCTGGACTGTCCATTCTGACGAGCATCTTGCTGATCGGCGCACCGGTTGGGGGTTTCCTCTACCTGCGGAACCAGCCTGGTGGACTAATACTCGTGAAAGGCAGCCCCGTTCAACATGCGATCGTATTCTCGCGGGTCGGCGAGGACCTTCGCACCTTTCAGGGAATCTCAGACGTCCGCAACGAACTGCCCATAATCGAGAAAGTTGCGCGGCCCGCACATTGGGGAGGCGGTTTTCTGCTCGTCGGTTGCCATAGTGACGAAACCACGAATTGGTCGCACGTGCCGCTGACGGCGTGGCGCTGGCAGGGCAGGTGCGATCGCGTCGAGTGGGCGCGATCGCTCGAGCCTGCCGACATTCCCAAGCAACTTGCTAAGCGAGATAACGCCGAATTCACGCCGAGGCAATTCGCAGTCCGCAACGTCCTCACGGCGGACGTGTTTGCGCCCGATATGGGGCCGGGATGCGAAGGCCGGGAGATCATCACCTGCCACCAGCACATGCGGACCCACGCGGCGCTGTGCATCTACAACGTCAAGGGCGACCTGCTCTACATGGCGTGGCTTGAGTTTCAAGTGGACGATCTCTTGTGGGCGCAGGCCGGCGACCACTCAGGCGAGCCCGGTCTATTGCTCGTGTCCGGCGTTCACGGAAAGCATACACTTCGCGAACATTTCGGCGAGAAGTCTGACAATCACGCGGCTGCTGTCCTGGCGGTCGAGCCGCGGCTCGGCGTTCGCGCGGCTGAGTATGTCTCTCCCGACTCACCCGACCCGACACTTCGCCCGGTATGGCTCAAGTTCGTCAATGCCCGGCTGGGCGCGCGTCCCTCGAACTGTTTTCTCTCCGCCCCGGAGACCGTCAATCTCCCGCCAGACGGATGTTGCGCGGCGATCAACTTCCAATTCGGCACGGTTGACGCCTACCAAGAGACGCCGCACGCCGTCTGGTTGGCTCGTGACGGAAGCGTGATCGCGCCGCGTACGCCTGAGCCAGGGCGCTTGACGGAAGCCCGGATGAACCTGCCCGACGGCCACCCGGCCAAAATCTGGCCGCCGGAGTACTACACGCTGGACGACCAGGTTCTGCCCATCGGCCAGAACACCACCCAACCCGCCCCGGCTTCGAAACCACACTCGGGTCCGCCGTAGCGGCCGACCTCCGAGTCGGCCGTCCCGAAGCGTCCGACCTCCGCGTCCGTTGTAGCCCGGCCGCCATCGGCCGGTCCGAAGTTGTGGCCCGGCCGCCCCCGGCCGGTCCGTAGCGGCCGGCGGTGCGACAGACCTCGGAAAACACTCCCGGCCGGGGGCGGCCGGGCTACACCGTCGGAACTCCCCGATGGTGAGGACAGCCCTGTAAGGGCGATAGAATAAAGCCCACGTCGCAAGCCGTGGGGACGGGGGCGCGCGAAAACGAATCTCGGGAGCATTTCCAGCCCAGGCAGGAGCAAAAGAAACGGATGGCATGCGCGAACCGGCCCGCGCGACGACTCGAGACGACGTACGACGCGCGCGGACGCGAGACGACGCGCGATGTCGTCCGGCGCCGCGCCATCCGACGCTGCTTTGGTCCCTCCGGGACTCCGGGCGATTTTTGGAAATACCTTTTCGCCCGCTCGTGTTCCCACGGCTCACGCCGTGGGCTTTATTCTTCCGCCGCTCCGCGGCTTCGGCGGCCGACTCGGAGGTCGGCCGCTACGGCCCGGCCGAGGGCGGCCGGGCTACATCCCTTGATCCCTCGATCCCTAGATACTTCGATCCCTCGATCCGCTTGTTCCCTTGTTCCCTTGTTCCCTGGTTCCCTGGTTCCCTATTCCCCGCCCAGCTCCCGATGCAACCACGCCCGCGCCAGCCGCCAATCCGCATCCACCGTTCGCGGCGAGACGTCCAAAACCGCTGCCGTCTCGTCCACCGACAGTCCCGAGTAGAAGCGGTACTTGACGACCTCCGCCTGTCGCGGATAAAGCTCCGCCAGCTTCGGCAGCGCCTCATCGATCCCGATCAACTGATCGTCATCCGCCGGGTCCACCCACGCCGCCTCCTCCGCCCCGGCCGCCTCCAGCGACACCGGCGGCCCGCCGCCGCGCTTGCGACGCCTGCGCGCCCGGGCGGCGTCGACGCGAATCCGCCGCATGGCCTCGGCGGCGGCGGCAAAGAAATGCGCCCGCCCGTTCCACGGACCAGCCCCGTCGCCCATGAGCCGCAGGTAGGCCTCGTTGACCAGGACGGTGGTGTTGAGCGTCACCGCCCGTCTTTCGCCTTTCATCTGGGAGTGGGCGAGCCGGCGAAGCTCTTCGTGGACGATCGCGAACAGCTCGCGCCGGGCGTCGCCGTCGCCGGCCTGCGTCTGTGTCAGTAATCGCGTCACGCCGAAATCGGTCATTCTTTTCTGCGCTCCGCCACGGGACTCGTCGCACGAACTGCCAGAGAAATGAACCAACCGCGGCGAATGGCGCCGCGGCACCTCACAACTGGAGATTATGCCATGAAACGCAGCGTGATTTCGAGCGCCATTCTTCTGCTGGCAGGCGCCTGCCTGACGATCGCGGCCGACCCCCCGCCGGGGTATTGGGACACCGAGACGGCGCGTCCGATTCCAAGCTACGGGACGTGTTCGGCGGTGGTCAACAACAAGCTCTACGTCTTCGGCGACTTCAACTACTCGGGCAACAACAACCGCGTTGATGAGTTTGATCCCGCCACCGGCGTGTGGACGCAGAAGGCGAACATGCCGACCGGGCGTGGGTTTGCCGCGTGCGCGGTCGTCGATGGGAAGATCTACGTCGCGGGCGGGAACAACTGCTTCTCGAACTGTTGGAAGCGTACGTTCGAGTGCTACGACCCGGCGACGGATCAGTGGACGCAGCTTCCGCCGTTGCCCACGCCGCTGCCCGAATCGTCGTGGGGGCGGGGAGAGCTCAGTGCAGTTGCGGTGAATGGCCTCATCTACGTCATGGGTGGCGTCAACTCCTACACCGTGCCGACCTTCAGCGACAACTACATTTACAACCCCCAAACGGCGCTGTGGACGACCGGCGCGCCGCTGCCGACTCCCCGCTCGCAGCATGGAGCCGCCGTGCTCGACGGAAAGATCTATCTCGTCGGCGGAACGCACCGGTTCGCGCATAATGGGCCGAGGTTCTTCAACGCCGTCACTGACGTCTACGATCCGCAGACCGACTCATGGTCGACCGCTGCGGCGTTGAATTTCCCCCGGTACTACGTTGCCGTGGCCGCTAATTACGGCCGCATCTACGCGATTGGCGGGTCCCTTGCAGATTCCACGATCTTGTCACTGGTGGAGGAATACGACCCGCGTGATGACTATTGGCGCGTCGTGACGCATCTGCCGGCGCAGCGAAGCTACCCATCGGCCGTAGCGCTGGCTGGCGAGCTCTACGTGATCGGCGGCATTGACAGCCCCTCCACTTGGACAAGCACCGTGTTCACCGGCATCCCCCGCCCCGCCCACGGCGACATCAACAACGACGGCGAGGCCAACATCCTCGACATCAACCCGTTCATCATCGCGATCACGATGTTCGGAGTGCTCTGATCGCCGGCCTGAGAATGCCGACCTGAGAACGGCGGCACGCGAAACCCACCGCGGCGGAAGCGGACAGATGTCTGCTTCCGCCGCGGGTGTTTGATCACCGAACCGGCGTTTCAGCCCGTTTCGGCCAGGGGCGTCAACCCGCCGCTCGGCGCGGCGGGTTCGGACAGATGGCCGCGGGATGGACGGCCGCGCGGGTTCGGACATGCCGCGCCGCCGAATGGCGAAACGTGAGCGCGAACAGGCGCTAGGGTGGGCAGTGCCCGTTACTTGCCGTCCCGTGCCGCGCTCCGCTCCAGCCCGACACCTTACAATGGGCATCGTGGGCTGCGAGGTCGAGCAATGGCGCGAACCGAGTTTCAGAACAAAACCGCACTCGTCACCGGCGCTGCATCCGGGATCGGGCTCGCCACGGCCCGCCTGCTCCTCGATCGCGGGGCGGCGGTCGTGCTGGCCGACCTTCGAACGACGGCCGCCGGCCAACGGAGCGCGGATGCCGGGCACGTCTCCGTGGACGCCGACCGCGCCGAGCGCGCCATCCCGCTGACGCTTGATGTGACGAGCGAGTCAGACTGGGCGGCGGCGGCGGAGCTGGTCGAGAAGCGCTTCGGCCGGCTCGACGTGCTCGTGAATGCGGCGGGAATCACGGGGCTTGCGCTTGCCGGGTCGCTCCCCGCCGGTCGCGGCGCAGATGCAGAACCGCTCCCTCACGGTCGCGACTCGGATGCAGAACCGCTTCCTCACGGTCGCGACTCGGATGCAGAACCGCTCGCTCACGGTCGCGACTCGGATGCAGAACCGCTTCCTCACGGTCGCGGCTCGGATGCAGAACCGCTCCCCGCCGGTCGCGGCGCAGATGCAGAACCGCTCCCTCACGGTCGCGGCTCGGAAAAACCCGGCGGACCGGCGCCGCAGGATCCGGAGTCAATCACGCTCGACACCTGGCGAGCCGTGCTCGCGGTGAATGTCGATGGGGCGCTGCTCGGCACGCGCGCCATGCTGCCACTGCTGCGCCGCAGCCGGGCAGGGGCGGTCGTCAACATGTCCTCCTACGCGGCGAGGTTGGGGTTGTCGAGCGCGGCGGCGTACGCGGCCAGCAAAGCGGCCCTGTGCAGCCTGACGCGCAGCACGGCAATGCAGTGCGCCGAAAAGCGCTACCCGATCCGCTGCAATTGCGTGTTGCCGGGAGCCATCCGCACGCCGATGTGGGACGCCTACCTCGGGACCGGCCCGGATCGTGCGGAGAACGAGAAGAAAGTGGCGGCCGGCGTTCCGCTGGGCCGCTTCGGCGAGCCGGAGGAGGTTGCCGCCGTGATTGCGTTTCTGGCGTCGGACGAGGCGAGCTTTGTGACCGGTGCGGAGATCATGATCGACGGCGGGCAGTCGGTGCGCCCATGATGGCATTGAGTGGGACGGGCGTCTCGCCAGTCCCAGGCGGCGGGCGAGACGCTCGTCCCACCCACCTGATAAGATGCAATCAGCGTGACCACCGACACTGGAAGCTATCCCAAAACTTCTTCCGAGCCGCGACCGTGAGGGAGTGGAGCCTGAAGAACCGCTTGCTTACGCGCGCGGCTCGGATCGAAAACAGGGTTCTGGGGTAGCTTCTAGTGTCCGCCGCCGTGATCGGGTTTGTTTTCGACGGGCGTTGCGTGCGCATCGGCCGGCGTGCTTGCGGGCACACTCGGCCCGCTCGCCGGGCTCGGCCCGCCTGCCGGCTCGTCGCCCAGCGTCGAGCGGTCGGTCTCGATCACTTCGACGCGCTGGTTGGACTGGTGGCCGCGCGCGTCATAGGCAATCTGCGAAATGCGATCATTGTCGGCGCACGCCACGATCCGCAGCCGTTCCCAGCCGACGCCTTCGCGCACCAGCGCGTCGGCCGCCGCCAGCGCGCGCTGATACGAGAGCGCCATTCCGTGGTCCGCCGACTGGTACGCCTCGGCCGCGCTGGCGTGACCACGGACCTCGATCACGCTGCGCCGGCCCTTGAGGCGTGCCGCCAGTTCGGCCACGTCCGTTCGCGCCGCCGCGCTCAGCGTTTCCTCGCCCTGCTCAAATGACAACTTGCCGCCGAATGCGACGTAGTCGCTGGGCCGCAGGCTGCGCACATCGCGCTCATTGCCCTCCTGCCCGGGCGAGACGGCCTGTCCGTCCTTCTCGCGCCCCAGGATGCGCTGGATCAGCTCACGGTCGCGCGGGTTGTTCGACTGAACGTCGACCGGGTTGTGAAAGGCCTCACGAATGGCAATCGCCATGTCCAATAGCGCCGCGGACGGGGCGCCCTCGCCGGAGTCCTCGGACGACGCGCCCGCCGTCGCCGCGGGCGGCTCGGCGGACTTCAGGCTCATCTTCATGGCCAGCAGAATGACGAAGAAGCCCATCATCAGGGCGACGTTGTCGGCGAACGAGATCAACCACTCGGGCGCGCCCTCGTGGGCTTCCTCGTGGCCGCCGCCGGCGTGCGGTCCGTGATGACCGCCGCCATGTCCTCCGCCGTGCGATTCTTCTTCGTGCTCGTGATCGCTCATGCGGCGGCCTTCAGTTTCGTTCGTTGCGGGGCGGGCAGGAAGGCGAGCATCTTGTCCATGGTGGTGCGCGGGTTGTCGCCGGCGTGGATGGAGAGCACGCCTTGCAGCATCATCTCGCGATTCAGGATTTCCTCGCCGCTGCGCAGGGCGAGCTTGTCGCCGATCGGCCCGGCGATGGCGTTGGCGACGACGGCGCCGTACATGGTGGCGACGACGGCGACCGCGAGCATCTTGCCCATGGCGCCGATGTCGCCGCTGGCGAGGTTGCCGAACATGCCGACCTGGCCGACCAGCGTTCCGACCAGGCCGTAACCCGGGCCGTAGAGCTTGATCAGGTCAAAGAACTTTTTCCCGGCCTTGTGGCGTTCCTGCATGGCCAGCACTTCCATGCGCATGGTGGACTCGATGATCTCGGCCCGCGCGCCGTCGACGCACATCTTGAGCGCGCTGGAGAGGAACTGGTCCTTGATGTTGGAAATCTCGGACTCGAGCGAGAGGATGCCGTCGCGGCGTGATTTTTCGGACAGGCCGGACATGAGCTTGATCACGTCCGCAGTACTGGCGCCTTTGTGAAACATGAAGCGCTTGATGAACCCGGGGACGGCCTTGATCTTCTCCATCGGCATGGCCATGAAGGCCACGCTGATGCTGCCGCCGAAGACCATCAGCACGCCTTCCTGCGAATAGAACATGGCCAAGTGGCCGTGCGAGGCTTCGTAGAAGACAAAGCCCAGGCAGCCGCTGCCGATCAGGATTCCGATAAGACTGGCGATATCCATGCCGTCTCCAGCGGACCTCGGGCGCGCCCGGCCGGGGCGCGCACGCACACTCCGAAGATTTGATCGGCTCGCGGGAAGATGGGATGCAATTGCGTGAGGTGGGGCCGAGCCACCGCGAGCTGCGCGGGCGTCCCGCCCGCGCCGCCGGGCCAGAGAGCTTGTGATTGTGGGTGGGACGGGCGTCTCGCCCGTCAGGGAGACCGCGGAGACGGGCGAGACGCCCGTCCCACCCACATGCTCATAAGTTCCCGCGGCCTGCAACGGCGAGCCATTGGCCCGTCATGCTCTCGATCCAACTATCGCGCCAGAAGTGCGTACAGCAGAACCGCCGCGCCCAGAATCACGCGATAGATCGCAAACCCAGTCAGCCGGCGGCGCTGCACGAACTGAAGGAAACCCGCCACGACCGCCAGCGCCACCACAAACGCCACGCCCGTGCCCACCAGCAGGATCGACGCAAGATCGGACGTGAAATCCGCCCGATGTTTATAGGCCGAATACGCCCCCGCGGCGAAGATGGTGGGGATCGAGAGATAGAACGAAAACTCGGTCGCCACGCGCGGCGTCAGCCCAACCAGCATGCCGCCCAGAATCGTCGCCGCCGCCCGCGAGACGCCCGGCCACATGCTGATGCACTGAATCAGACCGATCGCCAGCGACTGCTGCACCGTCACGTCGTCCAGCGTCATGTGGTACTTGTGGCGAAAGCGTGAGTCGATCCACCAGATTCCCGCCGCCCCCGCCATCAGCGCGACCGCGACGGGCACGGGCTTTTCGAGGTGCCGCTCCATCCAGTCGTGAACGACGACCCCCAGCAGCAGCGCCGGCAGAACGCCCGCGAGCAGCTTGACCAGCAGATGCTGGCCCCAGCCGCCGCGCGGAACGGTAAATAGACGCCGCAGCAAGTCGCGCCAGAAGTAAAGCAGCACGGCGGCGATCGCCCCCACCTGGCAGACGATGATGAAGGTTTGCCACTTGGGTGATTCGAGATCAGCCCCCACGAGCGGCCCAACCAGAATCAGATGGCCGGTGCTGCTGACCGGAAGGAACTCGGTCAGCCCCTCGACGATCCCCAGCACGATGGCGCGCAAGACGTCCAACGCTCAACCTCCCGTCGCAGGCTGGAGGCCCAGCGCAGCGCCGACGCCCGCGTAGCGCAGCAGCGCTTGCCCGGCGAGGCTTGCATACAAACCGGCGAACAAATCGTCGAGCAGAATTCCCCAGCCGGCCGGCAGCCGCTCGAGCTGACGCGCGGGCGGCGGTTTGATTACGTCGAACGCGCGGAACAGGACAAACTGCATCGCCACCACGAACGCAAGAGGCCCGCTTGCCGCAGCGTCACTCGCCGACGCGGCCGGCAACGGAAGAAACAGCAGCGCAATCCACTGACCGGCGAACTCGTCCAGCACGAACTGCTTGGGATCCTTGCGGCCGAAGCGGCGGATGGCCCACTCACCCCACGCCACGCTCAGCGCGCTGGCGATGAGGACGCCGCCGACGGTCGCAACCTCGATGACCGTCCCCCCTGCTCCCGAAGCGATCAGCGCCTGACGGGCGACAACCCAGAGAATGACGGCGACCAGCGACCCCCACGATCCGGACGCAAACGGCGCAAAGCCGCTGCCCAGCACCGTGATGCACGCGGTGCGAACCCAGTCGCCGCGCGCCGCGCTCAATTCGCCGTCTCCCGGCTCGGGTCCAGCAGCGCGGCAACCCCCGCGTCCGGCCGCGCAGCGGGCGGCGGCCCGCCCAGCGCCTCACCCGACAGCAGGAATGAATGGGCGCGGCGCGCGTAGGGCAGCGTTGAGAGCGCCGTCACGACGACCGTCAGCCAGACGCAGCCGGTGCGCAGCCAGGACAGGTTCGGTTCGTACCACGCAAGTTGTCCGAGAATGACGCAGACCGTCGCCGACTGGACGAGCATTTTCAGCTTTCCGGCCCAGTTGGCGCCGAAGTCGCGACCTTCAGACTCGCTGTGTGCGCGCAAGGCCGAGACCAGCAGCTCACGGAGCAGAATGACGAGCACCATCCAGGGGGCGACGTCGGTGATGTTCCGCCCGCCGGCGTTGAAATGCTGGCTTGAAAAGTAGACGAACGCCCCGCAGACCATGACCTTGTCGACGACCGGATCGACCACGCGGCCAAACGACGTCACCTGGTTCATCATCCGCGCCAGAAGCCCGTCGAGCACATCCGCCAGGGCCGCCGCCAGGAACAACCAGAAGCTGACGGCCAGCACCCAGCGCGTGCCCGTCCGCTGCTCGGCCTGAAAAAACGCCAGCACGATGAAAAAGACGATCGCCAGCACCAGCCGGCCGAGCGTGACCTGATTCGGCAGAGTTATCCGCATGTGTTCTCGTGGCGGACCCAGCGGCGGCGGGCCGCTCGGAAAACGGCGTTTCACGGCGCCGGCCGGGAGTGTAACCGTGACGCCCGATGCACCCAAGTTGGGTTGATCGGCGACTGAAGTCCGTGAATAATGGAGTTGGAGGAGGGACGAACGCACGGCAGGGCAGGCCGGCTCCCTCTTGGTGTTACGACGCTCATTTCGTCGCCCGTTTGTTGGAGGTTCGACGTGTCTCTTAGTCTGCGCATCGTCCTGGCGGTCGCCCTCGTCGCATACGTACCCGGTTCTGGCGCGCCCGCACTGGCGAGCCCTCCGGTTGAGCAGCAGGCGCGGCTCAACATTGCCGACCTGCCGGTTGTGCATATCACCTCGCTCGGCCGCGTGCTCCGCGACGACACCGGCGTGAACGGCGGAGTCGCCGGCATACGCGGCAACTGTCCGCCCGAAGTGAAGAGCCACACCGACGCCAATTTCAGCGGCGGCACGTTCGTCGTTCAGGGGGGATTCGCGCAGACCGAGATGGCGGGCGCCTCCTACGTCGTGTCCGCGACGCGCTTCCCCTATCGAATGGCGCTGGCCGAGATGATCTTCGCGACGTCCAACTCCACCGTGCAGACCACGACGCAGTGGTCCGTCCTGTTCTGGGATGGAACGCCCGACACCGGCAACCTGCTCGGGAGTTTCTCGTCCGACGATGTGATTCTGCCGCACATCGTCATTCCGCCGGGGACCAACGGCGTAAACGTCCAGTTCTCCATCGACCCGATGGACCCCGAGCAGGTGACGTTTACCAATCCCTCCGGCAACAACACGATTTCATTCGCCTACCGCATCGATCACCACAACCAGCAGACGCAGAACCCCTGCTTCGTCGCGCCGCCGACCTGCTGCAACGCGTTTCCGACGACGGACACGAGCGGACTTCAGCAACCCGCCAACAACTGGCTGTTTGGCGTGAATTGCGGACCATTCGGCTGCCCCGCGAATGGCGGCTGGGCCCGTTTCAGCCAGTTGCCGGGCTTCTGCCGCCCCAGCGGAGACTGGGTGATGCGCCTGTCGGTTGAGCCGTCCGGATGCCAGCCGGCAGTCGGCGCCTGCTGCATCCAGGGCGTGTGTTCGATCAACACACAAACCGCCTGCCAGCAGGGCGGCGGGACGTACCAGGGCGACGGCACCACCTGCGCCGGCGTGAACTGCCCTCAGCCCACCGGCGGCTGCTGCTTCAAATCGACCGGCAACTGCATCCAGCTTACGCAGGCTAATTGCGATGGCGCCGGCGGCGTCTACCAGGGCAACGGCACCCAGTGCGGCCAGATTATCTGCTTCCCGATGGGCGCCTGCTGCCTGATCGACGGTTCCTGCATCGGCCCGGTCAGTCCCGAGGATTGCCAGCAGCAATTCGGCGACTTCCAGGGCGACGATACCGACTGCGCCAGTGCGAACTGCCCGCCGCCGATGGGCGCGTGCTGCTTCTCAAACGGATTCTGTCTGACGCTGATCGAGTCCGAATGCCTGGCCGCCGGCGCGAGCTGGGCCGGCCCGCTGACGAGCTGCGACACGCCGCGCTTCACCCTGCAACCCGCCAATGAAGCCGGCTGCCAGGGCGGGAGCGTGACGTTCATGTCGCGCGCCTGCGGCAACACGGTTACGTATCAGTGGCGGTTCAACGGGGACAACATCGTCGGTGCGACGTCGGCCAACTACACGCGGAACAACCTCACCGGGCTTGACGCCGGGACATATGACGTGGTCGCGACCTCGTTCGGCACGTCCACCCCCAGCGACCCGGCCACGCTGACGGTCGGGCTCAACTGCGACGCTAATTGCGACGGCGAGGTGAACGTGCTGGACATCAATGGCTTCGTTCTCGCCGTGCAGAACCAGCAGAGCTGGCAGGCCCAATTCAACTGCGGCTACTTGTGCGCGAATGACGTGAATCATGACGGATTCGTGAACGTCCTCGATGTGAACGCTTTCGTGGCCTGTCTCCAGGGGAATTAGGCTAAGCGGCCCGTCGCGGCGGCGTTTTCTATCCGGGCGTCGAATGATCTCGTGCCCCTTGGCACGAGACGCCGTGGCTTGCGCAGAGCGCGATCATGAGAAACTTCGGCGTGTTCGCGACGATCGTCGGCACGACCCTCCCCGCGGGCTGTCCGCCGCAATCGAACCCGCCGGCGACGACGGGAGATAACCCGGCCGCCGGCACGACTACAGTCGGCGGAAATTGTCCCGGCGGCGTCTACGCGGGGGACATCGGCGGCGTGCAGGCGACGGCGAACGTGCAGTACGAGCAGCTCCCGTGCAGTTCATGCGTTGAGCCGGGCGCCACCTATCTGGCAACCGCGGGGACGGTTGACAGCGGCGTCGCGCAGTATTCGTTTACCGCCGACATTATTGGGACCAGCGGGTATGGCGACATGGTCAACCTGAACGCGAACGAGCGCTTCCGAATCAGGATCGACCTGACCAGCACGGGTTTCCTGTTGACGTCGAATCCGTTTGAGGGCCTGGTCGAAACGACATACACGTTCAACTGCCGCTGAGGCCGACAGTCGGCTGACGGTCGGCCGCCGGCCGTGCCGCCGGTCGGGCCGCCGGTCGGGCCGCCGGTCGGGCCGCCGGTCGGGCCGCCGGTCGGGGCGCCGGTCGGAGCGTTTTTCAGAACCCGCCGCGCCAAGCGGCGGGTTGACGACCGGACGCCAGCGGCGCCAAACAGGTCGAGACGTCACCCCGCCGCTTGGCGCGGCGGGTTCGGACAGAAAAGCCCGCGGACAAATCGGCCCGCCGAGCCTGCCGGAAATCCGTGGTCGCACCCCAGCCATCCGGTACGTTGCGTTCCGCCCGATTGTCGATAGACTTTCGGGTTCGGCTGCGTCGGAGTGCCACCACCCCGGCGCCCGCTGGTACAACGGGTGCGACCGATTTCTTGGAGTAGCTCGCAATGTTCCGTATGACGCTGATCATCCTTCTCGCCGGGGCAGCCCTGGCGCAGACCACCGCGCCGGCCCCTACCGCCACGCCCGGGCCGGCGATCGCCAAGACCTCAAAACAGCCGACGCTCCAGGGCGAACCCAGGCTGCGCTACATCTGCAAGCAGCTTGACCTGACGCCGCAACAGAAGGAACAGGCCGAGAGCCTGATCGCGGTCTACGCCGCCACCATCGCCGCGGCGTCAGACAAGGACCAGATGCTGGCGGTTCTGCGGGAAATCCAAGTGCTGTCGCAGGAGCTTCAGGAAGCCAAAAAGGCAGGCGACGAGGCGCGCATCAAGGAACTCAACAAGCGGCTGCGCGAAGCCACGCCCGGCCTCCAGGCCGAGGATGAGTTCATGTCCGGGCTGCGCGGCATGTTGACCGATGAACAAAAGCCGATCCTGGCCACGACGCTGGAGCGGCTGGAGCGCGACCCGCATGTTCAACTCAAGCCGGTGGACGTCATCCGCGTGGCGACCGACCTGAAGCTCGACGCCAAGCAGCAGGAAACGCTGGACATGCTGACGCGCGAGTTTCGCGCCGAGACGGCCCGCGCCGGCGGCGACAATTCCGCGATGGTCGAAGACTTTGCCAACAAGATCCGCGGCATGCTGACGCCGGAACAGGCGGCCCAGTTCGACAAGCGGATCGAGAAGCTCCGTCCGCCGGCCGCACAGCCGAGCGTTCAACGCACGCCCCACGTGACCACCAGGCCCGCCGGCGAGGCTCAACCTCCGGGCGCCGCCCCGCCCGGAAAATAGTCGCAACGCCCGCGTCCGGCGCGAATCTCGTGGCCGTCGTTTCGATCCGAGCCGCGCGCGTAAGCAAGCGGTTTTCAACCGTCCGCTCCCTCACGGTCGCGGCTCGGAATGCGATCTGGATAGCGTCAACCCTCGTTTCTTACCACGCCTCCAGGTCGCCGACGATCTCCTCGACCAGGTCCTTCAGCGTCAGCACGCCGATGCAGTGCCCGCGGCTGTCCTCTACCACGGCCATCGGATGCCCGGTCTGCTGGAGCGTGACGAGCGCCGCCGAGACGCTGGTGGCGGGCGAGAGTCGTGTCACCGCCTGGATGTGCTCGGCGATCGGCCGTCGCGCCTCGTCCGTGAGGACGTTGAAGACGGCCACGACCCCGACGATCCGCCGCGAATCCCCGTCATGGACGGTGAGCCGGGAGAAATGGGCCATGCGCGCGATGCGCAGAAAATCGTCGCGCGAGATCGACCGGGCCACGGTGGCGGAGCGCTGCCGCGGGATCATCACGCTGCCTACCCGGATCCTTGAGATCTTCATCACGCGGTCGATGAGATCGCGCTGAAAGCGCGTCAACCCGCCGCGCACCGCTCCCTCGTTGAGCAGCTTCAGCGCACCGTGCCGCGGCAGGACTGCCTCCGGTTCGCCCAGGCGGGCCGGATTGATCCGCCGCATCAACCCGCCGGTCAGCTTCTCGCGCATCCAGAAAAACCCGCTCAGTCGAAGCGCGCGCAGCAGGAGCGTGATCGACAGCGACAGCGGGTAGATCAGCACATCGCCGCGCCGCAGGGCCCACTCCTTGGGGATGATCCCGCCGAATACGAGGACCAGCGGCGTGGCAATGGCGGTAACGAAAACCTCGACGCGTCCGGACGGCACGGCCCAGAAGATCAGCAGCGCCGTCAGGCAGGCCGTGCTGATGTAATCCGCTGCCGTATTCCCAACCAGCGCCCCCATCACGATATCCTCGGGCCGGCGCATCAGGGTGTTGAGCCGCCGGGCGCGCGGATCGCCGCGATCAATTCGCACCCTTAGCCGCACGCGATTGAGTGTATAGGCCGCCGTCTCCACGGCCGAAACCGTCGCCGATAGGACCAGCCCCAGCAAAGCACCGATCACCAGGACCACGCTCATGGCCCCGCCCCCGCACCGGATGCAACGGACACGCGCCGCACGCGCAGCCGCTGAATCCGCCGCCTGGCGACGGACATGACCCGCACCTGCACGTTGCCCATCTGCACAAGATCACCGGCCCTGGCCGGCCGGCCGAGCTGCGCCGTCACCAGTCCGCCGATCGTGGCGAAGCGGTCGGCCAGCTCCGGCTCGTGAAACACCTCGGCCCAGTAACGCACGCCCAGCCGGCCGCTGACGTCGAATTCGTCGTCGCTGATCTGGATGATCTCGGCGATCTCCGGCTCGTCCTGCGGATTTCGCAGATCGCCGACGATCGACTCGAGCACATCTTCAAGCGTCACCAGCCCGGCCAGCCCGCCGTACTCGTCCACCGCGATCGCGATCTGCGACTTCGTGCTGCGAAAGTGCGCCAGAAGCTGCTCGCCGGTGATCAGGTCGGGCACAAAGCGAACCGGAACGACGATCTGACGCAGCGACCGCACGGGCGAAAGGAAGAGCACTTTCGCGTAGACCAGGCCGACGATGTTATCCAGCGATTTCTCGTAAACCGGGATCTTCTTGAACCGGGTCTCGCGCATCAGCCGCCGCAGGGCGTCGGGCGGCGCATCGACGTCGCACGCTTTCATCTCCACGCGTGGGATCATCACGTCGCGCACGCGGATGTCGTCCAGGTGAATGATCTCGCGCACGAACGCGTCCTCGACCGGGTCGATCTCGCCGCGCCGCCGGCTCATTTCCAGAAGCGTCCGCAGCTCTTCCGTCGAGACGTCCTCGCTTTCCTCACCCTCCCGCCGCTGCGGCCCGATCAGCAGCCGGGACGCCGGCTCGACCAGAACGGCGTCCACGACGCGCGACAGCGGCGCCAACACGAACCCGACCGTCCGCACGTACAGGGCGCCGAGCGGCGCGACGCGCTCCGCCGCGCCGACGCCGATGGTCTTGGGAATCGCCTCCCCGCCGATGGTGACGATCAGAATGCCGACCAGCGCCGCCAGCACATCCGACCACGCCCCCAGCATCGCGTGCGCCTGGTTGAACAGAACATACGTGTTCGCGAACAGCAGCACGTTGACCGTGGTGTTGCCCAGCAGAATGACGGCCAGTGTCTGCCGCGGCCGGTCCATCAGCGCCGCAGCCAGCCGCCGCAGCGGCGGGCCGGCGGCGAACTGCTCGAGCTGCGCCCGCGTGAGCGAGAACAGCGCCGCCTCGCTGCCGCTGAACGCGGCCGAGAGCATCGCCAGGAGCAGCATGAACAGCGACGAGACGAGGATCGTCAGCACACTGACGTCGTCTCCCGAAGCCAGAACGAGCGCTGCGCGCCCCGCATCGTGCATGCGAGTTCTCCCTTGCCAAAGCTACCGCCGGACCCGCCGCCGCTCAATCGTCCGCCAGGCGCCGCCGCCAAGCTGGGTGCATCCGGATCCAGGTAACGGCCGCGTGCACTTCCGAACCCGCCGCGCCAAGCGGCCGGGTGATGTCCTTGCATCGGATGGCCCTGAAGGGCAGGAACGTCAACCCGCCGCTTGGCGCGGCGGGTTCGGACAAGCCAATCCGCGCAGGAACTGAGTACGGGATGCGCCCCGCCAAGCTGGCGGGCGTCCGGGCTCGGCTCTATTCTGACCGAGTGACCACGGGTGATTCAGACTTCCACGCATGGCTCAGCGAGCGGCAGGCGAATATCGACCGTGCCGTTATCGGTCATTTTCAGCAATTTCAAGACGCCTGTCTGAACTCCACCCTGCTGGAAGCGGTACTGTATTCCATGCAGTCGGGCGGCAAGCGCTTCCGGCCGGTGCTGCTTCTGGAGTGCTGCCGCGCGTGCGGCGGCGACGAAGCACGGGCAATGCCCGCGGCGATTGCGGTTGAGTGCGTTCATGCGTTCTCGCTCATACACGACGACCTGCCGGCGATGGACGACGACGACCTGCGCCGCGGCCGGCCGACCTGCCACCGGGCCTTCGACGAGGCGACCGCCATTCTCGCGGGCGACTGGCTGCTGGCTCACGCCTTCGAGGTGCTGGCCGGACACGGCGACGCGAAGCTGGCTTCAGAGCTCAGCCGCGCGACGCGGGACATGATTTTCGGACAGGCGGCGGACTTGGCCGGCGAAGCTCGTCCCCCGGATGAGTCGCTCGTGCGTTTCATCCATCTGCACAAGACGGCGCGGCTGATCGAAGCATGCTGCCGAATGGGCGCCCGGGTAGCAAGCGCCCCGCCGGCGCGAGTCGAGGCGCTCGGTGAATTCGGCCGGCGGCTGGGGCAGGCGTTTCAGATCGCGGACGACCTGTTGGACGAGACAGGCGCGGTCGAGCGCACCGGAAAGCAGGTCCGGAAGGACAAGAAAGCCGCCAAGCAGACGTTGCCGGCGGCGCTGGGGCTGGACGAAAGCGTCCGGCGCGCAGCGTCGGAAGTCGGCGCGGCGATTAACAGCCTGGCGGAGCTGGGCGCGGAAGCGGATCGGCTTCGCGGGCTGGCGCGATTTGTGCTGTCGCGCGACGCGTGACACGCGGTCCGTTATAGTAAGGACATGAATCGGATGAATCCCGTCGCGCTGCCTTCGCCGCTGCTGCCTACGCTTTCGGGCCCCGAGCAGCTTCGCAAGCTCTCGTTCGACCAACTCGATCACCTCGCCGGCGAGATTCGCCAGCGGATCATCGACGCCGTCGTGCGGAACGGCGGTCACCTGTCCAGCAATCTGGGCGTCACCGAGCTGACCATCGCGCTGCATCGCGTCTTCGACTTCAAGACGGACCGGCTGCTCTGGGACGTCGGCCACCAGGCCTACGTCCACAAGCTGCTCACCGGCCGCCAGCACCATTTTGATCTCCTGCGACAGGTGGGCGGGCCGAGCGGCTTTCCCAGCGTGGAGGAAAGCCCGTACGACCTCTTCAACGTCGGCCACGCCGGCACCGCCATCGCGACCGCGGTCGGCATGGCGCGAGGCGACAAGGCCCAGGGGCGCGATTCGCGCGTCGTCGCGCTGGTGGGCGACGCCAGCATTGTGAACGGCGTGGCGTTCGAGGGACTCAACCAGGCCGGCTTGTTGAAACGGCAGTTCCTCGTCATCCTGAACGACAACTCGATGGGGATTTCGAAAACGCAGGGCGCGCTGGCGTCCTACCTGTCCCGATTCCGGCTGAGCAGCCTGTACGAAGAGGTCAAGCAGCACGTCAAGTCCACGCTGCCCCGGCTCGGCGCGGTCGGCTCCAGCATCTTCGATGCGCTCGACCATCTGAAAGAGGGCATCAAGGCCACCGTCTCGCCGCACCAGATCTGGGAGCACATGGGGTTCATTTACGTCGGCCCGGTGGACGGGCACGACCTGCGGCACCTGGTCGAGACGCTGGAGCTGCTCAAGGACGTCGAGCATCCCGTGCTGCTCCACGTGCACACGGTGAAAGGCCGCGGTTGCGACTGGGCCACCAGCGATCCGTGCGCGTTTCACAGCCCCGGCAAGCTGCGCGTCGAGGGCGACAGCGTCACCGTCGTCAAGAGCGGCCGCAAGAGCTGGACCACCGCGTTCGCGGACGCGGCGATCGAGCTGATGAAGGAAGACGCGCGCGTCTACGCCCTGACGGCGGCCATGCCGGACGGCACGGGCGTCGACAAGATTCGCAAGGTCTATCCCGATCGCTGCCTCGACTGCGGCATCGCCGAGAGCTCAACCGTTGATATCGCGGCCGGAATGGCGAAGGCCGGCCTGCGCCCGCTCGTCTGCGTTTACTCGACATTTCTGCAGCGCGCGTTCGACCAGGTGTTTCAGGAGGTCGTGCTCCAAAAACTGCCGGTGGGCTTCTGCATCGACCGAGCGGGTTTCGTCGGCGAGGACGGCGCCGTACATCACGGCTATCTCGACCTGACGTATCTGCGCTGCTTCCAGAATATGATCGTCATGGCGCCGGCGGACGAGCCGGAGCTGCGGGCGGCGCTGAGGCTCGGACTGGCGCTCGATGGACCATGGGCGATGCGCTACCCGCGCGATGGCGTGCCTGATCCCTATGCACTCGGCGGTTCGACAGGCGCAGCGGCCGAGCCGGCCGCGGCGGACGCGGCGCCCGAAACGCCGCCGTTCTACATCGGAAAATCCCGGCTAGTGCAGGACGGTCGCGACGCGACGATTCTCGCGTATGGCACGCAAGTGCAGTTCGCGCTTGAGGCGGCGCGCACGCTCGCGACTGAGGACGTTTTCGTCCGCGTGGTCAACGCCCGCTTCTGCAAGCCGATCGATGAAGACATGGTCATGACCGCGATCACCGCTGGCGGACCAGTTGTGACCGTCGAAGACCACACGCTGGCCGGCGGCTTTGGCAGCGCGGTGCTCGAGACGGCAAGCAAACTCGGTCTTCCGACCGACACGATCATCCGCCTCGGACACCAGGTCGATCGCTTCTACGGCCACGGCACGCGCACCGGGCAGCTCGCGGAGGCGGGGATCGACGCGGCGGGAATCGCCGCAACGGTGCGTCGCGCGGTGAAAGCTGCGCGTGCCGCAGGCACGCACACCGACGTGCCGCGCGAGCAGAATCCCGCGGAGCGCGGACGGCCGTAGCGGTCGGATGTACAAACAGAAACGCACGAAGGCTTGCGCGTCTCGCGACGCGCAAGCCTTCGGTCGATTTCGGGGCAACGACGACTAGCGGCGACGCAGGAGCATCGCGCCAAGGCCCAGCAGCGCGAGCGTCATCGGCTCGGGCACCGGGGCGTTGATCGCCATTTCCATTTCAGAGTTCCAGGGCGTGGTATCTCCGATGACGACACCCTGCCCGGTGGCGAGGTTGAACCGCACGTACTTGCCCGTGCCGCCGCCGGTGTAGACCGTGGCGTAGAGCTCATTCGTGTCGTAGTCGAAATCCATGCCCTGCGCGAAGTTCGCAAGATGGCCGGTGGGGCCGATGATCGCGGCAAGGCCGGTGTTCTTGTTGATCGAGATCAGGTTGTCGCCGCCGATCTCGTGGCCGTACATGTTGCCGGCCAGGTCAATCGCGATGTCAATCACGATTGCGCCGGCAGCCAGTCCGGTGATGGACGAGACCAGCGTGGCATTGCCCGTGCCGACGTCGAGGTTCCACAGCCGGTTCCCGGTGGCCGTTGCGTTCGTTGAGAGCCAGTAGAGCGACGTCTGCGGGTCGTACTTCAGCCCGGTGACGGACTCGCCGGCGGGCAGGTTCACGACCGGCCCCGCCGTGTACACGCCGTTCGTCGTGTTCAGCGTGCCGACGTTGAACGGCGCCGCTCCGGGCGTGATCGCGTAGAGCGTCGTTCCCGCAGCATTGAAATCCATCGCGAACGAATCGGGCGTCACCGGCGCGACCATGTTGTTCGCCGGCGCGTTCGAGGGGAACGACAGCAGTCGATTCGGGGTCGCCCGCAGGTCGAGTGCATAGACCTGTCCCGCGTTCGCGACGCCAACCCCGGCCGCCGCAACCGCGAGCATTCCTGCCAAAAAGCGTTTCATCTTCGCTCCTCCGGCGAATCGCAGCCGTCGCGGGAGACAATCCCGCAGGGCAGCTCATACGCCACTGCAAATTCGAAATGCGTGATCGGAGGCCTCTCGCTCCTCCGAGCAGCTTGCCTCAGGATACCGGTTTCGGCCAGGGCGATTCAAGAGAAAACTGCGGTGAGCAAAAAATTTCTGAACTGCTCGCCGGCGGGAACGAGACCCGCCAGAGGCCGGTCCCCCTTACTGGTCCGCCTGACCGGTCCCCCGAACTGACCGCGCCTCGCCGCCGGACGGGCGAGACGCCCGTCCCACCCCGCCCTGACCGGTCCCCCGAACTGACCGCGCCTCGCCGCCGGACGGGCGAGACGCCCGTCCCACCCCGCCCTGACTGGTCCCCCGAACTGACCGCTCCTCGCCGCCGCGACCGCTTGGCCGTGTTGCCCGTACGCCGATATTATCCGCCCGTGTGCGGAGCCGACGGCGGCCTTCCGGGCGCCTGCGCGCAAGCCGTCGCGACGAGATCGATACGACAACGAGACGCTCAGCGCCACCGCTTGACCCTGCCACCCGTCCTTTTGACCGTGGCAGCGGATCGGCTCTCTCGGAGGCAAAATGACTCGCATCCTCTTCCTCGCGTTAACGTCGCTCGCCTGCTTCGGCTGCGACCGCTCACCGGCCCCGTCGGGTGGTTCGCCGCCGCCCGCCGCCGCGCCGACCACCGCCTCATCCAAGACTATTGCCGCCGCTACGACGCGCGTCGCTCTCATCCCCAAGGGCACGACGCACGACTTCTGGAAATCGATGCACGCCGGCGCCAGGCGCGCCGTGCGCGAGCTCGGCGACGTCGAGCTGATCTTCCGCGGACCCGAAAAAGAGGACGACCGTGATCAGCAGATCGCCCTCATGCAGAACTTCATCAGCGGCGGAGTCTCGGCGATCGTCGTGGCGCCGCTCGACGACCAGGCGCTCCTTCTCCCCGCACGCCAGGCGATGGCCGCGAAAATCCCGGTCATCGTCGTCGATTCAGGATTGAAGGGCGACGCCGGCAAGGACTTCGTCAGCTTCATCGCCACCGACAACTACAAGGGCGGCCAGCTCGCCGCCGCGCGCATGATTGAAGTCCTCGGCGGCAAGGGCAAAGTGCTGATGCTCCGCTACCAGGAAGGCTCGGCCAGCACCGACGAGCGCGAGCGCGGCTTCGTCGACGGCCTCGCCAAGACGCCCGAGATGCAGCTCATCGACCCCAAGCGGTACTCGGGCGCCACCCGCGCCACCGCCCAGGAAGCCTCCGAAAACCTGCTCACCGCCTACACCGACATGCAGGGCATCTACACGCCCAACGAATCCTCCACGTTCGGCATGCTGCTGGCGCTGCGCAGCCGCGGCCTGGCGGGCAAGGTGCGCTTCGTCGGCTTCGACGCCAGCCCGGGGCTGATCGACGCCCTCAAGGCCGGCGAGATAGACGGCCTGGTCGTGCAGAACCCAGCGAAAATGGGCTACCTCGGCGTCAAGTCGGCCGTCGATCACCTGCGCGGCAAGCCCGTGGATCCCAAGATCGACACCGGCGTCGCCATGGTGACCAAGGCAAACGTCGGTACGCCCGAAATGAAAGAACTCGTCGCACCGCCGGGCGAATAGAGTGATTTGGGGAGCATCGGCGTCTCGCCGGTGCGACGCCGGCCCTCTTTCCGAGCCGCGACCGTGGGGGAGCGAAAGCGTGAAAACCGCTTGCTTACGCGCGCGGCTCGGATCGAAACGACGGGAACGGGGTAGCTTGTCGCGAACTCGAAACTTGAAGTCTGAGCTTTGAACTCTCCACCTCGCCTCTCCATGCTCCGCCTCCACAAGCGCTTCGGCGCCACCGCTGCACTGTCCGGCGTCGATCTCCTCGTCCAACCCGCCGAAGTCCACGCCCTGCTCGGCGAAAACGGCGCCGGAAAATCTACACTGATGAAGATCCTTGCCGGCGTCATTCGCCCCGACGCCGGCGAAATCCAGCTCGACGCCGCGCCCTTCGCACCGCGCAACCCGCTCGCCGCCCGCCGCGGAGGCGTGGCGATGATCTACCAGGAGCTGAACCTCGCCCTGCACCTGACGGTCGCGCAGAACCTCACGCTCGGGATCGAGCGGCACGCCGCCGGGATCATTCGCCGCGGAACCCAGCGCCGCCGCGCGCTCGAAATCCTGAACCAACTCGGCCAATCCGACTTGCCGCTCGACCTGCCCGTCGTGCGCCTCTCGCCGGCCCGGCGGCAGATGGTCGAGATCGCGCGCGCCCTGATGACCGACGCGCGCGTCATCGTCATGGATGAGCCGACCAGCAGCCTCGGCGCCGCCGACATCGAACGGCTCTTCGCCGTCATCGACGCACTCCGCGCCGCTGGCCTTTCCATCATCTATATCTCGCACTTTCTGGAGGAGGCGCGGCGCGTCGCCGACCGCTTCACCGTGCTGCGCGACGGCCGCAGCCTCGCGACCGGGGCGATGCGCGACATCTCCATCGCCCAGCTCGTCGAACACATGATCGGCCGCCGGCTGGACGACTTCTTCCCCTCCGTCCCGCACACGCCCGGCGACGCCATACTCCGCATCCAAAACCTCGCCGGCCGGCGCCTGCCCGTTCGAGCGGATCTGGAGCTCCGACGCGGCGAAGTGCTCGGTCTGGCCGGCCTGGTCGGCGCCGGCCGAACCGAACTGCTGCGCGCGATCTTCGGCCTTGACGCCGTCCGCCACGGCGACGTGCGCGTCGCCGCCTATTCGGGCGGAAAATCGCCCGCCGATCGTCTGATCCAGGGCGTCGGTCTGCTGAGTGAAGATCGCGCCGGCGAGGGTCTCGCCCTGGCCCGCTCGGTCGCCGACAACGCGTTGCTTAGCCGGCTCGGCCCGCTCGCGCGCCTCGGCTGGATTCGGCCGCGCGCCGTGCGCCGCGCGGCGCAGCACTGGATCGAGCAGCTCGGCATCCGAACCCGCGGCCCGCAGCAGGCCGTTCGCGAGCTTTCCGGCGGAAACCAGCAGAAAGTCGCCCTCGCCCGCCTGCTGCATCACGACGTGGAAGTTCTGCTCCTGGATGAGCCGACGCGCGGCGTCGACGTAGGGAGTAAGGCCCAGATTTACGCGCTGATCGGCCAGCTCGCGGCGCGCGGCAAGGCGGTGCTGATCGCCAGCAGTTACCTTCCGGAATTGCTCGGCGTCTGCGACCGCATCGCCGTCATGCACCGCGGCCGCCTCGGCCCGGCCCGCCCGGTCAGCGAGTGGAATGAGCACTCTCTGATGCTGGCTGCCACGCGCGGTGATCCAACCTCGGGCGCGTCCCGATAGAGACTGCGAACCGCGGCGTCTTTCCGAACCCGCCGCGCCAAGCGGCGGGTTGACCATCGCGAGCGATCGGCGCCCGACAGGCCGCAGGCGTCACCCCGCCGCTTGGCGCGGCGGGTTCGGACAGATTGGCGCCTGAAGCCGGATGCCCCTCCAATCGCGGCCTGACTTTCGGTGCGGCGCGTTCCTCCACCGCGCAACGTAGAATTGCACCCATGCTCCCCGCCCAGCTTGTCGTCGGCACCGCCGGCCACATCGACCACGGCAAGAGCCGGCTCGTTCTCGCCCTCACCGGCGTCGATCCCGACCGCCTGCCGGAGGAAAAGGCGCGCGGGATGACGATCGACCTCGGCTTCGCCCACGCGTCAATCAACGGCGCCGACATCCATTTCGTCGACGTCCCCGGCCACGAGCGGTTCATCCGCAATATGGTCGCCGGCGCGACCGGCATCGACGTCGCGCTGCTGGTCGTCGCGGCCGATGACTCGATCATGCCGCAGACGCGCGAGCACGCCGAGGTGCTGAGCCTGCTCGGCATCCAGCGCTGTCTCATCGTGCTTACGAAAATGGACCTGGTGGACGCCGCCTGGGCCGACGCGGTCGAGCAGGAAACCCGCGACCTGCTCGGCAACGTCGGCATCGAGCCGCTCGGCTGCATTCGCACGTCCGCTGAAACGGGCGCAGGCCTCGACGCCCTTCGCGCCAAGCTGGCCGATCTCGCTTCAACCCGCAATCAGAGCCAGCTCGTGCCGGAGTGGTTCCGCATGCCCATCGACCGCGCGTTCAACGTCGCCGGCCGCGGCGTGGTCGTCACCGGCACCGTCTATCACGGCGCCGTCGCCCGCGACGATGAGCTCGAACTCTGGCCCGCCGGCGCGCGCGTCCGCACGCGCGACCTGCAATCGCACAACGACCCGCGCGCCGCCGCCGCCGGCCGCATGCGACTCGCCGTGAATCTCGCCGGAGTCTCGCTCGCCGATGTCCGTCGTGGCTGCGAACTCGCCACCCCCGGATACCTCTGCGCCACACAGCGCCTTGACGCCTGCATCGCCGCCCTGCGAACGCCCGGAAAGCCGGGCCGAACGCGGCTTCGACTGCGGCTGCACATCGCCACCAGCGACGTCCTGGCGACGCTGCGCTGGCTGGAGCCGCCGCCCGAAACGCCGCAGGGCGGCCGATTCGCGCAGCTCACCACCGAGGAGCCGATAGTTGCTGCCTGGGGACAACGGTTCATCCTGCGCGACGAAAGCGCCAGCCGAACGCTCGGCGGCGGTTGGGTGCTGCGCCCGGCGGCCCCCGGCTACAGCACGCGCGAACCCCCGTCGCGCGACGCGCTTCTCACGCTCAAAGACGCTGCTCCGCGCCAGCGCCTCGAAGAAGTGATCCGCGCCGCCGGCTGGAACGCGCCCGACCCGCCGCTGCTCGCGTCGCAGGCCGGACTGGCCTCCGCGGCCGAAGCGCAGCGCGCCCGCCAGGCGCTCGCCGACGCGCAGGTCGTCGTGCGAATCGACGAAGCCTCGCAGCAGATGCACATCCACGCCTCGCACCTCAAGCAGACGGCCGAAACGCTCGCAGCCCGGTTGCGGGCGCATCTGTCCGCCAACCCGCGCCTCGCCGGCGTCGCCCACGGCGAATGGCCGCAGTGGATGCCGCGCGCCTGCCCGCCGCGAATGCGGCCCGCGCTCGCCGGCTGGCTCATCGCCCAGGAGTATTTCGTCGAGACAAATGGGTTCGTGACTCCCGCCGGCGAGCGAATTGAGCTGCCGCCCGAAGATCGCGCCCTGCTGGAGCAGGTCCTGGCCGAGTACGCCCAAAGCGCGTTTCAGCCGCCCGAAGTGGACGCGCTCAAGTGTCGCACGTCGCGCACCGCCCGGCGACTGACCCAACTCATCGCTCTCGCCGTCGCCCGCAAGAAGCTGGTTCGTGTCGCCGAAGGCATCTTCCTGCACGCCGATCGCTGGGCCGAGGCCACGCAGCGCGTCGCGGCCCTGATCCGCACCAGGGGCGGCGTAACTGTCTCGGACGTCCGCACGCTTCTGAACTCATCCCGCAAGTTCATCGTGCCGCTGGTCGAGCTGCTCGACGCTTCCGGCATCACCCGCCGCGTCGGCGATCAGCGCCTGCTTGGACCCAAAGCTCCGCAAGCCTGAGTCAGGCGGGTTGCTGCGTGGGGAACGCGGGCCTCTGGCCCGCCGGTGCGGGCGGGCGGGCTGGTGAACATTTGGGTGGGGCGGGCGTCTCGCCCGTCCCCATGATCGCAGGGACGGCGAGACGCCCGTCCCACCCGAAGAATTCACAGGCTCAGACGTCCGCATTCGCCGAACGGGCTGGCGAGACGCCGGCAGACCCACGGAATTCACTGGCGGCGGCGCGTTAGCGCCGCCACAATTCGCCCCATGCCTAAGGTCGATCTCCAGCCGCAGCGTGAGCAGGCCGCGCGGCTCGCCGCCGAGCACCTCAGCGCCGGCGATCCGCGCATGGGCGCCCTGATCGCCCGCGTCGGGCCGCACCGGCCGATCATCACCCGCGATCCGTTCGCGGCCCTCGCCGGCGCGATTACGCAGCAGCAGGTCTCGATGAGCGCCGCCCGGTCGATGCAGCGAAAGCTGAAGGCGATGTGCCCGCGCGGCCGCCTGACTCCGGCCGCCATCTCGGCCCTTGACCTGCGCAAGCTGCGCTCGGCCGGCCTCTCGCGCCAGAAGGCGCTCTACATGCGCGGCCTCGCTGAGGCCTTCGCCGCCCGAACGCTTACGCCGCGCAAGCTCCGCGGAATGACTGACGAGGCGGTCATCGAGGCCACCACGGCGGTCAAGGGCATCGGCCGCTGGACCGCCGAAATGCTGCTCATCTTCTGCCTCGAGCGCCCAGACGTCTGGCCGGTCGACGACCTCGGACTTCGCAAAGCCATGCAGCGCTACCACGGTCTGCCCGAAATGCCCAAGGCCCGCGAAATCGCCGACGCTGGCGACCTCTGGCGACCCTACCGCAGCTACGCCACCTGGTACTTGTGGCGAAGCCTCGAGGGCCCGCTGATGCCTGGAATCGCGGTCTGAAGGCAGGTGCCGCGTACTGCGTGCGGAACCGTGCCGCTTTTCCGAACCCGCCGCGCCAAGCGGCGGGTTGACGACTCAGGCTTCTGTGGCGCCGATCAGCCTATGATCGTCACCCCGCCGCTTGGCGCGACGGGTTCGGACAAATACACCCGGCGACGGTTATCATCGGGATGCCATGACCCAACCCACGCACCATTATGACGTCGTCGTCATCGGCGGCGGGCCGGCCGGCTCGACCGTCGGAACGCTGCTCGCGCAGCACGGCCGCAAGACGCTCATCGCCGAGCGCTCGACGTTCCCCCGCTTTCACATCGGCGAATCGCTGATGCCCGAAACGTACTGGACCTTCAAGCGCCTGGGCATGCTGCCCAAGCTTCGATCCAGCAACTTCGTCAAGAAATACAGCGTCCAGTTCGTCAACGCCGCCGGAAAGGAGTCGGCCCCGTTCTATTTCGACGACGCCAATCCGCACGAGTGCTCACAGACGTGGCAGGTGCTCCGCAGCGATTTCGATCGCATGATGCTCGACAACGCCGCCGAGCACGGCGCCGAAGTCTGGCAGGGAGCCAACGTGGCCGAGGTTGTTTTTGATGACGGCGCGGCCGCCGGCGAAGCGCCCGCATCGCCCCGCGCCGTCGGCGTCGTCATCGAGCGCGACGGCCGCCGCGTCCCCGTTGCGGCCAAAGTCGTCGTCGATGCGACCGGCACAAACGCCATGCTCTCGCGCAAGCTCGACCTGCGCCAGCCCGACCCGGCCCTGCGGAAAGCCGCCGTCTTCGCCCACTACCGCGGCGCCTTTCGCGATCCCGGCCCGCGCGATGAAGGCGCCACGCTCGTCCTGCATGTCGAAGCCCAGAACGGCTGGTTCTGGTACATCCCGCTGCCCGACGACATTGTCAGCATCGGCGTCGTCGGCGACATCGACTACCTGATCAAGGGCCGCCCCGCGCCCGAGCAGACGCTTGACGAGGAAATCCGCCGCTGCCCCTTCATCGTCCCGCGCGTGAAGAGCGCCGCGCGCGTGTCCGACGTGCACGTCCTCACCGATTTCTCCTACAACTCGAAACGCTGCGCCGGAGACGGCTGGGTGCTCGTCGGCGACGCCTTCACCTTCCTCGACCCGATCTACTCCTCCGGCGTCTTCCTGGCCCTCAAGTCCGGCGAACTCGCCGCCGACGCCATCCACGAAGCGCTCCGGGCCGGCGATCTTTCGGGCCGGCGCCTCGGCGCGTGGGGCGAGCACTTCTACTCCGGCGTGCAGGCCATCCGCAAGCTTGTCTATGCTTTCTATACGAAGGGCTTCTCCTTCGGCCAGTTCACGCGCCAGCATCCCGAATGCAAAACCGGCCTCACCAAGCTGCTCATCGGCGACGTCTCCGCCCCCGACGCACTCGCCATCTTCGAACCCATGAGCCGCCTCTGCCCGCTGCCGGACCCGTTGTCCCTAAACCCAGCCTGACGTCAATCCGGTGACGCTGGTGACGCTGGTGACGCTGGTGCGAGAATCCGTTCTCGCACCCCGCACCCCGTTGACGCCGCAGTTCAGAACGCGAAGCGCAAGCGAGCGCCCACCGCGACGTGCGCTCGCTTGCGCTTCGCGTTCCGACGCTGGCGCGGAATCACGCACCGTCGTTTAGAATGCCCCTATGCCCTCCGACGCAATCCTGAAACTGACCCGCGTCGAGAAAATCTACGGCACCGCCGCCAACCCCCTGGCCGCACTCCGCGACGTCGAACTCAGCGTCCAGCCCGGCGAGTACGCCGCGATCGTCGGCCCTTCCGGCGCCGGAAAATCCACGCTGCTCAACATCCTCGGCTGCCTCGATCGCCCCACCCGTGGCGAATACTGGCTCGCCGCCCAGAACGTCGCCCAGCTCGACGACGAGCGCCTCTCCGTCGTCCGCCGCACGCGCCTGGGCTTCGTCTTCCAGTCCTTCCAACTCATCTCGCACCTGAGCGTCCTCGAAAACGTCGAAATGCCGCTCTACTACGCCCGCAACCCACGCACCCAGCGCCGCCGCCGCTGCCTCGAACTGCTTGAGCGCGTCGGCCTCGGCCCGCGAACCGGCCACCGCCCCAACCAGCTTTCCGGCGGCGAGTGCCAGCGGGCCGCCATCGCCCGCGCGCTCGCCAACGACCCCGCGGTCATCCTGGCCGACGAACCCACCGGCAACCTCGACTCGGCCACCGCCCGCGACATTCTGAATCTGATCGCCGAGCTGCACGCCTCGGGGCGCACGATCCTGCTCATCACGCACGATCCCGGCATCGCCGCCGCCGCCCCGCGCCGCATCACGCTCCGCGACGGCCGCATCACCAGCGACGAGCGCAGCGAGAAGGGCGGCCATGTTTCTTCTTGAAATGCTCCACGAGGCTCTGCGCAACCTCTGGCGCCACCGCCTGCGCTCGCTCCTCACTACTCTCGGCATCGTCTTCGGCGTCGCATCGGTGCTGTCCATGGTTGCCATCGGCGAAGGCGCCCGCCAGGCCATCCTGTCCCAGATCGAAGAGCTCGGCATCCGCAACATCATCATCAACGCCCAGAAGCCCCCGGAAAGCGAAAGCGGCAAGGAAACCCAGAAAAGCACGCTTGAATACGGTCTCACCTTCGCCGACGCGCGCCAGATCGACGAAACCCTCCCCGCCGTTGACCGCGTTCTGCCCGTCCACGACATCGAAAAGTGGATCTGGTTTCGCAGCCGTCGCATCGCCGCCAAGGTCCGCGGCGTCACGCCCGAGTATTTCGAGCACCTGCGCCTGCGGCCGTTCGTTGGCCGGGCGCTGGAGCAGCGCGACGAGGACGAGCGCCGCCGCGTCTGCGTCGTCCGCGCCCGCCTGCTCTCCGAAGCCCGCTACGTCGGCGATCCGCTGAAGCTGGACCTGAAAGTCGGCATGGAGTACTTCCGCGTCGTCGGCGTTCTGCCGGACTACGAGTTCCAGAGCCCGACCAAGGCCGTGCTGCGAATCGACGAACGCGCCCTCGAAGTCTACGTCCCCTTCGAAACCGTCACCGACCGCTTCGGCATGGCGGTCTACCAGGAACGCTCCGGCAGCGCCGAGAGCACGCGCGTCGAGCTGCACCAGATCGTCTGCACCGTGCGCAGCGAGGCAGACGTCCTGCCCGCCGCCCGCGGCATCCGCGCCGTCCTCGCCGCTCTCCACAAGCAGGCCGATTACCAGGTCACTGTCCCGCTGCAGGAGCTCGCGTCCAAGCAGCGCACCCAGCAGGTCTTCAACACCGTCCTCCCCATCATTGCGGGAATCTCGCTCCTCGTCGGCGGAATCGGCATCCTGAACATCATGCTGGCCTCCATCACCGAGCGGACCCGCGAAATCGGCGTCCGCCGCGCCATCGGCGCCAGCGGTAGCGACATCACCTGGCAGTTCCTGATCGAAACCGTGACGCTCGCGATGATCGGCGGCCTGCTGGGCGTGGTGGTCGGCATCGGCGGCGTCTTCGTGCTCGAGTTCGCAACCAAGTGGCAGGCGGTCATCACCGCCTGGTCGCTGCTGCTGGCCATGGGAGTTTCCTGCCTCACCGGCATCATCTTTGGCATCTACCCCGCCCGCCGCGCCGCGGCCATGAACCCGATCGACGCCCTGCGGCATGCCTGAGCCGAGGAGTGCGTGACAGTTTTGGCGGTGGCCCAGTATGAACCGAGCCCCAAGCGCAAGCGCGTGGGCATTTTCGGGTCTGGGCGACCCTCGCACAAACACCCGCGCGCTGGCGCTTGGGGCTCCGAATGGGACCCGTGCACAACCGTCACGCCCCTGAGCCGAGTCTCGGCAGTTCCAGCCGTTTCAAATCCGTGCGCGTCCGGCTAGACTCAAGCCGCACGGGGCGTAGCTCAGCCTGGATAGAGCGCCTGGTTTGGGTCCAGGAGGTCGCACGTTCAAATCGTGTCGCCCCGAGTCGGCTGAACAACTTTGTTGATGCGATGCCTGATAAATTTTGGGGGTGGAACGGGCATCTTGCCCGTTCCGGATGCGGCCGGGACGGGCGAGACGCCCGTTCCACCCGGTTTTTATCCCAGGCTCGAAGGGGCGGATGGCTGTAGCCACGGGGGACCCGGCGCGGCCGCGAAGCGGACCACCGCGGAACCCGTGGCGTGCCTGAACGGAGTCCGGGCGATGGGCCGTTTCGTCGCGCTTTATCGCGGCATCAATGTGGTCGGGAACAACCGCGTGAAAATGGAGTCGCTGCGCGCCATGCACGAGCGGCTCCGGCACCACGCCGTGCAGAGCTACATCCAGAGCGGGAATGTGGTCTTCGAGGCCGGCGGAGCAGCCGAGAACATCGCCCGCAAGATCGCCACCCGGTTCGTCGAAGAGTTCGGCTTCGCGGCCCGCGTGATGGTCCTGCCCGCGGTCCGCTGGGCCGCGCTGGTGCGGGCGAACCCCTACACCGCGCAAAGCGCCGCATTGCCCCAGACGGTGCACGCCGGCATCTGCGACGGCGAGCCGGACGCGGAGGCGCTGCGGGCGCTGCTGACGCGGACCGGAGGCAGCGAGTCGTTCTCGGTCCGGGCGGGCGTCGTCTACCTGCACGCTCCGGACGGCTTCGGCACGTCGAAATTCGCCGCCGGGATGGAGAAGGCGTGCGGCGTGGCGATGACGGTGCGGAATTGGCGGACGGTGGAGGCGTTGGCGAAGATTCTCGACGGCTCTGAACCGAGCCTGCCGCGGTGAGGGTCGTTGGCGCAATCGTAATGCGGGTTCAACGATCCTGTAGCGTCGGACCACTGTGTCCGACGGCGATTTCAGCGTCGGACGCGGAGGTCCGACGCCACAGAAGAACCAGAACCGCTCTGGCGTCGCGATACGCCGGTTCGAACGGCGACGCGCAGCGAAGCGACGGCAACGCACTCTACGCAGCTCCACAATACAATGGTCGCGCAAGCAGGAGGCGACGCATGGCGAAAACCGCGAAAATGAAATCCGCGAAGCACGAGGACATCGGCGCCTACAACGCCGCCCAGGCGGCCTGCGACCGGCGCATCTGCGACACGCTCGCCAAAGCGATCAACCAACACCTGTCGGGCGCAGAGAGCAAAATCTGGCACGGGCACCCGGTGTGGTTTATCGACGGCAACCCGATCGTCGGCTATCACAAACTGAAGGACTGCGTTCGCCTGCTGTTCTGGAGCGGCCGATCCTTCGACGAGCCGGGCCTTGCGCCGGAGGGCAACTTCAAGACGGCCGGCGTCCGGTACACCGCTGAAGATCAGATCGCCGCGAAGGATCTCAAACGGTGGCTGAAGAAGTCGATCGCGATCCAGTGGGATTACAAGAACATTGTGAAACGCAAGGGGAGGCTGGAGCGGTTGAAGAAGTGAATTTCCTTTCAGAACCCCGCACGGGAGTGCGGGGCCGGCCCGGCCGCCGCTTCCGTGGCCGGTTCAGTTCGGCGGCGAGCGCTGGGCTTCGAGTACTCAGCCCAGCCTACCAAACTACCCTGCGGCGTAGCGCACGGGTTCGGCTTGGAAGTAATTCCTGATGATGTTGGGTCGGCGTTGCGTGTCGCGGAGGTAGCCTTGGAGATTGGCGATCAACTCGGGTTTGGTGGCGGGCCGCTGGCGGCCGACGGCGTTGGTTTTGACGTCGTTGTTCAGGTACTCGTCGGGGTTCAGCTCGGGGCTGTAGCCCGGCAGGAAGAAGATGCGGATGCGGTGTCGGTGGGCGTGCAGCCAATCGCGCGCCGCGGCCGAGCGATGCACCGGATGACCGTCCACGATCAGGAACACGCGCCGCCGCCGTTGGCGCAGCAAGCGGCGGCAGAAGCGGATGAAGACCTCGGCGTTGAACGAGCCTTCGAAGACCAGGAAGCACAAATGGCCGCGGTTGGTGATGCTGGACATCAGGTTGGCCCGGAAGCGCTGCCCCGTGCCGGGAATCACTGGCGTGACGCCGCGCCGGCCGTAGCTGCGGCCGGCCTGATGATCGCTGCGCGCCCCGAGCTGGTCGCCCCAGTGAATCTCGCCGTTTTCGGCCTTGGCCTGCTTCACGATCGCCGGATACTCCTGCTCCTTCCAGCGCTGCACGGCCGCCGGGTCGCGTTCGTACGCCCGCCGCAGCGGCTTCTGCGGCGTGAAGCCCCAGCGCTTCAGGTAGCGGCCCGCCGTTCGCACCGAAACGTGCAGGCCGGTGCGCTGCGCGATCAGGTCGCGGACCGCCTCGCGCGTCCAGAGCGCGAAGGGCAGCTTGAGTTGATCGGGCGTGCGGTCGGTGATCTGCCGGACGATGGTCGCGGCCTGCTGCGCCGGCAGACGCGGCTGCGGCGGCCGGCCGCGCTGCTTGGAGCGCAGCGAGGTGATGTTGCCGGCCTCGACCTTGGCCAGCCAGGTGTCGATCGAGGTGCGCGAGACGCCGAACGTGCGGGCCGCGACCGACTTCTTCGTGCCGCCGCGGATCGCCGTGACGACGCGAATGCGAATCTGCTCCTGGGCCTCCGGCGACAGCCTGCGTGTATCGAGTTGGCTCATGCATGAAGTATAT
Source organism: Phycisphaerae bacterium RAS1 (assembly GCA_007859745.1). NCBI lineage: Bacteria > Pseudomonadati > Planctomycetota > Phycisphaerae > Phycisphaerae bacterium RAS1. Next base: position 3,360,616 of record SMLU01000001.1, on the reverse strand, counting down.
CACAAAGCCACAGAATGTCCAATATTATATGGCCGGATTAATAATTGACAGGACTGCATTGGGTCGGGCGGAGTCTAGATCGATGTAACACTCAATGGTTCGATAGCTGCTGGCATACCACAAGTCGTACGGATACGACCTACGACTCTTGGCCCAGAACGCGCCGAATGTGCGGATCAGTCCTTCTTCCGGTTTATTGTCCTGTGGTGACAGTCAAGCATCAACTTGCGATCCGCGCCGTGAATTGACCAGACGCGTTGGTGCAGGCGCCCGTTCTCGAAGTCGAAGTGCACGACGAGCTGGACGACGCGGTCGCCCTCGTAGCCCTGTAGTTCGACTTGCAAGGCGCCGCTCTCGAGCACGGTCACGTCGCCCTCATATACATTGCCGCAGTTCGACAACGCGAGGCAGCGCACTGTACCGGTCTTCACGTGCGTATAGACATACGCGTCGAGCACGTGAACGGGCTCGACCTCGCTGCCCAGGGCAATGGTGCGCGCGCAGATGACTTCGAGGGCCGCGACCCATTCGAACGTTGACTGTATATCGAAAGCCTTCCCGGCGGCCGAGTCGTCTTGGAATTCGCCTTTGGCCTCCCAGATGTGGTCCAGGAGCGGCTCGAACGCTTTCAGTGGCTTCGAAAGTTCTCGCGTCGCCTCTTCGACTGTGGCCGGCCGCGATTCCGGACGTTCCGTGATGCGGACGAAGTTCCATTCGTTCATCGGCTTGAGACCCGCTCCCGTGTCCTCCAGCAGCGTGGAGTGATACCTGTCGGGGCCGTCGAAGACCCAACGCGTGCCCAGCTTTCGCAGGTGGCGCGGCTGGTAGAGGTCGAGGACGCCCTCCGCCGTCTCGCCGTCGAACCTCATCGACCCTTCGCCCACGCCGCGACCCACGCCGGGAATGTCGCCATGCATGCTGAGCTGGCGGACCTCCTTGCGACCCGGGTGCCAGTACATGACCTCTCCGGCCCACGGGTTGGCGACCGCGTCGGACGAATGGGCCATCATGCGCAGCGAATATTTGCCCGGGCCCCAGTGCCAGGCGTGGAATGCGCTCTCACCGCTCGCGAATGTCACCTGCCACTCGCCGCCGACCAGGCGCGAGAAGCTCGCCATCTGGGGAGGCGGGCTGGCGGCGTCGGCGGGCGCGGGCGGCTGTGTCGGGCGGGCGTCCCGGCCGTTGATCTCTGTCGCGGTGCAGGCGGACAGCCCGGCGATGAGGAACAGGGTGCCAAAGGCCTGATGTCGTCGCACGGTTCGGCGCGGCAGATGGGGTGACAGGGCCAGCCTCCTGGGCTCGATGGTCGAAAACGCCGATCGGCGCACCCGTGACAGTGTAGCTAACCGGTCCTGAGGTCACCGTATTTCTTGGCACGAAGAAAACCACAGGCCCTGGCGCGCCGGGAACCAGCGGAATTGGTGGTTTTCGCGTCGCTCAACCTACCCTACCCCGCTCCGCCCGCGCCCGCCGATCAGTTGGAAAATCCTTGACAACGGCCAATCCGCGGCAAAGATCGCAGCAGGGCCGAACCAAGCCGATACGATCCGACGCTCACCCGAAAGGAATCTCCCATGGCCAGCGCTCCCGAAAAGCTCCTCTTTACGGGCAAAACCCACAACACCTCCGGTCGCGACGGCGTCGCCCGCAGCGCCGACGGTTTTTTCGATCTCAAGGTGCCGCAGCCGCATCCAGCCGCCGAGAACCTGTTCGGCGCCGCCTGGTCGGCCTGCTTCATGGGGGCGATCGGCGTCGCCGCCGGGCAGCAGAAGGTGAAACTGCCGGGCGCGCCGTCGGTCGATGCCGAGATCGACCTGGTCCAGGCCGGCGGAACCAACTACTTCCTGCGCGCCCGGCTGAACGTCAGCATCCCCGGCGTCGATCGTGCGACGGCCGAGGCGCTGGTCCACGCGGCGCATGAGATTTGCCCCTACTCCAAGGCGACCCGCGGCAACATCGACGTCGCGATCACGGTGAAGTGAACTGGATCCGACGAGCGGAACGCGGGTCGGCGCGATCGAGCCAACCGGCCCTCCGCGTGTGCCACTGCTCTGCGAGCAGTGTTTTGAGCCGTCGACCACGCCTTCGACAGTCGACGCCGTCCTTCGCCGGCGTCCATGCCGCCACGACACCGAACCGTCGCCGCCCGTCCAAGACACTGCTCGCAGAGCAGTGGCACACGCCTCGTTTCTCGCTTTCGAAGCTCTCCCGACCGTGCCACCGGCCGCCCAATTTGCGTGTGTATCGCAAGCCTGCAGTCGCCGGCTACGAGTGCATCGAGTAGGTCAGAGACAGCGTCACGCACTTTTTCGTATGGAAAGAAGAACGACCCGAACTCCTCAAAGCCGATGTTCAGTTCGTCGCCGTTCTGCGAACCCAGGGTGAGTTCGAACGAAAGACCGGGTTGCCGGGGAACACGCATGAAACGTTCGCCGTGCTGTTCGTCCACCTTCCCGATTGCGAAGGAGTGTCGCCGGGCGAAGTCCCGAAACAGCGCTTGGGCATCGGCGTGTAGTCCACCATGGCGTCGATTTCACCCCTGCCGCTTCACCATCGCGGTGATCCAGATCGGCGCGAACGGCGACGTGCAGCCCTTCGAACACGGATAGTCGCGGTAGATTCCCAGCTTCTCGCCGATGGCGATGGCCCGCTTGCGAAGCGTGGCGTCGTGGATGCCGATGTTCGCCAGCACGGCGTTCATCGTCCATTGCGCCTCCGGCGGCGCAGCAGCCATCTCCGACTCGATGCGATCCAGCAGCGCCGGCAGATCAAGCGCATCTCCTTCCGCTCCCTCACGGTCGCGGCTCGGTGAACTCTTCACCGCCGTCGCACGCTTCGCCGCCTTGGCTCCCTTCGGCGCCGGCTGGGCTTCCTTCGCCGATCGGGCGATCCGGCTGGCCGTCAGGTTCCACCCCGCGCGGGCCGCCCAGGCGTCCTTATCCTCCATCCACTTGATGCGAAGCATCTCCTTGTCGGCGACGGGCTGCTCCTTGACGATGTACGCGTTGAACCAGTCGGCGACCCACACGAACGTGGCCGCGCGCACCATCTTATCGATCTCCGCGGTTGTGATCGTCCTGGGCTTCATCAGCAGGATCGCCAGCAGTTGCGCATCGATGTTGCCGGTCTTCCAGAGTTCCAGCGCCAGCTCGTGATTGGCCTTGATCTTCTTGGCCAGCGCGCGGATGTCGCCCGTCTGAACGCCGAACGTCTTGGCCTTCGGCGCGCCGCTCTTGACATTCCACTCCCGTCGCCCCTCATCGCCAAGGGATTCGAGCTTCGCCATCGTTTCCTTGAGGTTCATGGCCGTCGTCTCCTTGAGCTTCTGGCCGTGATTCTAGCGAAGGGACATCAGCGTCTGCCAGCGATTCGCGATCAACCGCTGCAACCAGGGTGCGCGACAGTCTGGGCGACGGCCCATTGAAAACCGAGCCCCAAGCGCAAGCGCGTGGGCGTTTTTCAAGGCTGGCCGACTATCGCGCAAACACCGGCGCGCTCGCGCTTGGGGCTCGGATTCGGGCTCGGATTCGGGCTCGGATTGCGACGCCGCAACAAAGGTCACGAACTTCCCCGACCATTCATCGGTCGATCGGGGGCAGCCGCGGGGCAACTGAGGCTCTTGTCATACATCCCGGATCGATCGAAGCAGCACGGGCGGCGCTTGCCTTTGGCGAGCATGTCGCAGGCTTTCTGGACGCGAAGCACGCGCGTCTCGGCGCGCTTGCCGGACGTGATCCAGTGAATGAAATCCCGCCGCGCAGCGGGCGTGATGTCCGCCCACGCCTCGCGCGCCTTCGGGGCTGCGGCCGCGAGCGCCTTCCGCAGATCGGCGGGCACCTTGGGTTCCGGTTCCTGGGCCACCGGCGCGATTTCCAGCGTGATGTCGTCGCCCGGCTTCAATGGAGTCCCGGGCGCGCCCGCCGTTTCGCAGAGCTTGCGGTCCACCTTCAGCCAGTGGCCGCCCTGGCCGTCGGGCTCGAGCGTGGCCTGAAAGGGGCGGTCGTTAATGGTCCCCTCGATCGAGTTCATGCCGCGCGAGGGGAGCTTGCTGCTGGCTTCCTTGGGCAGCGTCAGAAAGGTCCAGGAGACGGGCTTCGCGGTTGCCGCCGGGCGCTGGAGTGTCGCGCTGAAACGGATTGTAGAAGCAGTTTTGGAATCGCCGAGTTCGCGAATGATGGTTGTCGCTTTGGCCATCACCTTCACTCGAATCAATGGCATCAACGAGAAACATTCACACCGGAGGGTGCGCCCGCCCCGGCTCGGCTCGAACGCACGCTGGCTATCGTTGCCCGACCAAAGACAGAAACCGGGCGACCTCTGCCACTCCATAGACTGGCTGTCGCCACTGCCGCGCTTTCGCGAACGGCCGAGGCACCTTGAACCCGGCCTGCTTCAGCAACCGCTGGATCTCGTTCAGCTCGGCCCGCGACGCCGCCACGAGGCGGACCTCGGCGCCCTTCTTGTAGAGCTGCCCCTCCTCCACGCGCCGGACCGGATCCACGCGCCGGACGTAGCCGTTGCGCCGAAAGTAGGCCGCCAACCGCTCGATCACCTCAGGCGCTGGTGCAGCTTCGGCCACAAGAATCCCACGGATGCCAAACTACAGAATCGCACGGATGCCGTCGACGCGGAACAACGGCACGAGCCGGTACACGGTGAATCAGTATAGCGGCGCCGACGTGCGACACCGAGCGGTTTCCGAGCGCCCCGTCGTTCCACCCCCGTCGGACGGAAGCCTGCTTGCTCAGGCGGTCCGTCCCCCGCCGCACCACTTGGTGAGATACGGCAACACGAACAGATACTGCCCGCTGAGCAGGAGCAAGGCGAGCGGGGGCAGCGGCGAGTAGGTCACCCAGGCCGGAGGCAGCTTTCCCTGTCCCGCGGACATGGCGACGACGTTGGCGATGACGGTCAGTGTAAAGACCAAGCCCAGCCAGCGGTGGAACTGCCGAATCCACTTGTTCCAGCCCATTGCGGTCTCCTTTGATCCGAGCCGCGCGCGTAAGCAAGCGGTTTTTCCAACCACCGCTCCCTCACGGTCGCGGCTCGGATTTCGAACGGTCGCGGCTGACAAGGAACCCGCTCGTGCGAAAAGCGCGGGAAAATCGTCGTCGGACTCGGAGGTCCGACGCTACGGAATCCTCGCCAGCAGGTCGCCGAGCCGGCCGCCCATCATCTTCCAGCCGTAACGGGCGCCGCCGAAGGCCTGCTTCTGGTCCGGCTTGAAACCCGACTGCACGAGGGACAGGCGCGTGCCGGACTTTCCATCCGGCGCGGCCGTCGGCGTGAGCGTGAACGTCACCACCGTGCTTATCTCCATATCGTCGCCGACGACCCACGTGTAGCTGAGCTTCCGCTGCGCTTCGATTTCGCGCAGGCGGCAGTTCACGGTGCCGTCCCAGCCCGGCTGCGGCGGCGCCTTGAACGTGAACGCCGCCCCCGGTTCAAGCTTGAGATCGATGACCGGCAGGAGCCACTCCGCGAGCAGCGCGGGGTCGGTGAGGGCGCGCCAGACCTTCGTCGGCGAATGCGGCAAATCGAACTCGAACGAAATCGACTCGGTCTGCGAGCGTGCGGTCTTGTCGGTGATTTCAGGTTTGTCGATGGGGTTCATTCGTCCAGCTTCTCCAGCAGTTTTTCAAGGCGATCAACGTGCTTTGTCCAGAAGGCGCGGTAATGCGCGATCCAGTCGATCAGAGGTTTCATCCCGCGCGGCTCCACGCGGTAGTAGGCACAGCGCCCTTCGCGCCGGACTTTCACCAGGCCGGCGGCTTTTAGAGCGGCCAGGTGCTGGGAAACTGCCGGCTGCGAGATGTCGAAGCGAGCCGTGAGGTCCTTCACCGCCGCTTCGCCGCGCGTGAGCGTCTCGAAGATTCGCCGCCGGCTGGGGTCGGCCAGCGCCTGGAAAATCCTGTTCTCGGCCACGGCCGCGATCATGCATGAAATATAAGCAGCGGCTTATTGATTGTCAAGCGCGGAACGGAGCGCTGTGGCGAAACACCCGCTCATCGCCCGCGGACCGAACCCGTCGCCCGGAAAACCTGATCGATCACGTCGGCGGGGGCGACCGTGAACTGTTCGGGTGGAATGGGCATCTTGCTCGTTCCTGAGAACGCGGGGACGGGCGAGAGGCCCATCCCACCCGGATGTTTACGAGCACGGACTCCCGCACTCCCCGGTCTTGTTGGGCACTCGGACTACAATCCTGGAATGCCGACGCCAGCGATCGACCCCGCGCTCGCCCACCTCGAACCGCACGTGCGGCGGGTGATCGACGAGTTCCGCCCCTACATCCTGGCCGACGGCGGCGACATCGAATTCCTCGGAATTGACGCGCGCCGCATGGTCCGCGTCCGCCTCAAAGGCGCCTGCGTCGGCTGCCCGGCGAGTTTCAATACGCTTCAGATGGGGCTGGAGCGGCTGATGCTGGCGCAGGTGCCATCGGTGCGGGGAGTGGAGAATTCGCCTTAGCAGCCCGTTGAAAAACGCGACGAAGCCGCGCGAAGTAGGCGAATTCCCCGACCAAGACCCGGCCGAGGGCGGCCGGGCTACACTTTTTCAACGGGCCGTTAGACGTAAAGTGGAGCATCACGCCGGTCGGCACTGGCGGGCAAGCCGCCAGTGGCACCCGACAATTCGCTATTCGCCCTTCGCCGCTCGCCGCTCGCCGCTCGCAACTCGCTACTCGCAACTCGCTACTCTGAACTCTCCCCCTCCCCCTCGCCCTCCGGCATCTCGATCATCGGAAGCAGAACATGCGTCGGCCTGGCGGCGTCGTGATACACCGTCTGCTCCGCGGCGATGTACTCCGACTCCTTCTCATTGTGTCCGCCCGTATTCAGGTTCCGCGAGAAGAACGGGAACGACGCCGACGCAATTTCGACCCGCAACCGCGCTCCCTTGCGGATCGTGATCCCCGTCTGCCACAGGTCAATCGTGTACTCGTACGTCTTGCCCGGCTCCAGGAGCAGCGGCTCGCTCATTGAATCGCGGTAGCGGGCGCGAATCTTGCCTTCGGCCAGTTGCACCGCGTCGCCCTTGTCGAGCATCACCAGCCGCACAAACCAGTCCGTGTCCCGGGCCGAGGTCGATGCATGCAATGTCGCCGACATCGGCCCCGCGAACGTGTACGGCTTCTCGAACGGCTCGGTCGTGTACACCAGGATGTCGCGCCGCCCGGCGGTCACCTTCTCGTGGTACTCCTTGGCGATCTTTATTTTCTCTTCCTGCGACCGCTCGATTTTCTCCTCTTCCTCCGTCTCCTCGCGATAGCTGGGCATCGGCGTCGGATCGCCGGGGTTGTAGGTGTACGTGTCCGGCTTGCAGTCGGCCGCCGGCGGCTCGCGCGTCAGTTTGCCGTCGCCTTCGCTTGTGTTCGCCGCGCCGCCGCTCGTGATGTACCACTTCTCCAACTTCGTCTGCGGCAGGGGGTAGGTGTCGCCCTCCAGCCAGACATTGGAGTTCATCACGAAAATCTTCACCAGCGGTTCGGTCGCGCCGACGCCGTTGTCCACGCCCTTGAGCCAGTGGTCGAACCAGCGCAGATATTCGCGCGGCAGGTCGATCGCCGCCTGCGGACCGAAGTCCCAATCACCCAGCGCCCGCGACGCTTCCACCTGGTGCCCCCACGGGCCGAGGATCAGCTTTTGGTTCGGATGCCCGTGTTTCCGCATGGCGGCATAGTTCAGTTTCGAGCCGATGCCGTCGCCGTCAAACCAGCCGGACTGGTGAAACACGGGGATGCGTGCGCTCGTCAGCGAGTCGTGGAAGCTGGCCCGCGCCCAGTACGTGTCGGCGGTGTTGTGCTCGATCCACGTCCGCCACCATTTGCTTTCCTTGCCGAGCACGCGCTTGTCCGCCTCGATCACCGGCAGCTCCATCAGCAGCTTGCCGAATTTCTTCTCCATGATCTTGCTGATCGTCGCCCCGGAAAGATCGCCGGTCGCGTTCTGCTCGACGATGTCCGCCCACCAGATGCCGCCCCAGACGAAGAACACGCCGTATTCATACGGGAAGTTGTAGAACGGATCGGGCGGCGCGACGTTCGGGATGATCGTCACCAGGTGCGGCGGATTCTGCGACAGCGCCCACCACTGCACCCAGCCGAGGTACGACCCGCCGATCATGCCCACCTTGCCGTCGCACCAGCTCTGCGCTGCGAGCCACTCGATCGTGTCGAAACCGTCCTGCTTCTCGTTGACGAACGGCTCCCACTCGCCGGGCGAGCCGAAACGGCCGCGGCAGTCCTGAATCGCCATCGCGTAGCCGCGGCGGGCGTAGAAACGGCCTTCCAATTCGCTCATTTCCTTCTTGTACGGCGTGCGTGTCAGAATCACCGGGACTTTCTTATCCGTCTTCGGCAAATACAAATCGGCCGAGAGCTTCAACCCGTCGCGCATCGGGATTTCGGCGCCGCGCATCTCAATGACTTCAAACGTCGGCTGCGAGAGCAGGGGATCATCCGCCGGGGCTTTGCGCAGCGACTCGTAGCCCTCGCGGACGTACGCGGCCCGCTGAGCGGGGACGTCCGCCAGGTAGATTTTCGCGCCCGCGTCGGACCAGATGTGGATGTCCACGCCGGGGAAGTAGTAGGTGTAGCGGTCGAGCTTGAGGTCGCGCCCGCCGACGCTGCGCTCGATCGTGTCCGTGTATTCGAGCGAGGCGTCGATCACCACGCGCCCGACGATAAACACTGGAAACGTCTGCTTTCCCCCGGCCTTGCGGTCATAGCGCTGCACGGCCTGCGTCATGAAGACCGGCGTGAAATTCTCGAACAGGATCGTGTCCGGCTTGAAGGTGACGGTGGCCTTCTGCTCCTTGAAGCTGATGCGGCCCAGCGACCCTTCGCGCTCGACGGTCGCGGCGCCCTGCGGCTGCTCGATGTCGATGCGGACGAAACGGCCGTCCGCGTCCGGTGTGAACTTGAACTTGAACTCGGCATTCTGCCCCGCCATGGAGAGCGTGTTGATCGCCTCGAAACGCCCGCTTGGCTCCCACTTGAACTTGCTGGTGATGATGCGGTCTTCGTTCTTGTAGAGGTAGAACGTGCCCTCGTCGGAAAAACCAGCCAGCGGGACGGGCAGGCCCTCGGCCGGCCGGCTGGAGGAGGTCGCCTGAGAGGCGGCCGGCGAGGGGGCGCTCTGGGCGCGCACGTCGATGGCCACAGCGGCAAGAACGACAGCGACGCCGACGCCGAAAAGTGGGCCGAGTTTAGCGATTCGTATGCAGCGATTGAACATGACTGCTCCTTTCAAGCTCATGCGGCGCGACCGAGTCAGAACGCGAAGCGCAAGCGAGCGCGGCCGCCAACAGACCTCAGCGCGGTCGCCCGCAGACCTGACTCTTCCTGGCGGCCGCGCTCGCTTGCGCTTCGCGATCGGAGTGCGCCGCGAACGGCGTCTCAATCGGCGCCGCGACTATCTCAGAACACGCGTTCAGTGCGATTTCGAGTCGCGTTTTTCCTTCGCACGCCGCGAAATCAGGTCAAACGTCGTCGCCGCCGGGGCGTCGCCGGCGGCCTGGCGCGGCGCCGCGCCGCCGGCGCAAACCAACTCGGCGATCTTCTGCCTGTGAGCCGCGTCATTCATCGGCGGAGCCGCGTCGAGCAGCGCCCGAAGAAAATGCCCGGCGGTTTTGTAGCGCATGATGCGCTGCTTGTGCAGCGCCCGCTCGCAGACTTCCACGAGCGGTTCGGCAGTGTGCTTCTCGCGCAACCACTCCATCGGCGCCGGGCGCGTCTCGTGCTCCTGCCGCATCTGATGCATCGAATCGGCCTCGAACGGCGGGCGGGCGGCGAGCATCTCGAACAGCATCACGCCCAGCGAATACACGTCGCTTTGCGGCGAAACGACGCCGGTGAACGCCTCCGGCGCCATGTAGAGCGGGCTGCCCGCGACGCGGTCGGCCCCGGCCGTCTGGCCGGGACCGGCGGTCTCGCATGCCAGCCCGAAGTCGCACACGTGCACGGCGCCTTCGCGGTCGAACAGCACGTTGGCCGGCTTGATGTCGCGATGGACCACTTGCGCGGCGTGCAGCGCGTCGATTCCGGCGGCGATCATGCGCATCACGTAGAGCGTCAGCGGCGCGTCCAGGGGGCCGCCCTTTTGCAGCAGCCCGCGCAGCGAGACGCCGTCGACGAATTCCATCACGATCACCGGGATGCCGTTGACAATCTCGACTGAGTGCACGCCCACGATGTTGGGGTGCTTGATGCCCGCCGCCGCCCGCACGCCATCGACCAGCCCGTGCCCACCGTCGCGCCGAAGCTGCTCCGCTGTCGGGCGCAGCAGCTTGACCGCCACGCGCCGCGCGAGCAGCTCGTCATACCCGGCGTAGACGACGCCGCTGGTTCCCTCGCCCAGCAGGTCGCCGAGCTTGACGTGGCCGATGCGGCGCGGCACCTCGACGCCCGATACCGGCTCGTCACCGGTAGTGCTCAGCATGACCGTGACGGTCTCTTGCATGACGCCGGAGTATACCCCGCGGCGAGCGGCGGCCCGGCGTCGGCTGACTGTTTCTTACGGAATCAGAACGCGGTTCAGACCGCGAATCAGCGCGCGAATCAGAACGCGACGCGCAAGCGAGCGCGGCCGCCGGCAGACCTGGGGCTCCCTGGCGACCGCGCTCGCTTGCGCTTCGCGTTCTGAGTCTGAGTGCGCCTCGCCCGGCGTAGCCTCTTGCGTGGTGCGCAGCGCCGCTTCTTGCGTGGTCAGAGGCGCTACTCGTCCGTTGCGCTGCTGTTTGCAGTCGCCTCGTTCAGATACGCCTGGAATTCGGCCATCTTGTACGAGATGAAGCAGAACGCGTGGTACAGCGCCACGTACTCCATGTCGGCCTTGTCGCCTTCGGCGTCGTGCCGCAGCTCGTTCAGCTTCGCCAGAATCGGTTCCGCTCGCAATGCCATTCGGTCCTCCGCACGGATCCCGTAACCGCCGCTTTGGTCCGAGCCGCGCGCGTAAGCAAGCGGTTTGCAGACCTCCGCTCCCTCACGGTCGCGGCTCGGAAAGGCTCTGCATAGCTTCTACGCCGCCCGGCGACGCCGGGGCATCCGCCAACGCGACGCGAAGCGCATCATCAGCATGCCGGCGGCGATGAGCGGCGCGGACAGTTCCGCGCCATCGCCGCACAGGTCGACGCTGATCGCGGCGAACCAGTCCTGCTGGGCGATGCCGGTGCCGGCTTCCGGCGACGGGCAATCCACGCGCCGCGCGACGATCGCCGCCGTCACGTTCTGCGTGTCGACCATGCGATTGCCTTCGTCATCATAGCTGACGGTCTCGACCACCTGCACATACTGACCGCTGAATGTCTCGGCCGGCTGATTCTGCGAAAGCAGGGCGTCGTTGATCGTGAAGCTGAAGCTCGTGGAGACGTCGCGGCCCTCCTCGTCCTCATCGGCCAGCTCGAGCGAAGCCGTCATCGTGAACTGGGCCTGGTCCGGAACAGACAGGAACACGGCCTCTTCGACATTCCGCGCCATCATCTCGCTGATGTTGCTGCGGGCGAAGCGAAAAACCTCGATCCAGGCGCCGGCCGGAATCGAGCCGTCCTCGCTGGCGGCCTCGGTCTTGGTCCACAGGCTGTCGAGATGCCCGTCATCGTTGAACTTCACCAGCAGCGTGCTCGTCTCGCCTTCGCTGGTGACGTCGAACTCCCAGCAGCCGCCCAGCCGGTTGCAGGGGCTGTTTTGCAGCCGCTCCACAAAAATCCGGCAGCCGCCCCAGGGCACGACGCGCTTTTCCAGCGGGTCGTAAGGCTTCAGCAAATCCTCCGGGTCGTCGGAGCCGAAGCAGCCGGGCGTTCCGCAGAAGGCCAGCTCCACGCCGACGCCGCTTTTCTGGCGGCGGAAGTTGTTGAGATCGGAGAGCGGATGATGAAAGAGATTGGTGCCGCCGATGTGCGCCAGGAACTTGTCGTTGTTGAAGATAAACACGTGCCGCATCTGCCAGATGCCGTCCTTTTTCTCGATCAGGCAGGAGTGCGCCACGCCGCCGGGGAACATCCGGTCTCCGCCGCGGGCCATGGCGCTGGTGGCGAAGATGATGACGACGTTCCTCCCGGCCTCGCCATATTCCACGAGCTTGGCCATCACGTCTTCGGGCACGTCCTGGCCGGGCGCGTACGCGCCGACTTCATCGAAGAAGGAGTCGAGCATGGAATTCAGGTCGTCGGTGGTGATCGATTCGCACGTCTCCCTGAGCACCAGTCCGGGGTACTTGCCGACCACGCGCTTGGACCACTCGGAGCGCGGGCAACCTTTCGCGTTGTACTGGGCCGCCAGGTACTCGCGCACGCCGGCATGGCACTGGTTGGCGCAGATGCGCCCGCTGAAGTGCGTCACGCGAAAGATCGCCGTCCGCCGGTCTGCGGAGAGCTCCACGGTCAGGCCGGTTTCGGATGCGGCGGTGGGATCGCTGCCCTTGAAGACGAGCTCGATCGGCTCGGAGCCCTCCGGCCATGGTTCGGGCAGGGGCACGCGCAGCTCCGCGGGCGTGGAAAACTCAAGTCCGTCGGGCTCGAGCGTGACGCCCGCGAGAAACGACTCGTCGAGCTCGGCCAGCTCACGCGCGCCCAGGGGCGCCAGCGTGATTTCCTGATCGGCGGCCAGCGCGCCCGCCGGAATGTCGAGCGAGTAGCCGCTGGCGGTCGACACCTTTCCGCCCGCCGCGGCCGAGATGGTCTGACTGACCGGCTCGGGCGTGTCGTCGGTGTTGTCGTTCAGGTTTGAGTTGTTGTCGTTGGTGTTGGCGTTGTTGTCATTGGCGTTCGTGTTGTCGCCGGGGCAGCCGCCGATCAGCAGCAGCAGGAGCACCAGGAGCAGCGCGAACGCGAGCGTCGCGGCGCCGCCGATCGATTCTGCATTGAGCCGGCCGGGTGCGCGGGGTGAATGCACGAACATGGTCTGATCTCCTCTGCCCCCGGGGAACTTGCACGAATTGCCGGCGCAGCGCGGAGCCGCTGCCACCGCTATATAAGTATACCGGCCTCGGCTTTACGTTGATGCCGCAATCGAGATTCCCGGGTACAGCGCTTCCAGGTTGCGGTCTGTCCGAACCCGCCGCGCCAAACGGCGGGTTGAGGTGCGCGGGGCGCTTGGCGTCAGTCTACGACGCGCCGCTGCGCGCGCGCTCGGACGTCACCCCGCCGCTTGGCGCGGCGGGTTCGGAAAGACGCCGCCAAGCGGCGAGAACGAGACCGGCCAGAGGCCGGTCCCCCAATCGGTCCCCCAACCGGTCCGCCAATCGATTCCCCATCCGATCCACTTCATCGGAGTTCCCCGAGGTGTGCGAGGGTGGGCGCTGCTCGCGCCGCGCCCTACTATCTGCGCAGCGCTTGTCGCCGGGCCGGGGTAGAAGGATGAGAGATGTCGCAAGCACGGCGCGGTTCGGCCGGCTCCATTATTGTCCAGTCTGTCACGATACTTGTTGCCGGGGCGGTGCTGATCATCGCGCTTCTCGCCCTCGCCGGTGCGTTTCATCGCAAGATCGGCGATTCCCACGGCCCGCCGCCGCCGCGCCGCCCGGCGAGCGATCAGGCAATCGTCGTTGCACGACTTGTGAAGCTGCCGGCCATTGAATCGGCCGTCGGCACGATTCGCGCCGTGCGCGAGACGGCCGTGGCCGCGAAAATCCTGGCCCGCGTGACGGACGTTCAGGTGCAGGCGGGTCAGAGGGTCGCCGCGGGCGACGTGCTCGTGCGGCTCGACGACCGCGACCTGAAGGCGCGCGTGCAGCAGGCCGTCGCCGCGCACGAAGCCGCGCAGGCCGCCCGACGCCAGGCCGAGGTTGAGTTCCGCCGGGTCAAGGACCTGTTCGAGAAGAACCAGGCGGCGGCCATTGAGTTCGAGCGGGCGCAGACCGCGCTCGACTCGGCCACCGCCGAAGTCGCCCGCGCCGCCGCCAACGCCAGCGAGGCGGAGACCAACCTGGCCTATTCGGTCATTGCCAGCCCGATCGACGGGGTTGTGATCGACAAGTCGGTCGAGATCGGCGACACGGCCCAGCCGGGGCGGACGCTGCTCACTCTGTACGATCCGACGCGGATGCAGCTCGTCGCCGCGGTGCGCGAGTCGCTGACGGAGCGGCTGAAGGTCGGGCAGACGATCGGCGTCCACATTGGGGCGATTTCGCTGACGTGCGCGGGGACAATCAGCGAGATCGTGCCCGAGTCGCAGTCCGCCAGCCGCTCATTTCTGGTGAAGGTGATCGGGCCGTGTCCGCCCGGGATTCACCCGGGCATGTTCGGCCGGTTGCTGATTCCGCTGGATGAGCGCGAGATCATCGTGTTGCCGAAGGCCGCGGTGCGGCGGATCGGACAACTGGATGTCGTCGATGTCGTGGTTGCGGGCGATGCGAAAACCGGGGCAGTCGGCGGCGGAGATGAACTGCGGCGGCAGGTGGTGCAGCTTGGTCGCGACCTTAACGGCGACGAGGTCGAAGTGCTCTCGGGCCTGAAGGCCGGGCAGCGCGTGGCGTTGCCTGTTCCAGCGACGCCGAATGCGACAGTTCGCGAGCCGGTACCATCGGATCGGCGGGCATGAGCGATACAGGCGAGCAAATCGGCAGGCACAACTTCGTCGATCGCATCGTCGGCGTTTTCGTGCGGTCAAACCTGTCGCTGATCCTGATGGCCCTCGCCGCCGCGCTGGGCGTCGCCGCCCTCAGCCTTACGCCGCGCGAGGAAGACCCGCAGATCGTCGTCCCGCTGGCCGACATTCACGTTCGCGCCCCCGGTTACTCGGCCGGGCAGGTCGAGCGGCTGGTCGTCACGCCGCTCGAAAAACTGCTCTATCAGATCGACGGCGTCGAGCACGTCTACTCCATGGCGCACGCCGATTCGGCCGTCATCACGGTGCGCTTTTACGTCGGCCAGGACCGCGAGCGCAGCCTGGTCAAGCTCTACAAGCGCATCGACGAGCACATCGACATCGTTCCGTCCGGCGTCGAGGGCTGGGTGGTCAAGCCGGTCGAAATCGACGACGTGCCGATCGTCACGCTGGCGCTGACCAGCGCCACGGCGGACGAATTCACGCTGCGACGCACCGCTGAAGAAGTGGTCGAGCGGCTGGCCAGCGTGCGGAACACGTCGCGGGCGCTGCTCGTGGGCGGGCGGCCGCGGACGGCGCATGTCTACCTCGATCCCGACCGCATGCAGGCGTATTCGGTCGCGCCGCTCGGAATCCGCCGGGCGATCATGGCGTCCGGCGTGACGTTGACCAGCGGCGATTTTTCGCGGATGGACCAGGCCGTGCAGGTCCAGACCGGGCCGCCGCTGCGCGACGCGGGCGAGCTGCGCGACCTGGTCGTCGCCGTCGCCGACGGCCGACCGGTGTTTCTGAAGGACGTCGCGAGCGTCGTGGACGGACCGGCGGAAGCGACCTCGTACGTCCGGCACGGCTGGGGACCGGGCCGCGGCTTCGAATCGCACGCCGGCATGGCCGGAGCGCTGGTCGGCGCGGCGCAGCGCACGAACGGCGGGGACGGGCGTCTCTCAAATGGGTGGGACGGGCGTCTCCCAAATGGGTGGGACGGGCGTCTCGCCCGTCCCCAGACGCGATCGGACGGGCGAGACGCGCATCCCACCCGGTTCGAGCCGGACGGGCGAGACGCCCGTCCCACCCCCCAACCTCCCGACCACGTTTCGCAACCGGCGGTCACGATCGCCATCGCCAAGCAGAAAGGCTCGAACGCGGTGTGGGTGGCGCGCGACGTGCTCCGCGCCGCCGAAGCACTGAAGCGCGACGTGATTCCGGACGACATGGAGCTGGTCGTCACGCGCAACGCCGGCCTGACCGCCGACGAGAAGGTCAATGAGCTGATCGAGGCGCTGGGTGTCGCGATTCTGATCGTGATGGCGCTGCTGACGCTGACGCTCGGCTGGCGCGAGGCGCTGATCGTCTGCGTGGCGGTGCCGGTGGTCTTCGGGTTGACGCTCGCCGTCAACCTGCTCCTGGGCTACACGATCAACCGCGTCACGCTGTTTGCGCTCATCCTGTCGCTCGGCCTGCTGGTCGATGATCCGATTGTGGATGTGGAAAACATCGTGCGGCACTTCCGCCAGCGAAAGAAAGCCACGCTGCAGATCGTGCTCGAAGCCGTTTCCGAAATCCGCCCGCCGCTGATCACCGCGACGCTCGCCGTCATCGTCTCCTTCCTGCCGATGTTCTTCATTACCGGGATGATGGGGCCCTACATGCGGCCGATGGCGCTGAACGTGCCGGTCGCGATGCTCATGTCGATGGTCGTTGCGTTCACGATCACGCCGTGGCTGTCGTACCACGTGCTCAAGCGGCGCTACGGCAACTGGGGGACCGGCCTCCGGCCGGTCTCCGAGCCGTCGAGCACCGAGGAGAGACCGATCGGAGACCGGTCCCCCAGTCTGCCTCGCGCTGAAGCGACGGATGAACACGACATCGATCCCGAGGCCCTCAAGTCCACGCCCCTGTACCGCTTCTTCCATCCGCTCATGGCCCCTCTGCTCCGCGCGCGGCGCAGCGCGTGGTTCTTCATGGGCGTCATGCTGGTGCTCACACTCGCGGCCGCTGGTCTGGCCGCGGTGCGGGCCGTGCCGCTTAAGATGCTGCCCTTCGATAACAAGAATGAACTTCAGCTTGTGCTGGAATTCGACGAAGGCGTGACGCTCGAGCGGGCCGACGCCGCCGTACGGGCGTTCGAGCGGCACCTCGCCGGCATCTCCGAAGTGACCGACTTCACCAGCTACGTCGGGACGGCCTCGCCCATGGACTTCAATGGCCTGGTACGGCACTACTACCTGCGCTCCGGCCCGACCGTCGCCGACATTCGCATCGACCTGGTGGGCAAGAAGAACCGGCGATTGCAGAGCCACGCCATCGGTCTGCGTGAACGCGACGGCTGGACCAAGCTGGCCGCGGAGCACGGCGCGAGGCTCAGCGTCGTCGAAACACCGCCCGGCCCGCCGGTGATCGCGACGCTGGTCGCAGAGGTGTACGGGCGCGACGACCACAGATACGACGACTTGCTGGCGGCGGCGACGACCGTCCGCGAGCGCATGCGGCGCGAACCGGGCGTGGTCGATGTGGATGACGTGCGGGTCGCCGACGCGAGCAACCTGATATTTGAGGTCGATCGCGAAAAGGCGGCTCTGAGCGGCGTCAGCGCCGAGGACGTATCGCGGACGCTCCAGATCGCGCTGGCCGGCGGCGAGGCGGGCGAGCTGCACGACGAGCACGACCGCAACCCGCTGCGGATCGTCCTGCACCTGCCGCGCGACGCGCGCAGCAGCCGCGATGACCTCGGCCGGCTGGTGGTGAAAGGCGAAAACGGCCAACTTGTGCCGCTGGCGGAAATCGGCGCGTGGCGAGAAAGCCGCGTCGATCAGACGATCTACCACAAGGACTTGCGGCGCGTCGCGTACGTCTTCGCAGAGGTGGCGGGCAGGCCGCCGGCGGAGGCGGTGCTGGATATTCAGGCTGATTGCGGGAGCGGCGACATGCTCCCGAAACAGCGACTGACCCCAGTCGGGGCCGGTGCGGTGGGGCTCGGGTCGCCGCGCCCACTTTCTTCTCGAACTTATCTTTCTAGCGGCGGGCACGTTCGCTGGCACGTCTTCGACCAATTCGAGGTCGAATTCGCCGGCGAAGGCGAATGGCAAATCACGCTCGACGTCTTCCGAGACCTCGGTCTCGCCTTCGCCGCCGCTCTCGGCGGCATCTACATCCTGCTGGTCGCGCAGACCGGCTCGTTCGCCCTGCCGCTGGTCGTCATGCTCGCCATCCCGCTGACGGTCCTGGGCATCATGCCGGGCTTCTGGCTGTTGAGCCTTCTCAGCGGCGGAAACGTCGGCGGATACGCCGACCCGGTGTTTTTCACTGCAACGGGCATGATCGGCATGATCGCCTTGGCCGGCATCGTGACGCGCGACGCGATCATCCTGGTTGATTTCATCCACCTCTCGCAGGCCCGCGGCCGAAGCCTTTTTGATGCAATCATGGAAAGTCGCGTCGTTCGCCTGCGGCCGATTCTGCTCACGTCGGCCACGGCCATGCTCTCGGCCCTGCCGATCACGATCGACCCGATCTTCTCCGGGTTGGCGTGGGCATTGATCTTCGGACTTCTGGCGTCGACGGTCTTTACGCTGTTCGTCATTCCGGTCAGCTACTGGCTGCTCTACGAACGGACGCGCCGCGCGGGTCGGCATCAACTTAGTGGGTAAAAGACAAAGGCCCTGGCCTCGGTTTCAATGGCGTGGGGTTTGAGCGAGCCATTGGCCAAGGAGGGCCAAACGTGGATCTTACCAGCGTTGCCGAGCAGGTGTTGGCGTTTTGCGGGGAGGATGGGGTTTTGCTGTCGGATGATTTGACGCAGGTGGAAACGGCGGTTCTGGAGGCGGTTCGGCGGATCGGGGCAAGAGCGGTCGAGCTTCATTTGGGGCGGCAGAAGCTGGGGTATGAGGGAACCAGCCGGGTGTGCGGGTGCGGCGGGGCGCAGCGGTTTGTGGATCAGCGGCCCAAGCTGATTGCGACGCAGATGGGTCAGATCGGGATTCGGCGTGCGTACTACCGCTGCCGGTCTTGCGGCCGGTCGGCGTTGCCGTACGACGAGCGGGTGGGGTTGGGGGCGGGGGCCGAGAGCGTCGGTCTGGCGAAGGCGGCGGCGCTCTTGGGGATTGAGAACACGTTTGCCAGCGCCGCGTCCACGTTGTACGCGCTGACCGGTCAGCGGCTGAGCGAAGCGACGATTGAGCGGCTGACGGAGCGGGTGGGCGGGGTGGCGGCGCAGCAGGAGCAGCAACGGGCCGCGGCCATGGCGGAGTGGAAAGCGCCGCCGGCGGAGGCGTCGCCGGAGACGTTCTATGTGACCGTGGACGGCGTGCAGGTGCACCAGGCGGACGGCTGGCACGAAGCCAAGTGCGTGGCGTGCTATTGGGATCAGCCCGGCCAGCCCGCCGGCGTGGATCGCGAAGTGCGCTACGGGGTGCGGTTTGAAGGCGCGGCGGCGTTCGTGTCGTTCGTCTGGGAATTGGCCTGTCGCTGCGGCCTGGAGCGGGCCCGGCGCGTGGTGCTGCTGGGCGACGGGGCGCGGTGGATCTGGGAGCACATCGGCGGGTTGTTGAAAGAGGCGGTCTGCATCGTGGACTGGTATCACGCGATGGAGCACGTGTGGACCTGCGGGCGGGCCCTGGGGGGCGAGCAAACGCCGGAAACGGCGAGCTGGGTGAAATCGATCGAAACGCTGCTGTGGGACGGGCAGGTGCGCGCGATTCTCGACCAGTTGAAGGCCGAGCGCTGCGGCACGCGCGCCAAGAACAAGCGGGCGGCGTTACAAGCCCTGATCACCTACATCGAGAACCAGGACGATCGATTGGCCTATGACCGCTTCCGAGAGATGGGCCTGGACATCGGCTCGGGCCGGGTCGAAGCGGCCTGCAAGCACGTGGTCGCCCTGCGAATGAAACGCTGCGGAATGCGCTGGTCCAAGGCCGGATCCCAAAACGTCCTCTCGCTCCGCGTCGCCCACCTCAACAGCGACTGGGAGCGCGTCTGGAACACGCGACCGTTAGCCAGGGTCGCCTGAAAACTACCCACTAAGTTGATGCCGACCCGCGCCGCGCGCCTGCGGTAATTTCGCTTGACTCCCCGGCCGCGGTCCGGTCAAACTAAGGGTCACGTGTGTTCGGGGAAGGACCGCCGGAAGGCCCTCTCTGGCCGGAGGTTGTGCGCATGCACAGTGTTCAGAGCGTCCTTGAGCGCAAAGGCGGGGACGTCGTCAGCATCGAAGAAGGCGCGACGGTCCTGGCCGCCGCCCGCGTGATGAACGAGCGCCACATCGGGGCGCTGGTTGTCACGCGCGGCGACAAGGTAGTGGGCATCTTCACCGAGCGCGACGTCCTGAACCGCGTGGTCGCCAAGCAGGGCGATCCGTCGGCGCTTCTGGTGCGAGACGTGATGTCCGCCCCGGTGGCTTGCTGCGCGCCCGACACGTCGCGCGCCGAGTGTCGCAGCGTCATGCGCAGCCGCCGCATCCGCCACCTGCCGGTCGTCAAGGACGATCGGTTGGTGGGCATGGTCTCGATCGGCGACCTGATCGAGGACGCCGAGGCGGAGCAGCAGGAAACCATCCGCTACCTGTATGAGTACATGATGGGCGACTGGCGCTGAAGTGGGGTAGCGGCCGGCCCCCGTGCCGGCCGTGGGTTGTGGTATCGGCTTCCAGCCGGTCGATTGAAATCGCACGACGGCCGCCACGGGGGCCGCCCGTTACGGCCTCGGCCGGCACGGGGGCCGGCCGCTACGGCTGATTTCCGAACTGCTCCAGCAGCCGCTTGGCATCCGCGTGGTTGGGGTTGATTCTGAGCAGAACCTGAAGCTCACGAACCGCTTCGTCGCGCCGCTCGCTGCGGGCCAGCGCTCGCGCCAGGTTGATCCGCGCAAACTCCAGCGACCCGTCCACCGAGAGCGCCTCGCGGCAACGCTCGATGGCCGTGGCGTCGTCCTGCGCCGAGTACGCCACCCAACCCAGGCCGCCCAGCGCCCGCGCCCGGGCCGCCGCGATCTTGTCCGGCGAGAGCGGCACACCGTCTCGAATCAGCGCGAGCGCGTGGTCATACGCGGCCTTGGCCGCCGGCGCGTCCGCGGAGCGCATCAGCGCGTTGCCCAGGTTCACATGGCCATCCACGAGCTTAGGGAACTCGGAGACGGATTGCCGATAGGCTTCGAGCAGCGTCTGGTTGTCGACGCCCTTTCGATTCAGCGCGTCCCACCAATTCAGGTGCGCCTCGCGGTTCCCCGGACGGATGCGAACCGCCTCGCGGAAGTGCGGAATCGCCTCGTCCAACCTGCCGGCCGTCATCAAGACGTAGCCATAGCCATTTTGTGCGTTCGAGCTGTCGGGCGAAACGCGAACCGCGTGCGTCCAGAGCGACGCCGTGTCGTGCCATACGCCCGTCTGCCGCCAGGTCAGCCCGGCGAGCAGCGCGATAATCGCAGCCCACGCGGCGACGACGATGCTTGTGCCGCGCTCGGCGCGAAGCGAAGCGAAGATCGCGCCGCCGATCAGCAGGGCGAAGCTGAGCGTCGCGAGGTAGCTGTAGCGGTCGTGCGCGAGTTGCCAGCCATTCTGAGCGATTCCGCTGGAAGGCAGATAGAGCACCAGGTAAGCCGCCAGCGCCGCCAGGATGGCGTGCCCGCGGCGCAGCGCCGCGAGAATAGCGACCCCAACCAGAATCGCGCCGCTGATCACGATCGCAGCGACGAATTTCGCGTCCGCAAGTTGGACCGGCAGGTGCAGCTCCGGTATCGGAGAGAGCGCGACCGGGACCAGCGTCTTCGACAGGTAGTAGACGAAGCCGAAGGCCATCACGCCGAGGCGGCCTTCTAGCGGGTGCATCTCCCATGGAATGATCGCCGCCATGCCCCTCTGTCCCGACGAGGCGACCCAGGCGAAGAAGGCCGCGACGGCGACGAACGGGAGCTTCTCGAAGAGAAGCCAGCGGAGCGTGCGCCGCGGATCGGCGCCATTGCCGCGCGCCAGCGTGAATCGTCGCAGCGGATACGCGTCGAGAATCAGGAACAGCAGCGGCAGCGCGATCGCGATCACCTTGCTGAAGCAGCACAGCAGAAACGCCAGCCCGGCGGCGGCGATCCAGCGCCAGTACCCGCCCGGCGGCGACTCCTGCGCTCTTACATAAAACAGCAGGGTCAGCACGAAGAAGAAGCCGCTCAGCACGTCGCGGCGCTCGGTCACCCACGCCACCGCCTCGGCTCGCAGCGGATGCACCGAAAAGAGCAACGCTGCGCACGCCGCCGCGATGTTCAGCGGCGCGGGCGAAACGGCGGTTGCAGACGCCGCGACCCCGAGCCCGGCGCCCAGCGCGATCAGCCGCCGCGCCAACAGAAACACAACCGCGGCCGTCGCCGCGTGAATCAGCAGGCTGGTGGCGTGATAGCCGCGGGCGTTCATCCCCCACATCAGGTAGTCGGCTCCCAGGGTCATCCAGGTCAGCGGCTGGTAGTGGCCCATGTGAAACGTGGTCCACATCCACTGGAGCTGGGCGTCGCCCAGGCCGCGGTAGTTGGGATTCCGAAGAAAATTGTCGGTGTCGTCCCAGTCGACAAAATCGGCGTTCAGCGCCGGCCCGAATGCCGCCGCGGTCAGGATGAACACGGCCAGCGCGAAAACCCAGCCGCGGTCCCGCGCTGCGGCGGCAGTGCTGCGCGCCGTTACCGTAGCGCCGCGTGCTGTGGACTCGCGGCGTCTGTCGGGCTGTTTGGATGGGCGCGGCATATCGGCTCGCTTGTACGTCACGATCTCGTTTTCGGGGAGCATCGGCGTCTCGCCGGTGCGCACCGGCGGGACGCCGATGCTCCCCACGCGAAAGCGAGCGCGTGCTGCACCACTAGTACGCGCGGCGGTCCGCACGGGCCAGCCACTCGGCGAAGAGAGCCTTGCACGGCTCTGCCAGCACGCCCGACGCGATCCGCACCGGACTGCCGCCGTGACGATACAGTTCCGAAGCGGCAAAGATCAGTTCGCTGAAGCCGGCCTGTTGTGCGTCGGAAATGGTCGCACCGAAGTAGACCTCTTCCAGCTTTGACCAATGAATCGCCGCGGCGCACATCGGGCACGGCTCGCACGTCGTGTACATGCGGCAGGCGGCCAGGTCGATCGTCCGCAGGGCGGCGGCGGCATTCTGAATGCAGACGACCTCGGCGTGGGCGGTCGGATCGCAGCGCTGCCACACCTGGTTGTGTCCGCCGGCGATCAAGGCGTCGCCGCGGACGATCACGGCGCCAAACGGCGACTGGCCGGAGGCGACGCCGGCGCGGGCCTGCTGAATGGCGAGGCCCATCCAATGTTCGTGCGTCACGTGCGTTCCTCGGTGCGGCGGCCCCGCCACCGGTCGATGGCGAGAAGGCGCTCAGATGGAAATCACTATAGACGAGAGCAGGCATCCGCGGACAGGGAACAGGGAACGGAAAGGCCGACGGCAGCCCGCTGCGGCGCGGCTCTCAGCTTCACTTTGAAACAATTGAAACCGTGCCGCCAGGCGTTGTGGGCTCGACGGCGAGGATCGAACATGCCGCCATGTCCGCTGACTGCCCGCTTCACGTCGTCACCGGCGCCCTCGGCTACACGGGCCGATCGGTGACGGAGCGCCTGCTCGCCGCCGGCGCAAGCGTGCGCACACTC
This sequence comes from Phycisphaerae bacterium RAS1, assembly GCA_007859745.1. NCBI lineage: Bacteria > Pseudomonadati > Planctomycetota > Phycisphaerae > Phycisphaerae bacterium RAS1. The sequence continues at coordinate 3,337,448 of SMLU01000001.1, read as the reverse complement.
ACCAACTCGCCGGGCCGGCCCAATCCCTTTGGTTCGCGACTCGAAATTCGTCCGCTCGCGTTTGATGATCCGCCCGCGTTGGCGCGTGCGGTCGAAGGCGCGGACGTGCTCTACAACACCTACTGGGTACGCTTCAATCACCGCCTCTTCACGTTCGCAGAAGCCGTGCGGAACACGCGCGCCTTGTTCGCTGCGGCGTGGCGGGCCGACGTCCGCCGCGTCGTGCACGTCAGCATCCTGCACGCCGGCGAGGCGGACGATCTCGCCTACTACCGCGGCAAGCACGAACTCGAAGACGCCCTTCGCGAAACGGGCCTGTCGCACGCAATCATCCGCCCCGGCGTGCTCTTCGGCCGTGGCGACATCCTCGTCAACAACATCGCCTGGGTCTTGCGGCATCTGCCGCTGTTCGGCGTGTTCGGCGATGGCTCTTATCGTCTGCGGCCGCTGCACGTGGATGACATGGCGGAGCTGATGATCGCTTGCGCCCGGCGAACCGACGACATGACGGTCGATGCGGTCGGGCCGGAGACGTTTAGGTATCGGGAGCTGGTGCGGACGATTGCGGAGATCATCGGCGTACGCCGGGCGGTGGTATCCGTTCCGCCGCGCCTCGGCTGGGCGGTCAGCAAGCTGGTGAATCCGCTGGTCGGCGACGTCGTGATTACCTGGGAGGAAATCCTCGGGCTGATGCGCGGTTTGCTGGGCTCGGACGCCCCGGCGACGGGCTCGATCAGGCTGACCGAGTGGGTCCGCGAGCATCGTGATACGCTCGGCCGGCGGTATGCGAGCGAGGTCGGAAGGCGGGTGAAGCGGACGGTTGCGTATGAGCAGGTGTGACGCGCCGGGTTCGGTTGCCGCCACTGCGATGCCGGCTGCCGATAGGATTCAACGCGAAAGGTGATACAATCTGAACGCCTAGGGGCGGTCCGCTGCGGCGGGCCTGAGATGCCGGCGGCGGACGCCGGCAGACCCTTTGAACCTGATCAGCGACGAGCCGACAGGGCCTGTGTGGCACCGGTTTCCAACCGGTGTCTGTTTCGACGGGTTTTCAACCCGTCATCCTGGCCGTGTCAGCCGCCTGCGTAGGGAAGGAGCAGTTCGTGCCCGCCACTCGCAGTCCTCGGCAGCGCGTTCCCGCCGATCCTGCCGCGATCGAGGCCGCCAGCCAAGCCTCGGAAAAGTGGTTCGCCAGATACCTGCAAGATCATGGCATCTGCGCGGCGTACGAACCGAGCAAGCGACCCGGCAAGAAGAACCCCGATTTCGTGTTTGAATACGAAACCAACAACGTGAGGTGCGAGGTAAAGACCCTGTTCAGGCCGTTTCCGCTTCCGCGCGGGGTTTTTTGTTTCGATGGCGGCTACAAAAGCGTGCGCAAGGAGATTCACGAATCGCGGAAGCAGTTCAAGCCCTACCGTAGTGATTGCTGTGTGCTGGTATTGCGCAACGAGAACGACTGGACATTTCGTGATGAGCCGGAGTTCTTATTTGCCGCGATGTTGGGCGATTTCGCGTGGTCGCTTCCGATCGGCGCGAGCCGCGACGGCGCGTGGCCAGGACCGACGCGCGCATTCACCCGGAACGGCAAAATGATCGACCCGAAGTCCGGCGCAGCCCAGAACACCACCGTCAGTGCGATCGCCGTCCTGTCTACGTACCGCAAGCGCAATCCGGAGTTTGAACGCGCGTACCGCGAGCGCGTGCCGCGCCGCGACACGCGGAAATGGCCCACGCATGAGGAGTTGCTCGAAAGTTGGCGCGTGCTTGAGGAGCTGCGCGAGCGGATTCCAAGCGAACTCGCGCTGGTGAAGCGCGTACGCGTGTTTGAGAATCCGTTTGCACGACATCCGATTCCGGACGGGCTATTCCGAGGCGATTTCGACGAGCGCTATCGCTTCAGGCTGCGCGATCGCACCGGTGAGATCGAGTGCGGACACACCGGCAAATGCCTGGATCAAGGGTCGATCAACTGTGATCGTACTCCGGACAGGGCAGCGGCGATCGATCGCTTTGCTCGCGACGTTGCGCGCGAGTTCGAACCCACGCGAGTCATACTGTTCGGCTCCCACGCTTACGGGCAGCCCCGCGGAGATTCCGATGTCGACCTGCTCGTCGTTTTCGCAGGGAGTCAGCCGCAAGACGATCGCGCTCTCGAAATCCGTGGGCGGATTCGATGTGACTTTGCAATGGACCTGTTGACGCGCTCCGAAGGGCAAATCAAGCGCCGCGTGGAGCTTGGAGACCCCTTCATGCGCGAAATCCTTGAACGCGGATTCGTGCTCTATGAAGCCGCTCACGCGTGAGTGGATCGCGAAGGCCGAGGAGGACTTCGCCGTAGCGCGGCGCGAGATGCGCACACGCACGCATCCCGCATTTGGAGCGATCTGTTTTCACGCGCAGCAGTGCGCGGAGAAGTACTTGAAAGCGCGGCTGTGCGAGAGCGGAACGCCGATTGAGCGAACGCACGACTTGGCGAAGCTGCTTGCCGAGCTTGCCAAATCAGACGCCGGACTTGGCCTGCTCGCGCCGGCCGCTGACGGACTGACAAGCTTCGGCGTCAAGTATCGTTACCCGGGCGCGACCGCATCCCGCGCAGATGCCCGTGGAGCGCTCAGGGCGGCGACGCTGATCCGCGAGGCAATGCGAATGAAACTCGGAGTTCCGATCGCCCCGAAGCGTCGAAAGCGGGCGCCCCCTCGGCGCAGGCTCCGGCGGTCCACGACGCGCAAGCGAAAACGCGGCAAATGACCGCGCTGTCAGCGCTACCTGTGCGCCACGGAGTCCGGTATCGATAACATCTTCGATGATCCGCTGGAGCGCCTCGATTTGTCCGTCCGGGCGAACAACTGCCTCGAAGCCGCCGCGGTGCGGACGATTCGCGAACTGGTGCAGTGGCCGGAGCAGCGGCTGCTGACACTGCGGTCGTTCGGGCGGACGTCGCTGGCCGAGGTGAAGGAGAAGCTTGCGGCGTTCGGGCTTCGCGTGGAGATGACGCCGGCGGAAATTGCGAGATGGGAGCGGTTTGGAGAATGACTGAAACGATGACGAGCCGGAGCCTCGGGTAATGGTCCCCATGCGAGACATCCGCGCCTTCGCCCGCCGGATTGCGGCGGCGTTCAAGCCGCGGCGGATCATCCTGTTCGGCTCGTACGCGTACGGCGAGCCGACGGGAGATTCCGACGTGGATTTGATGGTGGTGATGGACTACTCCGGGCATCCCGCGCGCACCGCAGCGAAGGTGTTGAGAACAGTCAGTCCGCCGTTCGCCGTTGATCTCGTGGTGCGCTCGCCGATCGAATTGCGCCGGCGAATTGCGCTGAACGATTGGTTCTTGCGAGACATTGTTACGAAGGGCAGGGTGTTGCATGAATCCGCTGACCGCTGAGTGGGTTCAGAAGGCCGAGGGTGACTGGACCGTCGCGCGCCGTGAACTCCGCGCGCGCGGCTCCGAATCTGGACAGCGTGTGTTTTCACGCCCAGCAGTGCGCAGAGAAATACCTGAAGGCGTGTCTTCACGACGCAGCGGTCTACTTCGACAAGACGCACAACCTCGTAAAGCTCCTCGACCAACTGGTCGCGCTGGAGCCGGATTGGGCACACTTGCGCCCGGAGCTTCAGGACTTGACGACGCACGCCGTCGAAGTGCGCTATCCTGGCGTCTTCGCAGACCGAGCGATGGCCAAGGGAGCCGTCGCAACCTGCAACAAAGTGCGCGAATTGGTGCGAGCTCGCTTGAAGCTGGAACCCGATTCGGTCGGGCGCACACGTAAGCGAAAAGTAGCGAAGAGTATGCAACGGCGAACGAAGAAACGATGACCTGCCACGCGATTGAGAGTCGCAGCACGATGTTGGAAGGACTGAGACTGTGACCGCCGACGTGATGGTGACGATCTTGCGCAATCTCTGCAACACGCGCCCGGTCTTCCATTCCGAAGCGGATGTTCAGCACGCGCTCGCTTGGGGACTTCACGAGGAATTCCGTGATGCTCGCGTTCGCTTGGAGATGCCGCTACGAGGCGAGAACGGCACAGAGTACTGCGACGTCTGGGTTTGGATGGGTGACGCCCCGATTGCAGTAGAATTGAAATACAAAACCGGCGCAGCGGATCTTGCTGTTGCTGGCCAGCGGTTTCTGCTGAAGAACCAAAGCGCGCAGGACTTGGGCCGCTATGACTTTCTGAAAGACGTTACACGCCTCGAGCGCGTCTGCCACACGTACGCCCGGGCTCGCTGCTATGCAATTCTCCTGACGAACGACAGCGCATACTGGTCTGCGGCGAGAAATGAGACAGTGGATGCTGCGTTCCGATTGCATGACGGGCGGCCTATTAGCGGTCGACTGGCCTGGGGCGCAGCGGCATCGCCGGGGACGACACGAGGCCGCGACGCTGCGCTGCATTTGGAGGGGGCTTACCGCGCTCAATGGTGGGACTATTCGGCGCACAACGCCGGTAGATTCGCACTTTTTCGATACCTGATGCTGGACGTTACGAGTGCAATGACCCTTAATGCACGCGAGGTACACCGATGACCCCGCTTGAATCCGCCCGCGATGGTTTCATTACTTCAGATGTGATCCGTGTCGCGATCCGTGAGATTGCGACGCGCGGGGTTGTTTGTGCTTGCACACCGCGCGGAGCGTCGCCGATGCGAGCAGAATGACCATGATCCCAATTGACGCCCTCGCCAGCGAGCTGGCGGCTCTTTGCCGCCGGCATCACGTTCGCGAACTGGCCGTATTCGGTTCCGCCGCCCGCGGCGACGCGCGACCCGACAGCGATATCGACCTGCTGGTTGAATTTGAGCCTTCGGCGCAGATCGGGTTCATCGCGCTTGCTCGGCTGGCGCACGAATTGGAGGCGCTCTTTGGCCGAAAGGTGGATCTAGTGCCCAAGGACGGCCTGAAAGCACGCATCCGCGACCACGTCCTCGCCGAGGCGGAGGTGATCTTTGCGGCGTGACGATCTCTACTTGTCGGACATCATTGAGGCGAGCGACTCTGCCGCGGCGTTCCTGGCGAACATCAAGGAGCACGAGTTCGTCGGCAACGACCTGCTACGCAGCGCCGTGCTTCAGAAGTTGATGGTGATCGGAGAAGCGGCCGGCCGAATTTCCGCAGAGTTGCGAAATCGGCATCCCGAGATCCCCTGGCCCGAAATCGTGGCCTTCCGAAACATCGCGATTCACGCCTATTTCAGCGTGAAATGGCCCGTCGTGTGGGCCGCCGCGACAACAGACATACCAGCGCTCCGTTCGCAGATCGCCGAGGTTCTGCGCGCGGAAGCGCCAGGAGATACTCCATGACCCAGCTCGAATCCGCCCGCAAGGGCGTCATCACCGCTGAAATGGCCCGCGTCGCGGTTCGTGAGAACGTGACGCCCGAGTGCATCCGCGACGGCGTCGCACGCGGCGCGATTGTCATACCGGCGAATGTGAGGCATCTGGCCGGCTCGGCGGGGGCCGAGCCGAGTTCAAAGTTAAGAGTAGCGAGTAGCGAGTTGAAGAAGAACGGCGGCAGCGCTGCGCATTCCAACTCGCTACTCGCTACTCGCTACTCTGAACCTCCGTCGGCCACAGAGGGCCGACGCTACGGTTCGTCCGACTCGGAGGTCGGACGCTACGGGCCCGCGGTCGGTCATCCGACGGCTACGTCCGCGTCCGCCTACTGGGTCAATCAGACCGTCGCCCAACGCCGCGCGTGGATTGATGATCCGGCGCATTGCCGCGGCGAGCGGGCCGCCAAGCGGCTTGACCCGACCGGCATCGGCCGCAGCATCACCACCAAGATCAACGCCAACCAGGGCGCCAGCCCGGTCAGCAGCGACACGCGCGAAGAGCTCGACAAGCTCCGACATGCGATTCTCTACGGCGCCGACACGGTGATGGACCTTTCCACTGGCGGCCGGCTCGACGAATGTCGCCAAGCGATCATTGACAACAGCGTCGTGCCGGTCGGGACTGTGCCGATCTACAGCATGATTGCGCCGAGGGAACAGGGAACAGGGAACAGGGAACAGCGAACCGGCGGCAAGCGGATTGAAGAACTCACCTATGATGACATTCTGCGCGAAGTCGAGCATCAGGCGCAGCAGGGCGTCGATTACTTCACGATCCACGCCGGCATTCTGAAGGAGCACCTGGCGCTCATTCGCGGCCGAATCACCGGCCTCGTCAGCCGCGGCGGGTCGCTGCTGGCCAAGTGGATGATTCACCACAACAAGCAGAACCCGATGTACGACCTGTTTGACGAAATCTCCGCCGTCATGCGGAAGTACGACGTCACCTATTCGCTCGGCGACGGCGTGCGGCCCGGCTGCCTCGCGGACGCCAGCGATCCGGCCCAGCTCGCGGAGCTGCACGTATTGGCGGAGCTGGTGCAGCGGGCGCGCGAGGCCGGCGTGCAGGTGATGGTCGAGGGGCCGGGGCACGTGCCGCTGAACGAGATCGCGTGGAACATGGAGCATCAGCGGACGGTGTGCGACGATGCGCCGTTCTACGTGCTTGGCCCGCTCGTCACCGACGTTTTCCCCGGCTACGACCACATCACGTCCGCGATCGGCGCGACCGAGGCGGCGCGGGCCGGTGCGGCGATGCTCTGCTACGTGACGCCCAAGGAGCACGTCGGACTGCCGAAGGCCGACGATGTGAAAGCCGGCTGCATCGCCTACAAGATCGCCGCCCACGCCGGCGACATTGCCCGCGGCATCCGCGCCGCGCGGCAATGGGACGACGACCTGAGCAAGGCGCGCGCGGCGCTGAACTGGCCGAAGCATTTTGAGCTGGCCTTCGACGGCGAGACGGCGCGGGCGCTGCATGACGAGGATTTGGAGGTCGATACCGACTTCTGCGCCATGTGCGGGCATGACTGGTGCTCGATGCGAATCAGCAAGGAGATTCAGGAGTGGGCCAGCGGGAAGGCGGAGGGCTATGTTCCGCTCAAGGTCGCGGCCAAGTCTCCGGGGCTGACGCAGGAGCAGCAGGCCCTGCTGGCAACCCGGGCGAAGGGGAGCGTCGGCGTCCCGCCGGCGCCGGGGAGTGCGGGCGTCTCGCCGGCATTGGGGGGCGCGGGCGTCTCGCCCGCGAAACTTGCGTGCCACAGCGACAACGTGGCGGACGCGGAGCAGGCCCGGCGGGTGCAGCGGGAGGTTCTGAAGGGGGCGGAGTAATTGAGTCGCGGCGGCGATGGCGCGTGGCCGGTTCAAGGCGTCAAGGTGCGCAAGTGCGCGAGGCCTAGTTGCGCACCTTCGGCGGACGGGCGGCTTGAGCGGGTTATTATGAGACGAACACCCGTGGTTTCGTTCGTCGTTGCGCATCTTGGCCCCCGTGTCGGTCGCGCGTGGACGCGGCCCGGGTGAATTCTAGCTAGGAATCGTAGGTTGGCAAGATCGGGCGGCATCGGCCGGTGGCATGCTTTCGCGTACTCGCGTAAGCATGCCGAGACGTAACCGCGCCGGACCCGTGCGAGCGGACATGCTCATGCCGGGTACGACGAGAGCATGAAGCTATCCCAGAACCCTGTTTTCGATCCGAGCCGCGCGCGTAAGCAAGCGTTCTTCCGCTTCCGCTCCCTCACGGTCGCGGCTCGGAAAGAGTTTTGGGATAGCTTCATGCCACCTATGCCACTCGCCCGCGGCCGGGCTTAGCCGCGTAGCGGCGAAAGAATAAAGCCCACGGCGCGAGCCGTGGGAACACGAGCGTGGAGAACACAAGCCCCGGATGGGGCGAAAGAAACGTCCTCGGGGTGACGTATGCAGACTTCTTTCGCCCCGTCCGGGGCTGATTCGCGCGTTGCCGATTTTCCCACGGCTCACGCCGTGGGCTTTATTCTGTCGCCCTTCCAGGGCTGAAGACGCGCGCCGCCGAGAGTGTCACGCACCCGAGCAGGATGGATTCACGCGCTGCGACGGCGCCTGCGTGCGGGAGGATCGGCGGCGTTTCGGCGAGGAGCACTTCGGAGCGGCGCCGGCGTTGCATTATGTTCTAGTTATCTATAACATAAGATCATGGCGCGGCGCCTGGATCGCGACAGCCCCGTTCCGCTTTATCACCAGATCGTGGAGACGTTGCGCTATCGCATCGCCACGGGGCAACTGCGCCCCGGCGACGCGCTTCCGCCTCTGCGCGACGCCGCGACACGATGGGGAGTCAATCTCCACACCGTCCGTCGGGCATACGCAGACCTTGCGGCCGCCGGCCTGGCGGTCATCCGCCGTCCGCAAGGCGCCTCCGTCGCAAAGACCGCCCCGGCGCGACGATTGAGCGTATCGGGCCTGGCCGCTTTTCTTGCCGACATCGTGCAAGCCGCGCGGACGCGGTTCGGCGTCGATGCGCGCGGTCTGGCGGAACTGCTCGCCCGCGAACGCATGGGGAATGAGTCCGTCGCGAGCTCGCGAGGGTCGTTCGTCGAGTGTTCTCTGATGCAGGCGGAGGATTATGCGCGTCAGATCGAGCGGCGCTGGAACGTCGAGGTGTCGGCGCATTGCCTGGATGCCGCTGGTGAGCCTCCAGCGGGACCGATCCTCTCGACGTATTTTCATTTCAACGACGTCCGCCGGCGCTGGCCGCGGCGTCGCGCGGACATGCGCTTTGTGGCGGTGGCGCTCGATCCAACGCTGACCGAGGCTCTCGCGCGACGATCCGGTCGATCAAAACCGGCGCGACTGGTACTGGCGGAGACGAACGCCGACCGAGCGCGCGACGCGGTCGCGGACCTGATGTCACTTTTCCACTCCAAGGATGTCTCGATCGGCGCGCGGGTAACCCGGCGACCGGGCGAGCTGCTGGAGGGTAAGAAGCTCCCGGACGCGGTTCTGTTCGCGCCGCGGCTGTGGTCGAAGCTGGATGAGTCGCTGCGTTCGCACCCGGCGGCGGTGCAGCTTCGCTACGTCATTGAGCCCACGGCGCTGAGCGCGCTCGGTTCCGAATGCGGTTGGAGTGCAAGAGACCGGATGGGTTCTCGCGTTGTCTAAGAGCGCCTAACAGAACCCGCCACGGACGTGGCGGACGAGCGGCCCCGCACTTCCGTGCGGGGTTCTGATCGGAGTTCTAAGCGCCGACGCCGTGTCGTCGTCGATGCGAGAGCAGTTCATACGGCGAGCAAGGAAGGTCATCATGAAGAGTCGAAGTGTGGTTGCGTCCGCGTTGTGTCTGGCCGGGCTCGCGATCGTCGCGCGGGCGATCGACCCGCCGAAATGGGCGACGCCGAAGGCGGCGTCCGCGGAGCAACTTGCGGCGGAGATCGACGGATACATCAAGGATTTGGAAAAACAGGGACTCAACGGGATCGTGCTGATCACGTACAAGGGCAAGGACCTTTTGCACAAGGCCTACGGGCTGGCCGACCGCGAGAGCGGGCGGAAGATGACGGTTGAGACGGGCAGTTGCATCGGCTCCATCGTCAAGCCGATCACCAAGGCCGCGATCATCAAGCTCGAGTCGGAGGGCAAGCTCCGCCTCGACGACGTCCTGCCGAGATTCTTCGACAACGTGCCGCCCGACAAGGCGGAAATCACGCTGCAACAGGTGTTGGATCACAAGGCCGGGTTCCCCGACATTTTCGGCGACGACTATGAACCCGCGACCAAGGAATGGGTCATCGAAAAACTGATGACGACGCCGCTCATCGCCAAGCCCGGGGAGAAGGAGTCCTACTCCAACGCGGGCTACAGCCTGCTCGGGGCCGTGATAGAGAAGCTCGGGCAGATGCCCTACGAAAAGTACGTGCACTCGCAATTGTTCGTCCCCGCCGGAACGCCGCGAATCGGATACCTGATCCCCGGGTGGAAGAACGAGGAGCTGGCGGTCGGATACAAGGATGGCAAGCGGTGGGGCACGCCGCTGGATCATCCCTGGATGGCAGACGGTCCATCGTGGAATCTGCGATGCAACGGCGGAATGATCGCGACGGTTCGCGACCTGCACAGCTACTTTGACGCCGTTCTGGGCGGCCGAGTCTTGTCTGCGGAGGGTACGAAGAGCTACCGCAAACAGGCAATCCGCAAGCGCAGCTCAGGCGAGCAGGTGATCGGCTCGGTCGGCGGCAACGGGATCACCAACTCGATCTACGTGAACCTCGTGGACGACCAATTCGTCTTTGTCATGTTTACCAGCGTGGCAGAATTCGAATCGGAGGAAGTCTTCAAGCAGTTGAAACAGCGCATTCTCGACTTCGTGTTGTAGGCTTTCCGGCGAAGTGGGCGCGACCCGCCCAATGTTGGCGTCGGGTCGATGACCTGCGCCACGTGCTATGTCTGGTGGGCACGGCCCACCCTAGCGTGCTGGGCTTCGAGTACTCAGCCCAGCCTACCCAATCTCTCGCGTACCCGCGTGAGCTTGCCGACGCGTCACCATGCCCCCGAGAACACCGTCGGCCACAGAGGGCCGACGCTACATCACGTCCCGCGCTGCGATGGACCCTCCGTGCGGACGATTGGCAGCCTTTCGGCGATGAGCACGCGGTTGTCGAGCAGGGCCACGGCCACGCGGCCCTGGGCGGAGATCGCCACGCGCGTCGCCGGGCAGGGCAAGCCGACGCTGGGCAGCGGGCGGCCGGTGGCCATGTCGATGATGCGCAGGTCGGGGCCGTCCATCGCCGCCAGGAGCAGCAGCTCGCCGATATCGACGACCACATGGCGGATGAGCGGTTCGGCGGGGGAGATCCACAGCAGCTTGCCGCTGGTTGGATTGGCGCAGAGCACGCGGCCGTCGGTCCGGCGCACCAGGAAGTATGAATCGCCGGACGTGAAGAAGGTCTCGTCGATGCGGTCGGTCAGGTCGCGCGGCAGCTTGGGCCAGGCGGGCGCAGTGAAGCTGGTTTTGAGGCTGCGGTAGCTGAGCGTGTTGCGGGTGTACTCGACCAGGATCGGGTTCTTGTTCGCGACGCACAGGCCGACCGTGTCGCCGGAGCGGACGCGAAGCGTCCGCCGCACGCCGCCGGTCGCCACGTCGACGAAGACCAGTTGTCCGCGGCGCGTCAGGCAGCCGATTTCGGCCGGGGTGCGCGGCACGGGGCAGATGGCCGCGATGGAGTCGTTCTTGGGTTCGTAGGTCATGATGCGGCGGACTTCGGCGGGATCGTAGACGACGATGCGCTCGTCGTTTCCGGCGATGAGGAATCCGCCCTGCGGAGTGACGGCGATGCTGTGGGCCGGGGGCATCATGAAAGTGGTGAGGCGCGTCAGGCTGCTGGCGCCGGGCGACCACATGTCGATCGCGCCGTCGCTGCGCAGGACGTAGAGCCGCTCGTTGTTGCGGGCGAAGGCGATTCCGATCACGGGCTGGGCGGGGGTTTTGTAGCTGGGGCAGAGCCAACTGTCGTTCCACTGCTCGGCCTGCATGACGATCGAGCGCTGCGAGGCGATCGAGGCGTTGGCCGAGGCGATGCGCACCGGCTTGCTCGCTTCGCGCAGGGCGTGGACGAAATCGGCGCACTTCGGGAAGCGCGCACCTGGCTCCTTGGAGAGGGCGCGCAGCAACACTTTGTTCACCGGCTCGGACACGCCGCGGACGGGAACCGGCATGCGCTCCAGGTGGCACATGACGACGATCCAGGGCGTGCTGTCGAAGGGCGGGCGGCCGGAGAGCAGGTAATAGGCGACACAGGCGAGCGAGTACTGGTCGCTGCGGCCGTCCTGCGGCGAGCCGCGGCAGGACTCGGGCGACATGTAGGCGGGCGTGCCGACCATGGGCAGGCTGGCGCCGCTGACGCGCGACATGCTGGAGTGAATCTGCTCGGAGAGGCCGAAATCGACGACCTGCAGATCGTCGCCGGCGGGGGAGCGCAGCAGGTTTCCGGGCTTGATGTCGCGATGCACGACGCGGTGCAGGTGGGCGTAGTCGAGCGCGGCGCCGGCCATTCCGACGTAGTCGATGGCCTGCGTCAGCGGCGGCTGGGCGTCGGCCAGGCTGTCGCGCCAATGGCTGAGCGGCGCGCCGGCGACGTAGCGCATGACGAGGTAGTAGCCGTAGCGCTCGTCGAAGCCGAGCCGGTAGACCGGGCAGATATGCTGGTGCTGCAGGTGGTGGACGTTCTTGAAGCACTGCTTGACGCGCTGCATCTCCTGGTCGTCGCGGCTGAGCTCCGCCGGCAGCACCTTGATAGCGACGTCGCGCTCCTCGGTGGCGCTGTAGGCCCGCCAGACGTGGCCGAACGCGCCCGAGCCGATGTGCTCGACCAGCTTGTACTCGGCCAGCATGGCGTCTACGGACAGGTCGGACTCGCGCCGCGGGCGGGCCGAGCCGCTGACCAGGGTCGAGGCGTCCTGCGAGCTGCCGGCGGCGGGCTCGCTGAACGCGAACAGGTCGGTGCTGCCCTTGGCGCGGGCCGCTTCGAGCAGCAGGCGCACCATTTCCTCTCGGTATTGCGGCTCGGACATGCGCCCCTGCGTGCGGGCGGTCACCAAAAGCTGCTGTCGGCGGTGGAATTCGGAGCTGGTCACGCGGCGGAAAGGATATCCGCGGCGCGAATGTCAGGGCAAGGCAAAACAAGGCGGGCGGCTGCGCCACGCCGCACGAAAGCGCCCCCTGGGAGTGACCGGAGACCTTGGCCGGCTCGGCGGGCCGGTCTGTCCGAACCCGCCGCGCCAAGCGGCGGGTTGACGTTCCTGGCTGGTGTGGCGCCGCTCGCTTCCGATCGTCACCCCGCCGCTTGGCGCGGCGGGTTCGGAAGGACGCTTGGCGCGGCGGGTTCGGAAGGACGCTTGGCGCGGCGGGTTCGGAAGGACGCTTGGCGCGGCGGGTTCGGAAGGACGGGCGGCGCGGCGGGTTCGGAAAAACGGCCGGTCCGGCGGCGGCTGCGGAATCGCGCTTCAGCCGCCGCGCTGCGGCAGGCGGAGCTGGTTGAGCTCGAAACCGTCGAGGACGCGCAGGGCCTTGGCGTTGAAATCGAAGGCATAGAGGATCAGGCGGCGGGAGGCGGCGTCGATGATGACGACGCCTTCCTGCGACTGGGTGAGCTGCTGCGTGATCATGACATAGTCGCCGGCGCGGTCGCTGGTACCGATGGCCAGGGCCGGCTGCGGCGCGGCGCTGATGAGCATCAACCCGACGAAGAGCACGACGGCGGTGAGGCTCAGGACGCCGATGGCGAAGGTCCGGGTGTCGATGGCCGGAGAGCGGGGTGCGTCATTCATGTCGGCCTCGCGTTGTTCCTGGTCAGTCGCGGTTGTTCCGGAAATCGCGCTCGAGGTCGCGAAAATCGGAGTAATAGAGCCGGCGGCGGCCTTTGTCGTAGTAGAACGTGTGAAGCGTGCGCTCCTTCAGGTCCAGCACGTAGAGCGCGTCGTACTCGTTCTGAATCTCACCGGTGGCGATCATGAAATTGTCGGCGAGGCCGGCGGGCTGCTGGGCGAGGGCGGTGGGAAGCGAGTAGCTCGTCAGGATGATTGCCGTCAGGAGAAGGAGGTTGACGCACACGAGCAGCGAGAGCCAGAACGACTTTTTCATGACTCACCCTGAAACGCGACCGGGGAGCATGGTCGCGCCGACGGTCGCGGACGGCCTCAGTCGAGGTGCGAGCGGTGGGGGTTCTTCAGCGCGGCCCCGAGGCACAAAGCGACCATGGCCGCCGCGATGACCCACTGCACCCACGGCCTGCGGGCCTCCATGACGCCCACGTCATAGTAGGGGCCCTTGTCTTCGGCTTCCTCTCCGCGCGCCGGGGTCGCGGACAGGCCCGCGCCCAGCACCAGAATCGTCAGCACTCGACGCAACCGTCGATTGAGCCGCATCAGCATTCCTCGATCACTCCGGCCAAATGCTAGTCAGGCTCGGAATGTCAGGCAAGGTGAATTCTGTCGGCCGGGGACCTGGAAGGACTCGCCGTTCGGGATGGCATGTGATGACCCGCGGCGGCGGGCCAGAGAGCCTGTGAATTCTTTCGGGTGGAACGGGCATCTTGCCCGTTCCCGACACCGTGGGGACGGGCGAGACGCCCGTCCCACCCAAATGTTCACAGGCTCTCGCCAGGGTGCGAGAATCCCTTCTCGCACCCTCGATCCCGCGCTATCCGCTCACAGCGACCACGAACGGGTTGATATCGAGAACGTTCAGATTCCCGTCGCCGTTCATGTCGCAGTTGCTCGGGTCGCAATCCGGATACTGGGCCGCGTAGGCCACCGGATCGCTGAGCGCCAGCACGAACGCGTTGATGTCCAGCACATTCACCTCGCCGTCGCAGTTGGCATCGCCGCGCAGGCCCGGCTGACCGGGGCATAGCGTGCCATCGCCGCGGTAATCGCCGCCGGCATCCGCGCACTGGGCGTTGCTCAGCACTTCGCAGCTTCCGTCGGGCATGAAGCAGCCGCCTTCGGGCTGGGTGCACACATCGCCCACGCCGTCACCGTCCGCGTCTTCCTGGAGCCGGTTGGCGGTCAGCGGGCAGTTGTCGCAGGCGTCGCCCACGCCGTCGCCATCCGTGTCGGCCTGGTCGGGGTTATGCGTGTCGGGGCAGTTGTCGGTCGCGTCGGCGACGCCGTCGAGGTCCGCGTCCGCCGGGACGTTGACCAGCGGCGTCCGGAGAATCACGCCCGAGCGCGTGTCGTCGAGCTTGGCGAGGGCGATGGGGATGTACTGATTCCCGGCGCGGGCGTAGCCGATCTCGACCGCGAGGCTGATCTGGGCGCCCGCCTCGGCGGCCATGATCTGCGCCGCCAGGTCGTTGATGACGGCGGTGCGCGAGCGGAGCGTCAGCCCCGGCTGGAGCTGGAAACCCGGCCAAAGGGCGGCGAACCGCTGAATCTGGCCGATATTTGAGACGCTGCCGCGCACGCTCGACTCGAACACGCGCAGACCGTTGATCTTCCGCTCGAACGTCACCATCCGCTCGGCCTCGTGGCGGTCGTAGTATTCGCCGCTCTGGTCGGCGTCGTCGTACGACTGGCCGACGACGGTCTCGACGCGGATGCTGTCCAAATCGACCTCGGCCGTCGGAACGCCGAGCTGGCCCGCCGCGGACATCACCGTGCCCTGCGCCATCGACTCGGGCACGGCGACGTGCGGGTGGACGAACCAGTCGAACAGCCGGGCCTTGCTGATGTAGCGCACCCGGCCGCGCGAGAGGTCGATCTTGACGACCTTCGTGTTCGCCGGATCGCGCGCCTCGGTGCGCGTCCCGTCCTGCGCGATCTGCGTGGGCGCGGTGTCGCCCACCGCCGCGGCGATGTCGGCGACGCTGGCGTCGCGGACCCAGTCAGGGCCGGGGCCGGGCGTCAGGAGCGTCGTCGTGTAGGTCGGCAGTTGCCGATCGATCATGGCGGCGTACGAACCGAGCGACTCGATTCCGGTCGGCACGTTCGGAATGTCATCCGGGGCGCCGCCGGCCGCGCCATTCAGCATCTCGTTGACGCCGGGCATCGCGGAGGCCGCGTTGGCGCTGGAGTTGCAGCCGCTGGTCGGGACGCCGCCGAGCGGCGCGGCGTCCACCGCTTCGCAGCCGATGATGTAGAGCACGCCGTGCCAGGTCGGGTTGACGGGGTCGGCGTTCCAGATGTTCCAGTAGCTCTCGGAGTACATGCGGTCCCAGCAGTTGCCTTCGCCGTCGCCGCCGATGCCGACACCGCGGGCGACGGGACACTGGTCGCGGCGCTTGGGCGTCGGCTCATCATCCGTGCCGTAGCACTGGTAGACGAAGAGGTTGTCGAGCCAGGAGAGCGCGATCGGGTTCTCGAAGGCGTCATCGGCGAAATCGCGATAGCGATAGGGCCAGTCGCTGTGGATGTACATGATGCCGTGGAAGCCGTCGATCTGGTGGACGCCCTTGAACGAGCTGGACCAGAGCGGGTGCCAGCGGCTCTGGCTCATGCTCGCGCAAGAGGAGAGGTGCAGCAGTTCGGCGTCTGCGCCGGGCTCGCCGAATTCCATCTGCGCCTGCCAGGTCCAGCAGTTTCCGTCGCCGGGCTCGTCTTTGTACATCTGACAGGCCCAGCGACCGTCGGTGGCGCCGGTGCCGTGCGTGCCGATCATGGTGACGTCGACATCGTCGGGGCGGTCGAGCCAGTGGTCCTTGCCCCAGCCGACCAGGTCCCAGTCGGTGAAATCGGAGTCGCGGATGTACACCGTGACGCCCTGGTCGACGTAGAAGCCGTCCTTGACCCAGGCGTAGCCGCCGTGGCCGGATGGCGCGGCGCTGCCGTTGGTCAGGTCGTCGTACCAGGCCTTCACCATGTTGTCCCAAGAACCGCGGTCGCCGCCGTTGCAGTTCGACTCATCCCAGTTCGTGCAGACGCGGGCCAGGACTGAACGTCCGCTGAGCGGTGGAACCGCCGCGGACGACAGGGAGGCGACCGACGCGAGCGCAACGGGACTCCACCACCACACACGTAATGCCTTCATCGCTTATCTCCTGAGGTTAACGCCCGTCGGTGCAGCCGAGGGCGGGACCGGGCATCGGTCTCCAATGGCGTCTTAAGCGGGCGAGGGGCGGTTTACTCACGGAGATTTTTTCGAGCGGTGATTTCCCCCGATTGGTCAGGCTTGAGTGCCAGTGGCGGCTTGGGTGCCACTGGCGGCTCGCCCGCCCGTGCGAACATGCACGACCGAACCGATCGTGAACCAAAGATCACGCCGTTGGAGTATTGAAGCTCAACCGTGGATCACACTGGCGGGCAAGCCGCCAGTGGCACCCGAGCCGCCAGTGGCACTCACTTTCTCGCCCCGGTTCACTCCGCCTTCAGCGACGCCATATCAATGCAGAACCGATACTTCACGTCCGACCGCGCCAGCCGTTCATACGCCTCGTTCACCTTCTGAATCGCGATCACCTCGACATCCGCGGTGATGTTCCGGCTGCCGCAGAAATCCAGCATCTCCTGCGTTTCCGCCAGGCCGCCGATGAGCGAGCCGCAGAGGTTGCGCCGGCCGAACAGCAGCGCAAACGCCGACACGGCGAACGGCTCCGCCGGCGCCCCGACCAGCGTGAGCGTCCCATCCGCTCGCAGGAGGTTGATATATGCGTTGATGTCGTGCGGCGCGGAGACCGTGTCGAGAATGAAGTCGAAGCTGCCCGCGTGCCGGGCCATTTCGTTCGCGTCGCGCGAGACGATCACCTCATGCGCCCCCAGCCGCAGCGCATCCTCCATCTTCTTCGGCGACGTGGTGAACACCGCCACGTGCGCCCCGAACGCCCGCGCGAACTTCACGCCCATGTGCCCCAGCCCGCCCAGCCCCACGACGCCCGCTTTTTTGCCGCCGCCCACGCCCCAGCGGCGCATCGGCGAATAGGTCGTGATTCCGGCGCACAGAAGCGGGGCCGCCCCGGCGAGATTCAGGTTCGCCGGCACGCGCAGGACAAACCGCTCATCCACCACGATCCCCGCCGAGTACCCGCCGTACGTAACCGGCGCCGTTCCGTGCTTGTCGGGCGAGTTGAACGTGAGCGTCATGTTCGGGCAAAGCTGCTCCAGGCCCAACCGGCACGGTGGGCAGTCGCCGTCCGAATCGACCAGGCAGCCGACGGCCGCCAGGTCGCCCGGCTTGAACTTCGTGACCGCGGAGCCGACCTTGGCGACGCGCCCGACGATCTCGTGCCCCGGAACAATCGGGTAGGTGGTGGGCATCGTCCCGGCCCATTCGTTGCGCACCGCGTGCAGGTCGGAATGGCAGATGCCGCAGTAGAGAATCTCGATCTGCACGTCGCGCGGCGTCGGATCACGGCGCGGGATCACGGCGGAAGCCAGCCGCGACGTCGCGGCGGCGGCAGAGTAGGCCTTCGTGTTGAACATCGTGTTGATCTCCTGTGTTCGGCCCGGCGGGCGCTCGATTGTAGCCCGTGATTTCGGAAGCTACCCGGTATCAGCCGATTCGCCCGATTCGATCGGAGCCGCGCGCGTAAGCAAGCGGTTTTTTTGGCCTCCGCTTCCTCACGGTCGCGCCTCGGAAAGAGCTCTGTCCCGCGAGCCGAGCGCCTCAGGGCGGCGCAAGTACCGTTCGCAGCGCAATGAGCGCCGCCGGGTGATACACCGTCGCGTGCGTCTCGCCCGCCAGCGTCACGAAGTGAAACGCGACCTCGCCGCCGTGCAAGCGGAATTCTCCGGCCAGCCGCTCGGCCGCCGCGGTCAGCGACGGCTCGTTGCTGAACGCAAGGAATACGTTCGGCCGGCGTGAGTCGGCGGTCGGCGACGTCTGCGGTTGGGTCAGGCGCGATTCGGCCAGGCGGACCAGCTCGCCGTCGGCCCACCACAGGCTCGGGTCGATCGCGATGTACGTGTCGAACAGGTCGCGATCCAGAAAGAACGTCTCCAGCACGAACAGCCCGGCCAGCGATTCGCCGATGAGGGCGCGCCGGTCGCTCACGTCGTAGCGGGCGCGGACGGCGGGGATCAGCTCGTCGCGCACGAAGCGGCGGAAGGCTGCCGAGCCTCCGACCACCGGGGCGATCTTCAGGTTGTCCGGGTTGGATGTCGGGCCGGTCAGGTTGCGGCGGCGCTGCGTGTTTTCGACGCCCACGAGCAGCGCCGGCCGCATGCCGCCATTGCTCACCAGCACCTGCACCAGCCCGGCGATGTGCAGAAAATCCTCGTGGAGTCCGCCGTCGAGCATGTAGAGCACCGGCAGCGGTCCGGCGGGCGGCTCGCCGTAGATGGTCGGACGGTAGACGTTGATCCGGCGGACCTCGCCCAGAATGTGTGAGTCGAGCGTGAACGACTGGCCGATCGTCAGCGGCTCGGCGTTTGAGGCGTGAATGCCGTCCACGGCCGGCGACGGCGCGCCCGCGCCCGCCGGCCGGTCGGGAGAGGCCGCCGGCGGGTTGGAATCGGATTGCGGTGGCCGCTCGTCCCGCGCCGCGCAGCCGGTAGCAGTCGTCGCGATCGCCGCTGCGGCAAGTACCAGGATCGCCGATGCGCGTGCGACCGTGATTGAAGGCCAAACCTTGAAGCCGGAGATTCGATTTTTCATTGCCCGTTTGTCGCGCTGTTTGCATCCTGATTGGGTGGGACGGGCGTCTCGCCCGTCGCGCGGGACGGGCGAGACGCCCGTCCCACCCATGATGCACCATTTGTGAATCGTTACATTAGCGCACGCTCGAGACGAACCGCCAGATTTCCTCGCTGGCGCTGAAATCGCGGCTCGTCCGCCCGATTGCGAGCACCGGAAGATACTGTGCTCCGCCCGGCCACGTATGCCCGCCGCCGTCGACCGTGATGAACTGGAACTCGGCCGATGCGGCCCCTCCGCCGGTCGTGTGCACCGCCCGCGTCGCGCGCGTGCCGTCCAGCGGATCGCGGTCGGGAAGGTCCTCAACCGTCGGCGCCGCCACGGCCCCGTTGGCCGCGATCCAGAAAGTCCGCGTCGCGTCGGCGGAGATCACGTCGCCTCGGCTCAGGGCGTCGCCGCCGACCGTTCCGCCTTCAAACGGCGTGATCGGATCATCGCGGCCGAAGATGATCAGCATGGGCATCGACGGCGGCGGCTCGCGCTCCGCCAGCGCCGCGCTCAGCAGCGCCGCCACCGGCGCGACCGCCGCAATGCGCTCGCCCAGGTCAAACGCCAGCCGAAAACACATCTGCCCGCCGTTGGAGAGGCCGGTCGCGTACACGCGCAACTGATCCACCGGATATTCGGCCGCCAACTCGTCGATCACGGCCGCGATGAAGCCGACGTCATCCACGCCGTTATCCAACTCCGGCCGGCCGTCGTTCCAGTTTCCGTTGATGCCCTGCGGATACGCGGCGATGAACCCCTCGCGCTGCGCGAGCGCGTCGAACTGCGTGATTCGCGCCATGAGCGCCGCGTCGCCGCCGCCGCCGTGCAGGATCAACAGCAGCGGCACGGACGCCGGCGGGGCGTCGAGCGTCTGCCCGGGCACGAACAGCCGCAGTTGCCGCACGACGCCGTCATGAATTACGTCGCGCTGGCTGAGGCCGACCAGGAACGGATCGTCGCGGGGGGATTCCGGCGGCGGGCAGGCGGGCAAAAAACCGAGCGCTGCCGCCGAGATGGCAAAAGGCAGAATTCGAACCACGGAGTCACGGAGACACGGAGAATTCAATGCACACCTCCGTTTCTCCGTGTCTCCGTGACTCCGTGGTTCATTTCTTCTTCACGACCGTGCAGACGCCGGAGAGCTTCTTCTCGACCTTGGGATCGCCGGAGTAGACCACCGTCGACGCGCCGCTGAGGTCGACCGAGAGTTTTTCGGTCGCGTGCACGGTCGCCGTGCCGGCCCCGCTGATGGCGACGGCGACCTCCGCCGCCTGCAGCGCATCGAGTACCGCCGAGCTGGCGCCCGAGAGCCGGATTGCGAGGCTCTTCACCTGGCCCGCGGCTTTCACGCTGGACGCGCCGGAGCATTCGACCTCGAACGCCTCGCCGGTCAGGCCCGTGAGATCAAGCGTCGTCGCGCCGTGGCCGGCCGCGTTTCGCAGCGCCGGCGTCGAGACCTTGATGATCAGCGGAACGTCCGGGCGGATCGGTTCGCTGGGCTTGATGGTCAGCCGGCCGTTCTCGACCGTCGTCGTCACGAGCGGCAGAAGATTGTCGTCGCCGGTGATCTGCAGCGGGCCGGCCGGCCCGATCGTGACGATCAGTCGTGCGCTTGCGGAAACCTCAACCTGTTCGAACGCGCCGACCGCGCGCGTCTCGGTCCTGGAAACACCGCTGCCGGGCACGCCGCCGCCGATGTTTGCGCATCCGCAGATCGAGGCGACCAGCACGCCCGTCGTGAGCACACGTGATACTCGCGTTCTCATTGCATCCTCCGCGCTTCGCCGTTGGCTTACGCCGCCTCGCCGCGCGGCCGCGCGGCGCGGTGCCGCAGAAACTCGATCACCGCCGGCAGCAACGAAACGGCGATGATCCCGAGCACGACCAGCTCGAAATTGTTCTTGACCACCGGGATGCTTCCGAAGAAATAACCGGCGAACATGCAGATCGACACCCACAAGAGCGCCCCGACGATGTTGAACGCGATGAAGCGCCGGTAGGTCATCGCCCCGATGCCGGCCACGAACGGCGCGAACGTCCGCACGATCGGCACGAACTGCGCCAGGATAATCGTCATCCCGCCGTGCTTTTCATAGAACGCGTGCGTCCGCTCGAGATGGCGGCGGTTGAAGAAGCGCGAGCTGGCGCTTCGCAGGATGCGCGGGCCGAGGAACTTGCCGATCCAGTAGTTCGACGTATTCCCCAGGATTGCGGCGCCCAGCAGAAGCGGAAACGTCACGCGGATGTCCAGCTTCTCCATTCCGGCGAAAGCGCCGACCGTGAAATGCAGCGAGTCGCCCGGTAGAAAGGGGGTGAAGACCAGCCCCGTCTCGGCGAAAATGACCAGCGCCAGCAGAACGTACGTCCAACCCTGGTACTCGGCGATGACGCGGCCGAGCGTGTCGTCCAGGTGCAGAAACAGGTCGAAGAGCTGCTTGAGCCAGTCCATCCGGTCCTTTCAATCGCGAGGTCCGTTCAATCGCGAGGTCCGTTTTTCCGAACCCGCCGCGCCAAGCGGCGGGTTGACGTCCCCGGCCTATGCGGCGACGCTCGCCCACGATCGTCAACCCGCCGCTTCGCGCGGCGGGTTCGGACAGAGATGCCCGCCGAGCCTGCCAAAACCTACGGTCACACCCGCCGAGCACGGCGATGCGCCACCTAGCCGATGCGCCACGACGGCGACGTTCCGGCCGCAACGGCGTATTATGTCCGTCGGCGCGAAAAGTGAGAAGCGTCATGTCCAATGCAGATCCCGCCGACCGACCCGACTGGGCCGGATTCGCGCGGGACGTGATTGAGGCCGACGTGCGCGGCGGAGATGCGACGCGCGTCGCGCCGCCCGACGTCGAATGCGGCGCCTACGGCGGCGTCTTCGTCACGTTGCACAAGTTCGGCCGGCTTCGCGGCTGCATGGGCACGCTGGATGCGGCGCGGCCGCTCGCGGAGGCCGTGCGAACGGCGGCGATCCGCGTCGCGCGCGACGACCCGCGGTTCCCGCCGGTAGGCGTCGGCGAGCTTCAAGACATCGAGCTGGACGTATCCATCCTCTCGCCGCCCTGGCCGATGACGACAATCGACGAGCTGGAGCTCGGACGGCACGGGATCCTCGTGCAGAGCGGCGAGCGGCGCGGCCTCTTCCTGCCGCAAGTCGCGACTGAACATCACATGAGCAAAGAGAGCTTCCTCTCGCGCTGCGCCGGCGAGAAAGCTGGGCTCGCGCCGGACGCCTGGCGCGATCCGGCGACGCAGGTACTGCTGTTTACGGCGGATGTGTACGCGGGGTAAGAGAGGCTATCGCAAAGCTCTTTCCGAGCCGCGACCGTGAGGGAGCGGGTAAGGGAACGGAGGGGTCGGCATAAACCTGCCGTCTGTCCGAACCCGCCGCGCCAAGCGGCGGGGTGACGTCGGCGGCCCGTGGGGCGCCGATCGCCAACGACGTCAACCCGCCGCTTGGCGCGGCGGGTTCCGAAAGACGCCGCCGATCGCAATCTACTACTCCTTCTTCCACGTCGGCAGCCGCCCCGGCGTCCACGGCGCGCCGGCCTGTTCCATGCGCTCTTCGATCTTCTTCAGGTCGGTTTCGACCAGCGCCCGCAACTCACCCAGGCACTTCTCGAACGCCTCCGCCGCGAACTTGTAATCGTCGACCTGCGTCTGCGTCGGCGGCGAACTGACGTACCATTGGTCGCCTGCGACCGAGCCGATGCGGTCGGAGATCGACGGCGGCTGCGGCTCGTTGCGCCTGGCGCGGGTGGAGTCGCCGCGGAGCGCCAGGAGAAGCCCGTTCATCCGCTGCTGGAGCGATTCAAGATCTTTCAGGATGGCCGGGTCCGCGCCGGGCGTGTCGAGCAGCCCTTTGCGCAGGCTGGCGATGCGCGTCTGGGCTTCGTCGGCGGTGCGCGAAGCGCCCATCGCGGCCCGCTGCAGGCGCGAGACCTTGGCGTTGAACGCCAGGCGGGCTTCCTTGTCCTTGGCGGCGAACGTGGCCAGCTCCAGCGGGACGACCTTGAACTTCTGCGGCGGGGCGAGGTCGGTGACGACCCCGTCCACTTCCTTGCTGAGCGTGACGCTGTATTCACCGGGTATCGCCGGAGGGCCATCCGGCCCGCGGTCCCACGGGTCCAGCTCGGGCGGCGGCGCGAGGCTGGTCGGATTCGGCGCCGGGTAGCGCAGGTTCCACGTCATGCGCTGCACGCCCTTCTCCCGCGGCGCCGTCAGCCGCCGAACGACCGCGCCCTTCACATCGCGCACGGTGAGCACAATCTGCGGCTCGCGCTCCTGGTCCTCGGCCCGCAGCTCGTCAAGGGTCGGATAGGGCGGCGTGCGACCTTCCTTGGCGGCTTTCTTTTCCTCTTCCTTTCGCTTCTCCTTGCGCGACTGGAGCTTTTCCTTCAGGTAGTACGTGATCGTCGCCCCAAACGGGGGATTTGCAGCGGCGTAGTAGCTGGCGCCCATCCAACCCTTGCCGTTGGGCGAACCGAGGCGGTTGGCCTCGATGTACGCGAGCGCGTCCTTGACCGGCATCAGCGCCGCGTCTTCCTTCAGCTTCTCGGGCGAAAGTTGCCGCAGCGGGCTGTAGTCGTCGAGGATGTAGAAGCCGCGGCCGAACGTGGCCAGCGCCAGGTCGTTTTCGCGGGCTTGAATGTCAATATCGCGTACGGCGATCGTCGGCAGGCCGCCCTTGAGCTTGTGCCACTTCTCGCCGCCGTCCACCGTGCAGTAAACGCCGAACTCCGTGCCGACAAACAGCAGCGACTCGCTGACGTGATCCTCGGCGATGGAGTAGACCGTGTCGCGCGGCGGAAGATTGCCGGCGACCGAGGTCCAGGTCTTGCCGCGGTCGGCGCTCTTGAGCAGGTAGGGCTTGAAATCGCCGTTCTTGTGGTTGTCGAATGAAGCGTACACCGTGTCGGGCGCGTGCCGCGAAGCTCGCAGGCAGCTTACGTACGTCATCAGCGGCACGCCGGGGAACGTGTCGATCTTCCGCCAGTTCGTGCCGCCGTCCTCCGTGACCTGCACCAGTCCGTCGTCCGTGCCGACGTAGATCAGCCCCTCGACCACCGGCGATTCGCACAGTGAGACGCAGTTGCCGTAGAACGAGGTGGAATTGCTCTTCGCGACCGCGTCGACGTTCTGAATCCTGCCCATCACCAGAAGCTGGTTGCGGTCGAGCTGCCGCGTCAGGTCGGGACTGACGGCGGTCCAGCCGCCGCCCTGGTCTTCGGAGCGATAGAGGATGTTCGAGGCGAAATACAGCCGCTTGCGGTTGTGCGGGCTGATGATCAGCGGGCTGTCCCAGTTCCAGCGCAGACCGGCATCGCCCGGCTTCTCGCGCGGACGGATGTCCACTCCTTCACCGCTCCGCCGATCAAAGCGCACCAGCCCGCCGTTCTGCGACTGGCTGTAGACGATGTTCGGGTCTTCGGGATCGACCTGCGTTTCAAAGCCGTCGCCGCCGCAGGTGACAAACCAGTGCTCGTTGGCGATGCCGATGCGGTCGGTGGTGCGCGAGGGCCCGCCGACGGTGTTGTTGTCCTGCGTGCCGCCGTAGACGTAGTAGAACGGGGCCGAGTTGTCGACGGTGACGCGGTAGAACTGGGTGACGGGCAGGTGGTGCATGTGACGCCAGTTCTCGCCGCGGTCGAAGCTCTCGTAGATGCCGCCGTCGCAGCCGATCAGCATGTAGGCCGGGTCTTTCGGGTCGATCCACAGGGCGTGGTCATCGACGTGGCGATTGGTGTTTCGCACGCGGCGAAAGGTCTTGCCGCCGTCGAGCGTTTCCATCAGCCACGTGTCGAGTGAATAGACGTGGTCGGCGTCGGCGGGGTCGCAGACGAATTCGTTGTAGTACTGCGGGCTGGAGGAGACGTAGTCGCTGCGTTTGTCCCACGTTTCGCCGCGGTCGCTCGAGCGGTACGTGCCGCTCTTGCCCTCGGCGGCCTCGACGATGGCGTAAACGATGTCCGGGTTGCCTGGGGCGATGTCCAGGCCGATGCGGCCGAGGTCGACGTTCGGCAGGCCAGCGGTGATCTTGCGCCAGGTCTCGCCCCCATCGCCGCTTTTGTACAGCGCCGACTCGGGGCCGCCGTCGATCAGCGTCCAGACGTGCCGGCGGCGCTGGTAGGCGGTTGCGAAGAGCGTGTCGGGGTCGGCAGGGTGGATGTGAATCTCATTGACGCCCGTGTCCGCGCTGATATCGAGAATCTTCCGCCACGACTTTCCGCCGTCGGTCGTCTTGTAGAGCCCGCGCTCCGGTCCGGAGCGCCACAGCGGCCCCTGGGCGGCGACGTAGACGACATCGGAGTCGCGCGGGTCGATTGAGATCATGCCGATGTGCTCGGACTCGCGCAGCCCGAGGTTCTCCCAGTTCTTGCCTCCGTCGCGCGAGCGATAGACGCCGTCGCCGAAGGCGACGCTGCGCTGGCTGTTGTTCTCGCCCGTGCCGACCCAGATGACGTTCGGATTCTTCGGGTCCAGCGCCAGGCAGCCGATCGAATACGATCCTTGTGCGTCGAAGATCGGCGCGTAGGTCACGCCGGCGTTGGTCGTTTTCCAGACGCCGCCCGACGCGACGGCGACGTAATACGTCGAGCGGTTCTGCGGATGAACCGCGAAATCAGCCACGCGCCCCGACGTGAACGCCGGACCGATGCAGCGGAACTTCAGCCCGGCCAGCGTCTCGGCGCTCAGGCCGCCCTTGTCGGCCGGCTCGCTGGCCGGCGCCGACGCAGGCGGCTCTTCCGCCAGAACGGGCGCCGACAGCAGCAGCAACACGACGATCGAACGGAAACAGAATAGCGACATGGCGACCATCATTCCGACAGGAAGGGTGCATTCAGCCGCCACGGCCCGGCGCCGCCGGCGACAGGCTGAAGGGTAAGCGTTGCGGGCGTGGTCTGCCACGGCGGTGGGGGACCGGCCTCTGGCCGGTCTTTGCCGCTTCGGCGTGAATGAGACCGGCCAGAGGCCGGTCCCCCAGGCATTCAGCCCCCCGAGAGCCGGGCCACGAACGGGTTGATATCCAGCACGTCCACGCGCTCATCCCCGTTCATGTCCGCGTTTTCGATCGGACAGGAGGGATACTGCTGCGCGTACGCATCGGCGTCCTGCAGGGCAAGCACGAACGCGTTGATGTCGAGCACGTTCACGCTGCCGTCACAGTTGGCGTCGCCGCAGGGTCTCACATCCAGCGAGACGCTCGGGCTCAGCAGCGGGCCGCATTGACTGGTGACGAGCACGCGGTACAGGCCGGCGTCGGCGAGCGCCACCGACGGGATCGTGTAGCTCCCGCCGTTCGCGCCGGCAATGTCCGTGCTCCCCTTGCGCCACTGGTATTGAAGCTGGCTCGATCCACTGGCCGTCACCCAGAACGTGGCCGGGTCGCCGGCGCACACGGTCTGTCCGGGAAAGGGCGAGACGAGCGTGATCTGAACCGGGTGATCGAGATCGACGTGAACCGCGTCGCTGGTCGCGGAGCCGTATAGATTGGACACAACGCACGTGTATTCGCCGGGCGTGCCCACGCCGGAAAAGCCCGTGCTGTAGACCGGACCCGTTCCACCCAACAGCGGGAAGCCGTCCTTGTACCACTGGTAAGAAAGCGGATACGAAATTCCGCTGGTCGCGGCGATCGAGAGCGTAAAGCCGCTGCCCTCGCAGACGCGCTGATTGGTCGGCTGCTGCGTGATGACAGGCTCACGCCGCCGCAGTTCCCACGTGTCGCCGGCCGGGCCGCCGGAGAACCCGCCGAAGAGCAGCGTCACGCCGCGGGACTCGTCGTAGGCCATCGCCGCCTCGGTCCGCGCGCCGGGCGTGCCGGAGCTGCGCAACGACCAGCTCATTCCATTCCATTCCCAGGTCTGTGATGATGAACCGCTGGCGGTCGTGCCGCCCGAGAGCACCGCGACGCCGCGCGAGTCGTCGAAAGCCATTGCGGCGAACGCTGCCGCGGGGGAATTCGGGCCGCCGCCGGGGGCCAGTTGCGACCACTCCGCACCGTTCCACTGCCAGAGGTCTCCCAGGATTTGCGAGCCGTTCGTGCCGCCGAAGAGCAGCACAACGTCGCGGGCGCTGTCGTACGCCAGGGCGTGGCCGCGGCGCGGGCTGGGGCGCGGGTTGGGCGGGTTGCGCAGCGTCCAGGCGGCGCCATCGTAGGTCCACGTGTCGTCGAGGTTGCCGCCGTTGAAGCCGCCCAGCAGCACGATCTGCCCGCGAGCCGCGTCAAACGCAAGCGGCGAGTCGCGCCGCGGCGACGGACCGCTGACGGGCGACTGCGTCCACGACGAACCATCCCATTCCCACGTCTGCCCGCTGAACGCTCCGTCAAACCCGCCAAAGAGGACCGTTCGGTCGCGCTGATCGTCGAAGGCCAGTCCGTGTCCCTGGCGCGGCGAAGGGCCGCCGCCGGCGCGCTGCTGCCAACCACCCGCCGCGGTCCACTCCCACGTGTCGCCGAGGTTGGCGCCGTTCTGGCCGCCGAAGAGCACGACGGCGTCGCGCGCCGTGTCGCGCGCGAGCGCATGCTGATTGCGGGCGGGCGGGTCGCCGGGCGCCGTCGAAAGCTGGTTCCAGCCGCTGAAGCTGTCGTCGCAGGCGTCGAGGATGCCGTTGCCGTTCACGTCGCTGCCGGCCCCGGCGATGATGTCGAGGTCGTCGGCGATGAGGTTCTGGTTGCAGTCGTCAAACGGCGCCGCGTTCAGATACGTGCTGACGGTCGGCGCGGTCAGCCCGATCGTCCGGGCGTTGTATTCGCCGTTCGTACCGGTGGGGATTCCGTCATAGTTGATATTCGGGTTGGAGAAATATCCGATGCGCGTCCCGGGCGCGTACGCCATGATCGTCCGCCACAGTGTGCCGCCCTGCCCGTTGAACCGCCAGCCATAGGACTGGCTGTTGAAGCAGCCGCCGCCGGCGTTGGCGCGGTCGTGGCAGCAGCCGAAGTTGTGGCCCAGTTCGTGGGCGAACGTGAGGCTGAGGCAGCGAACGCTGGTGATGCTGAAGGCGCGATCGGCGCCGCCGGTGTAGAGCCAGCCAATGCCGCACACGTCGCCGACGTTGGTGAGCATGACGACCATGTCCGCCCCGTGCTCGCCGCGCAGCGTGTGCACCTCGTCGATCGTGTCGTCGAAGTTCGTCAGGAAGGAAAGATCACTGGAGCTGCTGCCCGATTCGGTGTAGGCGACCTCCTGCATGTGCACCAGGCGGATGCGGGCGTTGACCGTGCTGTTGACGTAGTACTGGTTCGTGTCCAGCGCCCAGGTGCGGATGGTCGCCAGCGTAGTGGCCGTCCCGCCCCAGTAATTGCGGGCCGAAGGCGTGTAAACGACGAGCACGTCCACCAGCGGCGGCTCGTCGCCGCGCGCTCCGCTTTCCGAAGCATGACCGGCGCCGGACGGAAGGATCGGCGCCACCCCCGGCGGCGGGAGAGACAATTGCCCGCACGGCAGAATCGCCGAGAGGTCGAGCTGCTCGACCCGAATCGGCCCCTCCGCCATCGGGCGCAGGCGATAGACCTCGTCTTCCGCCGGGAGGTTGATATCTCCAACGATCTGGTCGCCGACGATGCTGAGCGAGAACGTCCCGTGCGGCCGGTTTTCGATCCGGCCGACCATGTGCAGCCCGGCGTCGGAGCGCTCGACGACCGTCGGTCGCGCGTGCAGGGCCACGTCATCAAACAGGTTCAGCGAGAGCGCGACGGACCCATCGCCGCCCTGCCGGGGAAGGGCGGCGCTATCGAGCTGGACGATTCGAACGCGCTTCACGCCCACTTCCGCGGATGCGGAGATCGGAAGCTCGAAGAACAGGTCGGCGGCGATCGCCACGGGCACGATCAGCGTGAGTGTAAGCGTGACAAGAAGGTTGCGAGCAACTGGCGCGCTCATTGCATGGTCTCCGTCTGGGAGCATGGGCAGCCGGGCCAGCGCGGAACCGGCTGACTGCATTATAACAAGGGCGGGGCGCCCCCCGCAGCCGATGACCGAGTGAACGGCTGATCAGGTGTACAAATCGGCGTGCGCGAGTCGGCGTGACATGTCAGAACGCGAAGCGCCCCAGCGTCGCCCGCGCTGTTGGAGCACAAGATTGACACGGACAAGCGGAGTACCGCTTGTCCGTGCCACCTCGTGCCACCCCACCACAGGGACGGGCGAGACGCCCGTCCCACCCGAATGGCGAACGTCTCTGTGTTCCGGCTCAACCGCCCGCGATCAGCGCCGTGAACGGATTGATGTCGAGAATATCGACGTTCCCGTCGCCATTTACGTCGCCGTTGCTGATATCGCAATCCGGCCAAGCGGCCGCGTAGGCGGCTGGGTCGGAGAGCGCCAGGATGAACGGGTTGATGTCGAGAATGTCGACCACGCCGTCGCAGTTCATGTCGCCCAGAAGGTGCGGACGCACGATCGCATGCACGAAGATGTCGGCGTTCCCGTTCTGCGAGGAGAGATAGCACGGATAGGCCCGATCGCCCGCCACCGCCAGGCTGAGATAGTCGCCGATGAACTGATCGGAGCGGTTCAGGCCGTCGTTGTTGCTATCCCAGGCGTTGGGCGTCAGGCGCGTCTCGTTCCACGTGGCGCCGGCGTCGTCGCTGTAGGAGTAATAGCAGTTGTGCATGCCGTTGATGTTGTCATCCACCTGAACGATTCCGCGCGTGTCGTTAAAAACCAGGTGCAGGCGGCCCTGCGAGTCGCACTCCAGCCAGTTGAAGAACTGGTCGCCGGCCGGAACCGTGTCGCCGTTGATCACAACCGGGACCGACCAGCTCGCGCCCTGCGTGGTCGATTTCGTGAAGTACAGGTTCACGTTGCGGCCGTTCGCATCGATGTTCGTCGTGTCGAAGTAAACGTAGTAAAGCGTGCCGGTGTTGGGATCGACCGCCAGGTACCCCAGCGACGGGGCGCGGTAGCGGCCGGGGAAGCGCGTGCCGTCCTGCGTGCCCCAGACGTCCAGGCGCGTCGCGATTGTGATCGCCGCCCCAAACGTGAGGCCGCCGTCGAAACTGCGCCGCAGAATCATGCCCGAGCCGGCATTCCAATACACGACATACAACTCGCCGGCCGGCCCGACGCGCGGCAGGAAGCCCAGGCCCGAGCCGAGCGACACCGGCGCCGACCACGTCGCGCCCAGATCGTCCGAGCGGATCACGCCCTGGTTGTACGCGATGTACAGCCGCGTGCTGTTCGGATTGCCGGGGATCGGCCCGGCCGTCATCCAGCACTTGTCGGCGCTGGATGTGACCCGGGCCATGACAGACGGCTGAAATGTCGTCGCGCCGATATTCTTGCGCGCCACGTACAGCCCGCCGTTGCCGGCGAACGAAATCGCGCCGACCCAGATGTTGCCGGTGCGCGGGTCGGAGCAGGTCATCGGGTCGCCTTCAACGTTCGACTGATTGGCCAGAGGCGGACGGACGAGAAAATCGGTCCAGGTCGTGCCGCCGTTGAGCGAGACGGCGACGCCCATGTTGATGATTTCGGAAGCGGTGCTGCGGCGCCAGTCGTTCCACGTGCCGACCACCTCCAGCTCGTCGAGCGGATTGGCGGCGGCGCTGGTCTCGTTCGCGGCGAAGGTCCCGCCGCCGACATCGATGCGCACCTGCGGCCCAATCACGGGCGGCACCGCGAGGGTGAGCGATGGGATCAGCAGGGCCGCGGTCGTCGCGGCGGCAATACGGAGATCGGTGAGACAATCGAAATGACGCATGAATCATGACTCCATGTGGTCGGCTTATTTTGTCTGCACGCGGGGGGCGCCGGCGTACCGCCGGTGCGCATCGGCGGCGCGCCGATGCTCCCCGATCCGGGAAAACTGACTACTGCGGCTCCGCCATCCGCTCGGCCAGCAGCGGGCGGAACTGAGGCGGCACGTTCCCGCCGGCCTTTTCCGCGGCGTGCACGTGCTGCCAGGCGGCCGGGAAATCACCCTGGTAGTAGAGCAGGATCGCGATGCGCGTGTTCGCCTCGACGTCGTCGGGCCGAGCCTCGAGCACCTGCTCCCAGGCTCCGATCGCGGCGTCAAAATCGTTGAGCATCTGGAGGGCGCCGGCCAGCCGGGCGCGCGAGTCGACCCGCTCCGGGTCCAGCGCCAGCGCCGTCCGGTAGGCCGCGGCAGCCTCTGCGATGCGCCCTTTGAACGTCAGCGCAACCCCAAGATCGTCGTAAAGGTCCGGCTGGTCGGGCGCGAGAAGAACCGCGCGCGTGTGCGCCGCGACGGCGTCAACGAACTCGCCCTGGTCCAGCAGCCCGCGGCCACGGCCGGCCTCGGCCTGGGCCTCATCAGCGCTGCGATGGTCGACAATCGCTGCCGCAGCCGTCTCATCGATCTGCACCAGGCCCGATTCGTAGCGCAGCCCGCGCATCGCCTCGGCCATGCGCGCGGCACGGTAGTTGTCGATCGGGCTGACGGCGCCGGCGCCGCCCCCTTGCCCCGCCAGGACCGGCGCTTCCGCCGCGTCCGATCGCGGCGCCGCGGCGCTCTGCTGCGCCCGGCACCCTGAAAAGAGAAGAATTCCGCAAAGCGACAATCCCAACGCTCTACACAGTCTCATCATGTCCTCCTCGCGCATGAGCGAAACGTCGGTTCGACCGGCGGCGACGGCCCGCATCGTGGTCAGATCCCGCGAGCCTCATCTTAACCGATTCGCCGCCGAGTCCAGTCGAAAAAACGGCGTGGGAGGCAGTCACCAACGGGTCGTGGGGAGTGCGGGCCTCTGAGCCGGTGAACGCTTTCGGGTGGAACGGGCATCTTGCGCATCTTGCCCGTTCCTGAGATCGTGGGGACGGGCGAGACGCCCGTCCCACCCGCACCACCCAGCTACCGGCTATACGTGAAATTGACGTGCCGGACGCCGTGGCACGTGAGCGTGCAGCTCCCCGACTGGCGGCCGGTGTCGATGAACTGCCGCTCGCCGCCGACGATGGAGACGTCGAAGTTGATCAGGTGGCTGTGCTCGGTGCTGCTGCCGCTGACGCCGTGCGGGGCGTGGCAGGCGCTGCAGGGCGTGCGGCCGCGAACGACGTGCTGGCTGTGCAGCGAAAAGCTCTCGTCGCCCAGGATCGAATTGCGGTCGTGGCATTTGTAGCAGAGCGCGAAGGCCTGCGGAGATTCAATCGTGAAATCAGCCGTGTCGTAGCGGTCGGCCAGGAGGAACCGAAAGCGCGAGCCGTGCGGACCGTTCGGGCCGCCGCCGCCGAGCTGCCGCGCGTCCGGGTTGTTGTGGCAATCCTGGCAGGACATGAGCGGCGCGCTGCGCACGGCGGGCAGCAGGCTGGGCACATCCGGGCTGAGCCGCGACGCGATGGCGATCGGGTGGGCGGAGGCGGCGGTCAGAGAAAACTGCCGGCGGATGTTTCCGAAATCATCGCGCTGCCGGGCGATGCGCCCGCGCAGCGGCACGGGCAGATCGCCGTGGCAGCGGAAGCAGACCTCGTGATAGTAGTTGGCGCGCTCGATGGGAATGCCGCTGAGGCTGACGCCGGGGACGTGCTGCATCCCCGGCGTAACCGCAGGCTGCTGAATCCGCGCCAGCGACGGAATATTCGCGGCCGGATTGCCGGCGACGGCGTGCGGGTTGTGGCAATCGGCGCAATCGACGTGCGGCGGCATGGTGCGCGGATCTTCGGCGGGGTCGTGGCGGTTGAACCAGCGGCTGACGTGGTGCCCGCTGCGCTGGCCCATGACCGAGAGGATGTCGGTTGCTGTGAGGCCGTCGTGGCAGGAGAGGCACAGGTCCGAGGCCCGCGCCCGGAGCAGCCGCTCGTTTTCCGGGGCGCCGTGGGGCACGTGGCAGGAGGCGCAGGCGTTGTCGGCCATGCTGCGGAATTCCAGCGGCTCGCCGGCGAGGGAGAGCGTCTGCGGTACGCCCTTGGGCGAGGTCGCGTGCGAGCTGGTGCGCCAGCCGTCGAGCTGGTGGCACGAGTTGCAGAGCACGCCCTCGCGGGTCGGCAGGACCAGGAAATTGCCCAGTTCGTTGTTGTGCGGATCATGACAGGCGATGCACTCGACCTCGCCGCGGCGGCCGAGCTGGATGCGGCGGTCGATCAGATCGGGCGAGCGGATTTCGTGATCGCGATTGGCGAGCTGCCGGTCGTAGCGAAATCCGATCGGGTGATCGTCCGACAGGTCCGTCGTGAGGTTGGACTGACCGCTGGAGAGGATGGGGTGGGTCATCGGGATCGGATCGGTCTGGCTGAGGACCATTCCGAGGGCGATCGTGCCGTCGTGGCAGGAGAGGCACATCTTGCTGGCGGGGCCGGGCTGATCGACGCGCGCGTCGAGCGTGCTGCTGGCGTAGACGCGATAGAAGCTGCGCGGGTTGTGGCGGTTCCAGAGCGGCGCCTGCGGGCTGGCGTTGTGCGGCGTGTGGCAGAAGATGCAGACTTCGGACTCATTGATAGCGCGGATCGGGCCGGGACCGAAGGTGGAGAGATCGTGCTTGGAGTTAACGACGCTGTCATCGGCCGCGGCACGGGAGACGAGGCCGAGGTCAGAACGCGCAGAGCAAGCAAGCGCGGCTGCCAGGAGCGCAGCCGCCGGAAGCGCGGCCGGCAGCGCTCCGTAGCGTCGGCCCTCCCAGCGTTGGGACAATTTGGGTGGGACGGGCGTCTCGCCCGTCCCCGCCGCACCCGGAACGGGCAAGATGCCCGTTCCACCCTGCCGCGCCACGCGAAACCGCCAATCTGTCCGAACCGGCCGCGCCAAGCGGCGGGTTGACGTCTCGATGCGCGAAGACGTTCGATTACGACAATCGACCCGTCGCTTGGCGCGACGGGTTCGGACAGAGCGCGCACAAGACGACCGTGAACACGAAGTCATGACGGCTGCTCCGTCCGCTCGGGCAGGTAGCGAAACACCTGCAGGCGGTGATTGTACGTATCCGCGATCCAGATGCGATCCTGGCGGTCGATGGTGATGCCCGAGGGCAGATTGAATTGCCCGGGCCCGCCGCCTTCTTCGCCGAAGGCCATCAGCAACCGACCGGCGCGGTCGAAGATCTGCACATTCTCAAACTGGTTGTCGAGGACATAGAGGTGCCCTTCGGAATCGGCGGCGACATCGCGGGGGCGCGAAAAGTCGCCGGCGCCGTCGCCTTTTTGACCGAACATGAGAGTGGGGAGTACGGGCGTCTCTGCCGCACGGGTGATGGGTGGGACGGGCGTCTCGGCCGTCCGCGCGGGGAGTGCGGGCGTCCCACCCGCGCCGCCCGAAAAAACCTGCACCCGGAAGTTCATTCCGTCAGACACAAGGATGTTCAACCTGTCCTCCCACGCAGCAACGCCGACGCCGGTCGGAAAATTGAACTCGGCGGCCCCAAATCCGCGCCGACCCACGCGACGTTTGAGTGTGCCGTTCGCGTCAAAGATGGCGCAGTCGTGCCGCGCGGCGTCAGCGACCCACAATTCCCGTGCGTCTCCCGCGAGCCAGCCGACGCCCGCGGGCCGGCCGAGCTCGCCCTTTCCGATCGTGCGAATCAACGAGCCGTCCTGTCGGAGTACGAAGACCGCCGCCGCGCGAGCGTCCGCGACGATGACCTCGGCGCCGGCCAGCGTTACGTCGAGCGGCTGCTGAAATCGCCCGTCGCCGCGGAGCGAGCGAAATTCGCGCGTCGCGAGGTCCAGGAGTTGAACCGCCGGTCCGCCGGGAGCCGAGGCGTCGACGACGAACACGCGCTCGCCTTCGACCGCGACCGCCGTCGGAGAGACGAAGGGCGTCGTCGCCGGCGGACCTGTCAGAAGCTCGCCGATCGCGTCCAGCCCGCTCGCGCGCCGGCCGAGCGACGCTTCACCCTTCAATTCGCCGATGTACTCGATTCGCGGCACATCCGGCGGCGGCGGCCAGACGAGCGACGGCGAGAGCGGCGGGAAGATGGGTCCGAGCGGGGCCTGGCAGCCGGTGAGAAGTGCGAGGCACGACAGGCCGACGGGCGCGATTCGAGTGCCGGCGCGCCGCGTGTGCGGGCGGGCGCGCCGCGTGTCAGAACGCGAAGCGCAAGCGAGCGCGGCTGCGGACCGTGCCGCACACCGGCGCCACGCCGCGGCGCTTCCTGCCATCGCGCTTGCTTGCGCTTCGCGTTCTGAGATCTGAGCCATCATTCCCTTCTCGCCACAACCGGTATCTCCCGCCGCAGCTTGATCCACGCCGAGAAATTCCCGTCGCTGGAGCCCGGCAGATCGAGCAGATCGTATTCAAGCTCGAATCTCGCCGAGAAGTAGCCGATCTTCCATTCCAGCGCGCCGCTCACGTCCACGCCGTTCGTGTCGCCGCGGAGCGAGTCGTTCTCAAAGCGGTACGCGGCGGCGAGATTGCCTTCCAGCTTCGGCCCCAGGAGGAGACGGTAATCCAGGCCGAGGTCCAGCAATGAGGCGTAGCGCGTCTCCTGCCGGTCCGTGCCCCAGAAGCGGTAGTAGGAGTAATTCGCGCGGCCCGCGACCGTGTGTTGCGGCTTTTCGAGAAATGTCAGGTCGCCGGTGAAATGCACGGCGTGGTAGGGGTCGATGCGATCGTCGTTGAAGTCGTATTCGAGCGTGGCCGCGCCGCGCCGCTTGCGATAAGTCACGCCCAGCCGGTGGCGGCTGATGTCGCGCGACTCGAACGGCAGGAAGCGCTGGCGGTCGAAGCTCTCCTTCTGGATTGTGCCGGCGTAGTAGGGAGAGAAGCCGCTCTTGAAATCCTGCTGCAGGCGAAGATCGACGCGGTCGCGCGCGTTGTTGAATCCCTGGTTGGTGCGATAGGTGTAGGTCACGAGGACCGTCTGGCCGTCGACGATCTGCCCGGTGCGGACGCGGGTGATGGCGCTGTAGCGTCCGATGCGACCGACGGCGTAGTCGCGACCTTTCAGGTAGAGCCGGCCGCGGGTGGAGTCGGTCACGACGATCGAGCCGAGATTGGCGTCCAGGCGGGCGAGGTAGGCCGGCAACGGGTCGCGCAGCGTGACCGCCTCGCCGATGACGACGCCGTCCTGATAGGACTGCGCCGTCCGCGAATCACTGTGGTTGTAGTTCAAATTTGATGTGAACCGGCCGAGGTCGTTTTCTTTCGAGAACGCGACGTTGCCGCTGGCGCCCCATTCGTCCACGTCGCCGCCCTGCTCGCGCTGCTGGGCCAGTCCGTACACGCCGAGCGTGCTGGTCAGAGCGTCGCCAAGCTGGTGCGTGACGCTCGCGTCGCCCCGGTTGAGCGTGTAGTCGATCCCCTCGTACGACTCGCGCAGGAACTGGCCGCGCCAAGTGGTGAAGAGATTCGGCGTGTGCTGCAGGCGAAGTTGCGGGCTGACCTCGTACTGATCGCGGGCGAAGTCGCCCGTCTCGTCCTGCAGGCGCGCCAGCGTTTCGAGCCGGCTGCGCTGGTCGTCGCCGAATTGCAGCACGTGATTGAGCGTCAGGTAATTTCGCGTCGTGTCGAAGCGGTCATGCGTGCCGGAGAATTGCTCGCGACGGTCGTTGTATTCGTAGTTCAGCCGAAGCTCGTGCGCGTCGCTGATGTGCCAGGTGGCCTCGTAACGTACTTCCTGATCGCTGGCGGCCTGCTCGTCGAGCAGGTTTCGTACGGGGCTGACCAGCCGCTCGTTGCTCTTCTCCCAGATCAGGCGCATCGGCAGCGTGGCGTCGTTGAAGACCAGGTCGGCCCCGTAGCGCTCGCGCTGCCGGTCGAGGCTGGGCAGGAACGGCCGCGGGATGCGGTCCTGCAGCTTCGAGGCGTAGCCGGTGGCCGTGAGCTTGCCGGCGGGCAGGAGCGTGATGCGGCCGTCGTATTCGAGCAGGTCGCCGTCGGGATCCTGGTGCAGGTCCGGGCCGAAGCGCTGCTCCGTGTACTCTTCCTGCACGAATCGGTAGCGGGCGTTCAGCGAGTACTGCGCGATGCGCTCGCCGAAGAGAACGCCCTCGCTCTTCATCCCCATCGTCTCCTGGAAGCGCTTGAGCGAGTTTTCCTGGCGGTCGCGGTAGCCGTTCAGACCGGAATAGTCGCGGACAACTTCGCGGCGGCGCAGCTCGGCGTCCAGCCCCAGGTCGAGCGTCAGCTCGTCCAGCCGCAGCCACGGCTCGCGCGGGCCGGCGGGGGCGGCGGGCGGCGCGGGCTGCGAGGCGGCGAGCGGATCGGCCGGTTGCGTGGACGGATTTTCCGTGCGGCTGACGACGGGAGTCAGCAAGAGCGCGCTCAGGACGGCGCCGCGAATTGTCGTTCGTCCGCTCGTCACTCGTGGCCGCGCCTGCGACCCACAAACACCCTGAGTTGCAACGCACGCAAGCTACGGACTGCGGCGAAGCATTTCAAGCGCCGCATGCCGATGGCGGTCGCGATCGGCGGCGTTTTTCCGAACCCGCCGCGCCAAGCGGCGGGTTGACGATCGTCGGCGATCCGCGCCCCGCAGGCCACGGACGTCACCCCGCCGCTTGGCGCGGCGGGTTCGGACGGATCGTCGCCTGAAACCGGATGCACCCCAAGTGCGCCGCGCCGGCGGCCGCTTGGAGCTTGACCCTTGCAGCGGGCCGGGGTACACCGGCGCGCCATCGTGCAGCCCGCTTCCGCTCCACTGGGTTTGATCGCCGGCGAAGGCGAATTACCGCTTCTGGTGGCGCGCAGCGCCCGCGCCGCCGGGCGCGGCGTCGCGGTCGTCGCGCTGCGCGGCTCGGCCGGGGCGTCGCTGCGCGACAGCGCTGAAGAATTTCGCTGGTTTGGCGTGGCGCGGCTCGGGGCGTGGATCCGCTTTCTGCGGCGCTGCGGCTGTCGCGAAGTGGTGATGGCCGGTCGGGTGCGGAAGGCGGCAATGTTCGCTGGTCCGCGCTGGCTGCAGTGGTTGCAATACCTGCCCGACTGGACCAGCATTCGCGTCTGGTATTTCGCGACGCGCGACAAGCGCAACGAGACGCTACTTTCTGCGGTGGCGGACGAGCTTCAACGGCGCGGCATCACCATGATCGACTCGACGCGTTACATTCCCGAGGCGCTCGCGGCTGAGGGGCTGCTGACGCCCGGCGGGGTGCGGCCGGCGACGGACGCCCCGCGGCGCGTGCTGGACGACGCGGCGTTCGCGTGGCCGCTCTTGAAACAGATCGCAGCGATGGACATCGGGCAGTCGATCGCCGTGAAGGAGCGCGAGGTCATTGCGGTGGAGGCCATCGAGGGGACGGACCAGTTGATTGAGCGGGCCGGGCGGCTGTGTCCGCAGGGTGGCTGGACGCTGGTGAAGGTCGCCAAACCGAATCAGGACATGCGCTTCGACGTGCCGACGATCGGGCCGCAGACGATCGAGAATCTGCACAAAGCGCGAGCGGCGGGATTGGTGGTCGAGGCGGGCAAGACGATCATCCTGCAGCGAGAAGAGACGCTGCGGCAGGCGGAGCGGCTGCGAATCGCGGTCGTCGGGCGCGCGGATGCCGTCGGCGGGGCCACAGGGTAGGCTGGGCTGAGTACTCGAAGCCCAGCTTTTCTTCGGGCTGGGCTTCGGGTACTGAGCGACAGGGTAGGCTGGGCTGAGTACTCGAAGCCCAGCTTTTCTTCGGGCTGGGCTTCGAGTACTCAGCCCAGCCTACAACTCAGCCCAGCCTACAACTACAACTGCTCCGCTCCCTCACCGTCGCGGCTCGGAAAGCTCACGGGCGCGGCTCAGTTGGCGCGGTCCGCAGCGGATCGAACGGTTCGATGTGCACCAGCACGTCGCGGACGCTCGGCAAGCCGCGGCGAATGTGGTCCTTGACCTCGTGCGCGATCCGGTGGGAATCGCGCACCGTCATCTGCGGATCGACTTCGACGTGCATGTCGATCCAATAGCCCACGCCGCTCTTGCGCGCGAAGACCTTCTCCACGCCCAGCACGCCCGGCACGCCGGCGGCCAGCTCGCGCACCTGAGTGATGATCTCGGCCGGTTCGGCGTCCATCAACTCCGCCAGGGGATTGCGCGAAAGCTGGACGGCGTTGTAGAGAATCACGGTGGATGCGACCAGCGCCGCCCAGTCGTCCGCCGGCGCGTATGCCGGGCCGCCCACCAGCGCGATCGTAATGCCGACCGCCGCCGCCGCGGACGTGATGGCGTCGCTGCGATGGTGCCAGGCGTCGACCAGGACGGCGCCGCTGTCCGTTTCATGCGCCACGCCGCGGACGAGTCGAAAGAGCGTCTCTTTGACCAGCACGACGGCGATCAGGACCCAGAGCGTAAACGGCGCCGGGGAATGATGAGGGGTCAGGATTTCGCGAACCGCTTCGACCGCGATTCCGACGCCGGCGGCGAAGATCAGCATCGCCACGGCCAGCGCAGCGAGGGCTTCGGCCTTTCCGTGGCCGTAGGGATGCTCGGCGTCGGCCGGCTTGGCCGCGATGCTGACGCCGCGCCAGACGACCAGGGAGCCGAAGACGTCGGCCAGCGACTCGATCGCGTCGGCGATCAGGGCGTACGAGTGGCCCAGCAGGCCGGCGACCAGCTTGACGATGGAAAGCACGACGTTGATGAAGAGCCCGAGCAAGGACGTGCGCACGGCGCGCTGAGATTGGACGATGAGATGATCCCGGCGGGTCATGCGCGTTTCCGTTGGCGTACGGGGAGAATTGTACGCGCGACCGCGCCGGCGGCGCCTCACTTCGGGTCGCGGAATTGTTCGGCGAGTTCGGGTCGGTTGGTGCGGGTGTAGAAGTCCGCGATCAGTTCGCGCACTCGAGCCGTCAGCCCGTCGGCTTCCGGCCCGCGCGCCAGCGAATCCGCCGTCGCGAGCGCGTCGAGAAACGCCGCCTCGGCCTCGTCGTTGCGGCCGATCTCGAACAGCGCGCGGGCGTAGTTGCCGCGGACGACAACGCGATTGGGATTGGTCCGGGACAGGAGCCGGTCGATCGACGGGTAAACGTCGCGCAGCAGTTCGAACGCCTCGGGCGCGCGGTTCAGCCGCAACAGGGCCGCGGCGGCGTTGCTGCGGGCCACGACGACTTCGTCGCTATCGTCGCCGTAGAGCTCGCGGCGGACCGCAAGGTCTTCTTCGCGCAGCCGCAGGGCCGCGTCCCAGTCGTCGCGCTGCTGGGCGTAGGTTGCGAGCCGGTTGAGAACGCGCGGCAGGCTGCGGCGCTCGCCGGCGGCGGGATTTCTCAGATAGGGCAGCGCCTCTTCGGAGCTGGCTTCGGCTTCCTCGGTCTTACCGCGGGCGTCGAGAATCGCCGCCAGGTTCGAGAGCGTTTCGCCGATCAGCGGATGCGTCGCAGGCAGCACGCGG
The DNA here is from genome assembly GCA_007859745.1 of Phycisphaerae bacterium RAS1. NCBI lineage: Bacteria > Pseudomonadati > Planctomycetota > Phycisphaerae > Phycisphaerae bacterium RAS1. Next base: position 3,297,336 of record SMLU01000001.1, on the reverse strand, counting down.
CGGCGGATTTCCAGCGCCTCGCGTACGGCCTTCTCGGCCTCCTCGGCGCGCCCCAGGTGCAGCCGTGTCACGCCCAGCTTCACCAGCCCGTTGGCGACCATGACGTCATGGTCTCCCGCCGTCTGGCGCCGCAGCCGGATGCCCTCGTTCAGAACGGCGTCCGCCTCTTCGTGGCGTTGCAGCGCCAGGAGCAGAAATCCGAGATTGAGCAATCCGGTCGCGAAGTGACCGTCGAGCTGCTCGCCGGTCTCCAGCCGCGCGTCCAGCGCCTGGCGCAGCAGTGTCTCGGCCTCGGCGAATTGGCTCTGGGTCAGCAGCGCCGTCGCCAGGTTGTTCAGGCTTTCCGCCACCAGCTTGTGTTTTTCGCCCAGCACGTCGCGGCGGATGGACAGCGCCTCGCGATGAAACGTGGCGGCCTCGGGACCGCGATCCTGCTGGCGCCGCAGGACGCCGATGGCATTGAGCACTTCAGCCACCTCCGCGGAGCGCCGCCCGAATATTCCCTGAGAAAGTGTCAATGCGAGGCTGAGATGTTTGTCGGCCTGATCGTACGCTGCGAGGCTGGCGTAGGTTTCACCGATCGTGAGGTGCAGCCGCGCGGCGGCTTTCGGCTGGTCGCGAAGCTCGATTTCGATCCGGCGGTCCGCGTCCGCCAGCAGGTCCATCAGCAGTCCGGTGTCGCGTTCGCGGGCGATTTCCGGGTTGCTGGAGGCCAGGAGCGTTCGCAGGAAGCTCTCGACCTCCTTGGCGGTCGCGGCTTCGGCGGCGGCGGCACGCTCGGCGTCTTCGGCGCGGCGGCGTGAAGCGGACTCGGCGTCGCGGGCGGCTTCGGCGGCGACTTGCTGCTTTTCCGCATCGCCGCGAAGTGCGTCCGCGGTTCGGTACAGGTAGGCCATGGCGGCGCCGAAGCCGACGACGGCGAGGACCAGCGTCGCGGCCAGAGCCGAAGGCAGCCGGTGCCGTTCGACCAGCTTGCGAATCTGATAGGCGGCGCTCGGCCGGCGGGCCAGGATCGGCTGGCGCGCCAGGTAGCGCTCGATGTCGTCGCCCAGGGCGGCGGCGCTGCTGTAGCGCCGATCGGGCTCTTTTTCGAGGGCCTTCAGCAGGATCGTCTCAAGATCGCCGCGCAGCGCCGCGGAAACCGCGCCCGGGCGGCGCGGCGCTTGCTCGCAGATCACGCGGATCGAGTCGGCGATCCGCTCGCGCGACACGGGGTAAGGCAGTTCCCCGGTCATCAGTTCATAGAACAGCACGCCGAGCGAATAGACGTCGCTGCGTACGTCGATGAGCTCCGGCCGGCCGCGTGTCTGCTCGGGACTCATGTAGGCCAGCGTTCCCTGAATTTTTCCGGCGTCGGTCAGCAGCGTGGCGGACGAACCATCCTCGTCGTGCAGGCGGGCGAGGCCGAAATCGAGCACTTTCGGCGTGCCGCTCTCGTCGATCAGAATGTTCGAGGGTTTCAGGTCGCGATGGATGACGCCGCGCTGGTGGGCGTAGTGAATCGCGTCGCACACGCGCCGCATCAGCTCCAGCTTCTTCCGCGGCGCCGCCTGATCGGTTGCGAACGCCGCCAGCGGCCGGCCGGCGATGCGCTCCATGACGAAATACGGCTCGCCGACGGCGGTCGTGCCGGCTTCAAAGAGCGATGCGATGCAGGGATGCTGCAGCCGCGCGAGCGCCTGCACTTCACGGTCGAACAGCCGCCGGTGCCGGGCGTCGACGTTTCGGCCGCGCACCAGCTTGAGGGCCACGCGCCGCTGCGTGCGAAGTTGCAGCGCCTCGTAGACGACCCCCATCCCGCCTTCGCCCAGCGTGCGCTCGACGGTGTAGCCGGGGATGTCGCACACGTCCGGCTTTATCGCGTCGCAGCCGAGGCCGGCGGCGGCGGAAGACGATCCCTGCTGCGGCGGGCCGGTTTCGACCCGGCGCAGGTCCACCAAGACCGCTTCATCTTCACGAGCTTCGTCGATCCAGCTTCGGCAGCGCGGGCAGGATTCGAGATGGCGCTGGATGCGGGCTAACTCCTCGGCGGTCGCCTCGCCGACGAAGAATCGCTCGAGCTGATCGTCAGCCGGGCAAACCAGCATCGGCAAGCTCCTTCGCACACGGAGCCGAGGCGCGGAGTCGCGTTGTAGCGGCACGGCGCGCATCGCCAATCGCGTAATACGTCATATGCACAGAGCATCTGCCGCGCGGCTACCAGATTTCTTCCATGTCCGGAAGCAACTCGCGCACCCGCCGCAGGATACGGCGCTTCGCGCCGAAGACGGCGTTGGCCGTCATGCCCAGCTTGCGGGCCACGTCCTCTGCGGCCATGCCTCGATACGCGAAAAGTTCGAAGGCCTCGTAGGTCGCCGGCTGGACCTCGCTGCGCACCTGGGCCAGGCAGCGCGCCAGCACCGCCGCTCGCCACTCCTCATCCCAGATGGCTTCCATGGACTTGTCGTCGGGCTGACTGGCGAAATATCCGGTGCCCGAGTCCGGCTCGCCGACTTGATGTTCGCGGCTGCGCTGATTACGGCGCCAGTTCACCACCTGGTTGCGTGCGATCGCGAAGAGCCAGGCGCGCAGCCGGCCCTTCTCACGTTCATATTTGCCATCCTGGTAGGCCGTTGAGAAGGAAACCAGCGTCTGCTGCGCGACGTCCTCGGCGTCGGGCTCGGCCAGGCCGAGTCGGCGGGCGTAGCTGACCAGCAGCGGGCGGTAACGGGCGACGTACTCTCCCCACACCGCGCGATTGTCGGGATCGCGCAGTCCTTCCAGGATGAAGGTGCTGGTCATCGTCGCCAGGTCATCGCCCGAACGCGGCACGGGGTCTCCGATCACGGGCGCCGGCGGCCCGGAAGCGATTCCGCTCTCGGAATTATTCTACCTGCACGCGCCCGGCGCGACAGATCGGTCCGCCACGGCGCGTATACTCTCATCGGTGTGTGTTCGGCGCTGGACCGCTCCCGCTCTGGGTTTTTTTCAGATCGCGGTCCGTGAACAGTCTCGCATCGTGGCAGTGTCAACGCGGGCGCCTCGCAGGAATCGGTTCGCGGGCATGCCGGCCCGCAGCCGCGGCAGCCACGCCGCGCGCCGATGTCGGCGGCGCGCACTGCATTGCTAAGCGCGGAACTGAACGCAAGCCGGCTCGAGACCGGCCGCATTCGTTGACTCCGGTGTTGCCTCGACGTTCGACCCGGCACATGGCTGACCGGGTTTCACTCTTTGGAAGGAGCTTGCTCATGCGACAACTCTCGCGGCCCGGACTTTTCTCCACTTTGGCGCTTGGCGCCTTCGGCCTGCTGATGCCGATTCTCGGCTGCCCGCCGGTGGTCAACGACACCGACGGCGACGGCGTGGCCGATGAGCAGGACAACTGCGTCGCGGTCGCCAACGCCGATCAGACGGACACCGACGGCGACGGCGTCGGCGATGCCTGCGACAACTGCCCCAAGGACGCCAACGCCGACCAGGCGGACAGTGACAACGACGGCGTGGGCGATGTCTGCGACAATTGCCCGAATGACGCCAACACGAACCAGACGGACAGCGATGATGACGGCATCGGCGACGCCTGCGACAACTGTCCCAACGACGCCAACGCCGACCAGGCGGATGGCGACAACGACGGCGTGGGCGATGCTTGCGACAATTGCCCGAATGACGCCAACGCAAACCAGGCGGACGCCGACAACGACGGCGACGGCGACGCCTGCGACAACTGCCCCAATGATGCGAACGCCGACCAGGCCGACAGCGACGGCGACGGCACCGGGGACGCCTGCGAGCGCCTCGCGGGCGAGTCGCGCTCGACGAATATCGCCGTCACCGGCGACGACCGGCGCGTGGTCGTCGTCAACCGCGATTCAAACTCGCTGGCCGTGATCGAAGTGCGCAACGCAGCGGGCGCGGACACGACGACGAAACTGGCCGAAATCCCGGTGGGCGTTGAGCCGCGCTTCCTGGCGCTCAGCCCCAGCGGCAGCGAAGCCTACGTCAGCAACACCGTCAGCGGCACGGTTTCAGTCGTCTCGCTCGCCGGCGCCACGAAGTTCAGCGTGGTCGACACCATCACCGTCGGGGCCGAGCCGCGCGGCTGCGCCGTGACGCCCAACGGCACGCTGCTCTTCGTCGCCAATCACACGCAGGGAACCGTCTCAGTCATCGACACCGCCACCCGGGCCGTGATCGACACGGTAAACACGGGCGGAAACCCGACCGCCATCGCCATCACCAACGACGGCGACGCGGATGACACCGACGAGACTGTCTTCGTGACGCGCTTCTACGCGCAGGTCATCGAGGGCGGCAACGGCGAGGCCTTCGACGACGGCAAGGAAGGCATCGTGCAGGCTTTCAACGCCGGCAGTCGAGGCACCGTCACCGACATCACGCTCTCGCCGCTGGCCAACTCCGGCTTTACCGCGGACCGCAAGAATTTCTGCCAGCAGTTCAACGCCACCGCCGCCAACAACACGTTCTGTCCCGACACGGCCGCGGCCGACGCGACGGCCGACGTGATCGCCAAGAATCCGCAGGCGGTCTACCCGAACCAGTTCCAGTCGGCGCTGCTGCGGGGCGGCCGGCTGTATCTGCCGAACATCGGCGCCCAGCCCGAGCCGCCGATCAAGTTCAACGTCAACGTGCAGGCGCTGGTGCACGTGGTGAACGCCGAGACGCTCGCCGAAGTGCCGGCCGAAACCGTCAATCTGAACAACCTGATCAAGGTTGAAACGCAGCCGGACGTGGCCGATGAGACGACCGTCCTGACGCGCCTGTTCGGAAACGACATCGTCGCCATCGACGCGACCGCGGACGGCTCGACGTTCCTGATCGTCAGCCGCGGCGGCAACTACGTGCTGCGCGCAAATCTCGACGGCAGCGGCGTGCTGACGATCAACGCCGCCGCCGACACGCCGGCGATTCGTTTCCTGACCGGCAACCTGCCTACCGGCGTGGCGATCAGCAACGACGGCACGCGGGCGTACGCCAATAACGAAGCGAACTTCTCGGTTTCGGCGCTGGATCTGGACGCGAACACGGTTCTGACGCGCGACATCGCCTACAGCGAGCCGCCCGCGCCGGGCACATTCAGTCACAGCGTCCTGGTCGGCAAGCTGGTCTTCCACAGCGCGCTGGGCGTGGCGGACAACGGCCTGCTGGGCACGCCGATCCGCGAAATCGAGCCGCTCAAGTTCCGCAACAAGCAGTCGGACAACGGCTGGTCGAGCTGCGCCTCGTGCCATCCGGACGGGCTCTCGGACGGCGTGACGTGGATCTTCGCCACCGGCCCGCGGCAGACCGTGCCGCTGGACAGCTTCTTTGCCCGCGACAATCCGGCCGATCAGCGCATCAGCAACTGGAGCGCGGTGCGCAGCAGCGTTACCGACTTCAATGAAAACTCGGTCGTGGTGCAGGGCGGCAAGGGATTTGCCGGCACGCCGCCGAACCCGAACATCTACAACCACGGCATTTCGCAGGGCGCCAGCGATGCGCTCGATCTCGAGACGCTCTGGGTGCAGACGGTTCGTTCGCCGATCATGCCGGCCGCCACCGACACGACGCTGGAGTCCGCCGGCCGGGCCGCGTTCATTACCAACTGCGCTTCCTGTCACGGCGGCGCGAAGTGGACCAAGAGCCAGATCATCTACACCAACAACCCGGCGTTCGACAAGGACCCGAACGCGGGCGGCGTGCCGCGCGACGCGGGCATCGATCGCGCCGGCGGACAGATCACCGGCTACACCATCAACCGCGGCGCCGGCAACGAAGCCTCGCTGAGGTTCATGGACGGCGTCGGCACGTTTAACGCGACCAGTCCGATCGAGATCCGCAACCAGAGCGCCAACGCGGCCGCGAACGCGGCGGTGGCGCTGGGCGGCGTCGGCTTCAACGTCCCGTCGCTGATCGGCGTCGGGTATCACGCGCCGTACTTCCACAATGGATCGGCGCCGACGCTGGCGGATGTGTTTGAGACGCACCTGCTGGGTGCCAGCTCGATCACGGCGACGCTGAGCGAGGCCGATCGCCTGGCGTTGCTCGTGTTCCTGAACACGATCGATGAGCGGACCGAGCCGCTGACGTCCGACACGGATGACTTCCGGCTGCTGATCGGCGATTGAGCCGGATGTAGTCGACAACAAACGGGACCGGCCCCTCCGGCTGTCTGGAGGGACCGGTCCCAATGTCCTTTGTCCCTGTGGCACCGGTTTTCAACCGGTGGTGTTTCAGCGGGCCTTCGACACGCGCGGGTCGAAGACCCGTAAACACACGCACCGGTTGAAAACCGGTGCCACAGGCTTCGCTACGTCATCGATGAGAAGTAGATAATCGCCCCGGTCTCCAGAATCCCGATCACCATCGCGGCCAGTGACCAGTTCCGCTGCGGCCCGGAAATGCCGCTGAACGCCATGCCCAGCACGGCCATGACTCCGCCGATCTGGGCGATCGAACCGACCGCCGCCAGCGGATGCCCTCAGCAGTAGTTCATCGAGACGTACATGCCGATCAGCGGTACCGGCGTCAGCAGCAGCGCTCGCTTGCCCATTGGATCATCCTCTCACTCCCCCGCAGGCTTGCTCGCCGGTTGTTCCTGTTCATGGTCGTGATCGTGGTCGTGGACCTGGTCATCGGTGCGCCCGCCGCCGGCTTCGCCATGCCCATGCTTGTGATCGTGGTAGACGACGAAGGCATCCTGCCCCGGCCCATACGTGAAGTACGCCACCGCCCCGGCCTCAATCGCCCCGATCGCCAGCGCCGCCCAGCCAAAGACGCGCCCGCGCCCGGATAGCCCGTTGAACCCCAGCACCAGCACGGCGATCGTCCCGCCGACCGTCGCCACCGATCCGATCGCCGCCAGCGGGTGACCGCAGCAGTAGGTGGCGCAGAGGTAGAAGCCAATCAGGGGAATGATGCTGCACGCGAGTGCCAGTTTTCCCAATCACGACTCCTTCGCGTTTCTTGCGGCACCGGTTTCCAACCGGTGCCAGCGGCACGGACACCGGTTGGAAACCGGTGCCACATGTACACAGACGTCGGTTGAAAACCGGTGCCACAGACGGAAACCTCGCCACACGGCGCCGTTACTTGATCTCCCGTGCCAGCGCCTCGGCAAACTGCATCGTGCTCGCCTTGCCGCCGATGTCGCGGGTCAGCTCGTCCGGGTTGCCGCGGGCCAGGACGGCGTTGTAGGCCGCCTTGATCTTATCCGCCGGGCCGGTCAGGCCCATGTGATTCAGCATCATCACGCCGCTGATAATCAGCCCGAGCGGGTTGGCCAGCCCCTTGCCGGCGATGTCCGGGGCCGAGCCGTGCACCGCCTCGAAAATCGCGCAGTCGTCGCCGATGTTGGCGCCCGGCACGACGCCCAACCCGCCCACCAGCCCGGCGCACAGGTCGCTGATGAGGTCGCCGTAGAGATTCTCCATCAGAAGTACGTCGAAGCGCGTCGGGTCGCGGACAAGCTGCATGCAGGCGTTGTCGATGATCATCTCTTCGTACGTGATGTCCGGGGCGATCTCCTTATGCACTTTCTGAGCGCACTCCAGGAATAGCCCGTCGGACTTCTTCATGATGTTCGCTTTGTGGAAGACGCTCACCTTCTTGCGGCCGCGCTGGTGAGCGTAGTTGAAGGCGTAGCGTGCGATCCGCTCGCACCCTTTCCGCGTCGCGATTTTCAGGCTCTCGACCACGCCCGGCACGACCTCGTGCTCCAATCCGCTGTACAGCCCCTCCGTGTTCTCGCGCACGACAACCAGCTCGACGCCGTCGTAACGGGTCTTCACCCCGGGCAAATTCCGCACCGGCCGGACGGCCGCATACAACTCGAATCGCTTTCGAAGCGCGACGTTGACGCTGGTGAAGCCCTTGCCGATGGGCGTGGTGATCGGCCCTTTCAGCGCCAGGCGATGATGCTCGATCGCCTCAATGGTCTGTTTCGGCATCGTGTCGCCGAATTTTTCCGCCGCGCCGGCCCCCGCCGGAAGTTCGATCCACTCGATGGCCGCGCCGGCAGCCTCGATGACCAGTTTCGCCGCGGCCGTAACTTCCGGGCCGATTCCATCGCCGGGGATCAGACAGACGGTGCGAGCCATGCCTTCGTCCTTTGGTAGCGGCCGGCCCCCGTGCCGGCCGTGGGCCAGGTAGCGGCCGGCCCCCGTGCCGGCCGTGGTCAGATAGAGACGTCGCCTGCGTTCAACGGCCGGCACGGGGGCCGGCCGCTACCTCACGCCTCACAAACCCAGCCGAGCTACATTCTCGCCAGACATCTTCCGCAGCACGTCGTCCGGCAAGTCAAGTCCGGCAAGTCGCGGCGGCAGCTCCGCGTCAGGGTCTTCGATCGGGCTTTCGCCGCGATAGGAAGATTCCCACATCATCTGGTGACACCAGTAGCGGCTGGCGTAGTGGTCGAAATCGTACTTCTCATCGACCACCACGTCACTGCCGAAGAGAATCCGATCCGCGTTTCGAATCACGAACGCACGGGCGGCCGCCGGCTGGCGGGCCGTCTCGCGGACGATCCACTTGGTCGCGCTGCAATCCAGGTGCAGCCGCGGATGGCGGTCGAGCAGACTCTGCAGGAATTCCGGCTCCTCGATCGACCCGCCCATGTGCGCCAGGATCACCAACCGGTCGCGTGTCACGTTCAGGAAGTGCTCCAACGGTTCGTACTGTTGCGGCTTTGTGCCGAAGACGGCGGTATTCGCGTATTTGCCGGCGGGCCGCCACCAGACGCTCGGGTCGCCGACGTGCAGCAGGAACTGATATCCCAGCTCCAGCGCGTGTCGAATGACCGGGGCGAGGAACGGATGATCGAGCGTCAGTCCGTGCTTTTCGCGCATCGGCGGCGCGACCCAGAACTTGCATAGCTGCGCCCCCGCCGCCCGAAACGCGCCCAGGTCAGCCATCCATTTGTCGCGAAACGCCTCGGACAGGCCGAAGTCACGCCAGCGCGGCACGGCGATGAACCCGATCCGCTCGCCGAATTGCTCCTGCAAGCGCTCGACGTGTTCGACCGGCGACATGGAGAGGACCCGCGACACGCCGTACGCCGCGGCCGCTTCGAAGAAGGCGCCGGTACTGGCGCACTCGCGGACGTGCGTATGAGCGTCGACGATCGGAATGCTCAGTCGCCGCGGGGGCACGCGGCGATAGTTGAGGCCGAGGCGGTTATGCGGCGAGGCGGCGGATGGGCTGCTCATCGGCGTCCTGACGGGCGTCGGGTTCGGCTCGACACTTGTCAGGAGTATAGGGCGTCAGTCGGCGCGGGGCTGCGCGCCAGACAGGCTCGGGTGGCACGCGCCGCCCCGATGCTCGAAGCTGTCCCCAAACTCATTCCGAGCCGCGACCGTGAGGGAGCGGGGGCATAAGAACCGCTTGCTTACACGCGCGGCTCGGATCACGACTCAGCCGCGGTCACCCGCCGCTTAAGAGGTCGACGAACGGGTTGATATCCAGCACGTTCACGTCGCCGTCTCCGTTCATGTCTCCGTTGCCGATGTCGCATTCAGGGTACTGGGCGGCGTAGCCGGCCGGGTCGGAGAGCGCCAGGACGAACGGGTTGATGTCCAGGATATCGACGCTGCCGTCACAGTTCATATCGCCCGGCGACGTGGCCTGGAGCGTGATGTCCAGCATAAAGTCGACGCACTCGACGTCCACCGGCTGGCAGTCGACCATCAGGTAGTAAATGCCGGGGTTGAGGGCGACGTTTGACATCAACGCCGCTCCAACGCTGCTGGTTGCCTGGGCGATGCAGGTCGCCCCGGCCGGGCATGTATCCGCGAGGGACACGCCGATCCAGTTATCGGCCGGCGTTGCGCCCGTGACGGTGATGTTGACGGTCTGCGGGGCAGCGACGTGCAGTTCATAGAGGATGTCGTCGCCGTCGTCGAATGCGCCCAGGCACGTGGTGGAGTAGTCCTCGTGCATGCCGCAGGTCGAGTTCACGTCGCTGTAGGGCAGCGCGCCGACGATGATCGGGAACTCGCAGTCGCGGCCGTCGTTCTGGGTCGGCGTGCAGGGCGGCGCGAGCTGGCTGCAGGCCACGCCGCCGCTCCAGACGTCGCCAGCCGACTGGCAATCCGCTTCCAGCACATTGTCATCGCAGAGCTGCGCGAGCGTGTGGCAGCACGCTCCGGTGGGGACGCCGGTCGTGATGTTGAGGGTGAAGTTCATGCACTCCTGGTCCAGCGGCCAGCGGTCGATCATCAGGAAATAGACGCCGGCCGGCAGCGGAAGGTCGCTGATCGTTGCGACCGTGTCGCTGGTGGTCGCGAAAGCCAGGCACTTCGCGGCCGGCGGGCAGGTGTTGCCGATCGCGACGCCGATCCAGTCGTCGGCGGGCGTCGCGCCGGTCACGGTGATGCTGACGGTCACGGCGCTGGCCAGGTTCAGCTCGTAGAGGATGTCGTCGCCGTTGTCGAACGTGCCCAGGCAGGTGTCGGCGTAGTTGTTGTCCATGCCGCAGGTCGTGTTCGCGTTGAGATAGGGCAGCGCGGGGATGAGAATCGTATGCAGGCAGTCCTCGCCCGCGCCCGGCTGAGTCTGGATGCAAGGCGGATTGAGCTGGCTGCACGCCAGGCCGACGCTCCACACGTCGCCGGGCGCCTGGCAGTTGACCTCGGCCACGTTGTTCTCGCACGTCTGCGCGGTCGTGTGGCAGCAGGCGCCGCTGGGCGTTCCGCAGGTGAAGCTCTGCCCCTGAATGAACACGTTTGAGTCGAGAATGGGGTCGCCGGCGTCGGCGATCGCCAGCTTGATGTGGTTCAGTCCGGGCTGGAGCGTGCCCGTCGCTGTCAGCACCACCAGCAGCCCGTCCATCTGCGTATCGCGCGCCCCGGCGCAGGGATACGTGCCGGGCGGCACGTCGTCGCAGTCGTTATTGATGTACAGGTTGCAGAAGCTCCCGTTGGGCGGGTTGTAGGGATTGTCGCAGTTGACGTTGTTGATGCTGGTCGCCAGCCCGCCGCTGCCGGGAACCAAAGCGATGTTCTGCCCGTTGAGGAAGAACCCGAACACGTCGTTGAAGGGCGAGTTGACCCACTCGTTGTACTCTTCGGAGGTGAAGACGTACTGAAAGAGGACGACTTGCGTGCCGGAGCATTCGAAATCGAATTCCAGTACGGTCGCGTCGTAGGTCTGGTATCCCGGAATGAGTGCGTCGAGATCGGGATCGCCGAGCAGCCCGTTGTTTGCAGTGGCGTCGTCCTGCGTGTTCGGTCCGGGCACGAAGGCGATGTCTCCGCTGCTGAGCATGATGCCGCCGTCAAAGCCGACGATGCCGGTTCCGCCGGCGAAAATTCCCGCGGCGTGCGGATCGCCGGTGTACGTGACGTTCGTAATCGCGACGCCGCCGCCCAGCAGGGCGTTGACCAGGTCGGTCGGCGTCAGTCCGGAGGCCAGGTCCTGCGTGGTGAGCGCACGCTGAGATTGCTGTGCGGACGGTCTCCAGTTGTTTTCGCCGGGACTCACGCGCGGCCGCTCGGGCCGCTGGTCGGCGGACGCGAGCGCCGCCGGAATCAGGCCGACAACGAGCGCCGCAGCCGCCCAGGCGCGCGCCGCGAAACACGAAGGCTTCTTGCAGAATACGTTTTTCATCATGGCCTTTTCCTTAGATTGAGTTTCCCATGCGGTCCCCGCCCGTTGCGCACCGACGGTCTGAGACGCGCGCGGCGCCAACGCCGCGACGCAGGGCAAGCGCCCCGGGTAAACAGATCGCGCAACATCCCTCTCAGGGTAACGCGGTCGCGTCATGGCCGATGACCGCAGTATTCCTAGGGAAAGTGCTTACTCTCGATCTGGTCCGCGGCGCGACACGTGCGTGGCGAGCGGGCATGCCAGTGGCTATTTCCGAGCCGCGACCGTGAGGGAGCGTGAAAGAAAAACGTCAGGGGAGCCCGAACCATATCGGGCTCCCCTGACACGAGGAGGGAGGTACATGAGAGCGATTGTCTGGTCTAGGCCACCATCTCGAACGCTACGCCTGAGAATCTCGTCTTGAGCTGATCGACGATCTCCGCGTGGCGCTGGCAGACGCGGGACTCGCTGACGCCGAGCACCTCGCCGATCGCGGCCATGGTGAGGCGCTCATAGTAGTAAAGCGTCAGGATCATGCGGTCCTGGTCTTTCAGGCCGCGGGTGAGAAATTCGCGAATCAGCTCGCGCTCGGTGTGCTGAATCGGGCCGGGATTCGGATCAATCGGCATCAGGTTCTGAACGCGGTGGTCTTCGGTGCGGTCCTGGGATGAATCGAGCGAGACGCAATGCGACGCCGTCACGGTCCGCTTCATCCGCAGGAACTTGGTCTGGGACACGCCGAGCCGGCGGGACATTTCCATCGCGGTCGCGGAGCGGCCATTCTCGGCGTGAAAGCGATCCTCGGCGGAGCTGACGGCGCGCTCGAAGTTCCGGCCGGAGCGGCCGAGTGGATCGATTTCGCGCTGCCAGTCGCGAATGGCGCCGACGATGCGCTGCCGGCAGTAGGTCTCGAACTTGACTCCGCGTCCGGGGTCGAACGAGTTGACCGCGGCGATCAGGCCGTCGTATCCGGCGCTGGCCAGCTCGTCAGCCGAAACGCGCGGCCAGAGACGGCGGGCCATGATCTCGGCCACGCGCTGGACGATCGGGGCGTAGAATTCGATGAGTGAGTTACGAGTGGAAACCGACCGTGACTTGCGATACTTCCGCCAGAGCGCACCGATATCCTGCGACAACTTAAGCGCCATGTTCCCTGAGCTCCTCGTTATTAAGCCGCATGCTCAGCCGGAAGCGTACAGATGGGTGCTTGCGTTCCGGTCCTCACGCGAGAGTCCTGACTCTCGTCGCTCGGTATATCGAAGAAGGTGGGCGCGCTTCTTTAGTAAATCAACAACCGAAAGCGCTCACGGAGTTTATCTATTTTAACATTACATGGCCGATCAATGTTAAAGTGAGCTATTAAAGCAACTTAGGCAGGAACCGTGCGTCCGTCGTGATTTCACCTGATTTTCGATCGGCCGAGAGTTTCAACGCTGTGCACAGCGCTGCAACACGTTCGCGCGGTGATGGATACAGGAACTACGGCGGGCCTGTTCGCAACTTGTCCACATCTTCTCCTGGCGCTGTGAAGAGGCAGGGCCGCTTGTACTGTTCTGCTGCTCCGCCGCGGGATTCGAGAAGCTGTGAATCAAACCGAGCGAGCGTTCCTGCGGCAAGATGGCGAACCGTAACCGGTCCAAGGCGGCCGGACGTACGGCGATCCGCGTACTCGGCGTTCTGATCCCGCAAGGCCGTGTCCAGGTGAGTTGCAAAGTCTTGTGGAAGAGAGAGTTCGGTGTTCAGGCGGTATGACGGCGGGTCGCTCCAGACCGGGCAGGCGATGAAGTCGAACGTAGCGAGCTCGCGGGCGCGGCACGCCAAGCGGACCGCCTCCACGACCTGGTTCTCCGTCAGCTTCTCTCCGGTGAGCGAACTGACGCGCCCCGCGCGGTGGAGAAACTCCACCACGGGCACGCCCTCGAACCGGTCTACGACGCGGACGACGTCATCCAGGCGATAGCGGCACAGGCCGCTGAAGTTCGTCAGGACGACGACATACCGCCTCCCCGGCTCCAGTTCGTGCGGCAGTCTCGTCGACGGGCTGCCGGCGCCCCATTCCTCGAGCGGCATGAACTCGAGAAATCCACTGCGGATGTCGAGAACGCCGGCGGGCGATTCGTCCGCGAGCGGGATGCTGATGCGGCCCTCGCTGGCGAGCAGCCCGATATCGCGGATTGGCAGCGTGCCCCAGTACTCCGGCAGTCGTGGCAGGTAATGCCCCATGCTGCCGCCCGTCCAGCAGGCGAGAAACGTGAGCCTCCAAACGTCGCGCGGCCGCAGGTTGCCGCAGCGATCGACGATGGACTCGAGCTCGCGCGCCCGCGCCGGATTGGGTTGCACGTACTCCAAGAGCGCCGCGCGGACGGCGTCGTCGGGCACGAGGTCCGCGTCGATCGTTCCATCGCGGATGTCGCGGATGATCACTGCCGCTCTGGTCTCCATCGTCCGCGCGAGTTGAATCAGCGTGGCCGGGTTGGCGGTGATCGCGAAGGCCACGTCACGCTCGGCGCCGAGCCGCATCAGCGCGTAGTAGCGTGACTGCGGAGATTCCAGGTTCGCGATCTCGGGCTTGCCGACGTAGAAGCGACGGACGATCCGCTTCTGCGTCCGGGCAAGCAACCCGGTGATCGCGCCGCAGGGGATTCCGGAAGGCGAGCGGGAGCTGTCATAGCGCCCGGTGCTTTGCAGGATGGCGCGCAGCACGGCCTGCGGATGGTCGCTGAAGAGCTTCAGGCCGAAGGTGTTCCAGCCGCGGCGATATTCGCGCACGAAGGTCGGCGTCACCGGCACGAGCTTCTGCCGGGCGGTCGTTCCGCTGCTGGTGGCAAACATGATCAACGGCGTTCCGCGGCGGAACAGGGCGTGGGTTTCGCCGCCGGCGACGCGCTCGATCCACGGCCAGTGATCGTCGTAGGTCATGATCGGGACGGCGCGGCGGAACTCGTCGACCGTGCGGACGCGGTCCAGATTGAAATGGCGGGAGAAGTCGCTGCCGCGAAGCTGATTCAGGGCGGCGCGCAGGACGGATTTCTGGACGGCGTGCGTGCGGCGGAGCGTGCGAACGAAGCTGCGGTACGTGTGACCGGCGTGGTAGTACGCGAGTCGCGCCGCGAGGCGTTCGAGAAGCGTCGGCATGGCGGAAGGCTAGAAGAGCGAGTGGCGAATGTCGAATGGCGAACGCAAAGGCCGAAGATCAGCGAACGTGTGAGCATTCGGGTGGGACGGGCGTCTCGCCCGTCCCGGCGCGCTCAGGAACGGGCAAGATGCCCGTTCCACCCGAAGAACTCGGCATTCACGCCGGCGCGGTCGCCACGACGGCCGCGAGCGGCGCAGCGGGCGCGGGCGGCGTGCGCGGGATCGTCGCGCCGCAAACGCCGCAAAGGTGGCGGTCGAAGAAGCCGACGGTCAGGTCGGCGTAGTAGGCGGCGTGCAGGACGGCGGCCTGGTTGTGGCGGGCGGCGGGGGCGATCCAGAGGTACTTGGGCTGGCCGGAAATGGCGTAGAGCCGGCGCGTCTGCTCGACCGGCAGATAGGAGTCTTTCTCGCCGTGGATGAAGAGCATGGCGCGGGGCGTCATGCGTTTGAGCGATTTTCGCACCGAAGGAAAGCGGCAGCGGAATTCGCGGCGGGCGACGCGCATCATGCACCAGCGCAGAAAGCGCCAGAAGGCGGGGTGGTGGTTTTCATAGACGACGCGGACCTTGGCGAAGATGTAGGCCCAGCGTTTCATGAAATATTCGATCGTGGTGTCGGTGCTGAAGGCCCCGTCGGCGACAATGGCGCGGATCTGCGGCGTTTCCTGGGCGGTGACGATGGCAGCGCACGCGCCGCGCGAGACGCCCACGACGCCGATCTCGGGCGTGCGTCCGTTCTCCTCGAGCCAGTTCAGCGCGTACGCGACGGCGCCGCGCATGTCGTTCACGTCATGGTTGGTGACCCACTGCCGCGGGACGTAATCCGGGCCGCACTCGGAGTGGCCGTGGCCGCGGAAGTCGAAGGCGAAGATGTCGTAACCGGCGTCGAGCAGCGGCCGGCAGTAGCGCGCGCAGGAGTAAAGGTCGGAGCAGAACTCGTGTGCGAAGACGATGAGTCCGCGGGCGGGGGCGTTGGGCGCGGCGCGGACCAGCATTCCGGCCAGCGGCAGGCCGTCGTAGGCGGGAAAGCGGACCGGCTCACCCAGCAGGCGGTCGTAGTCGAGCGGGTTGCGCGTCAGGGGCGGGCGCGTGGTGCGCATGATGTTGAGCGAGATGCGCACATATTTGCTGATGATCAACGCCGGAACGAAAATCAGCGTGATGACGGTCGATGCGATCGCGACCACGGCCCAGTTGCGGGCCAGGAAATCGACGACTGTCGCGGCCAGAAGCGGCGCGGCATCTACTTCGAACATGAATGGCGGTTCCTCGTCGCCGCACCAGACCACTCGCGCGACGGCTCCGCGGACAGAATGCCATGAGCCGGCGGCGCGGTCAAGCTCACGGATGGACGAGCGACTACCGCCAGACGTGCGCGGGTGCATCCGGTTCCAGGTTGTGGTCCGTCCGAGCCCGCCGCGCCAAGCGGCGGGGTTGCGCCGACAACTTGATGGGGCGCCGATCGCTGACGGTCGTTCAACCCGCCGCTTGGCGCGGCGGGTTCGGAAAGACCGGCCCATCGCAACCTGTGTCGGGATTCGCCGCCGTCACGCGAGCGCCAAAAGCCGGTTGGACAACTCCGCGCCATGGGGCATAATGCCGCCGTTCGGCACGGGCGCATCTCGGGCCAGGTAACTCGGAGTCAGCAGTCATGTCCGATTCCCCGCTTCTGACGAGCAAGGTCGGCAGTGTGACCGTGGTCCGATTCAGCGAGAACGCGGTGCTCGATACGCTCGTGGTCGAGCAGATGCGCACCTCGTTGCTTGCTCTGGTCGACGCGCCCGGACCGCCGAAGATCGTGATCGAGTTTCAAAACGTCGATTTCATCTCGTCGGCGGCGCTGGGCGTGTTCGCAATCGTGTTTCGCCGGGCCGCGCAGACGTCGGCGCAGGTGGTCTTCTCGCAGATCCGGCCGGAGCTGATGCCGGTGTTCTCGCTGACCAGCCTCAATCGCATGTTTCGCATTTTCGAATCGACGCCGCAGGCGACGGCGTTTCTGGAGGCGCCGCCTGCGGCCGGCGGGTGAGCGGCGCACGTCCGCACTGCGTGACCCCGAGGCGGGAGCGACGGGCGAGGCGCCCGCCCCACCCGCGAGCGCGACGGGCGAGACGCCCGTCCCACCCGTGCCGCTGAGGACGATCCATGTCCGACCGACCGTCGAATATCGCTGACGCGGTATTCAAGATTGAAGGCGTCAGCGCTGAGATCAAGGTCGTCAGCGTCGATGGACATGAGGCCATCAGCGACCTGTTCCGGTTTGTGGTTGAGATCGCGGTCATCGGCGAGAAGCTGGATCTGGCGGCGCAAGTCGGTCAGCCGGCGGCGCTCGAAATCACGGCGGCCGCGGGCAAGCGCTGGGTCAACGGGGTCGTGCGGGCCATCATCCTGACCGACGCCGGCACGAACATCGATCACTACGCGGTCGAGCTGGTCCCGCTGCACTGGCAATTGACGCGGCGGCACTGCTGCCGCATTTTCCAGGAGATGTCGGCGACGGACGTCGTCAAGAAGGTGCTCGAGGCGGCCGGCTTGGCATCCGGGGACCATTTCCGCGTCGCCTGCCAGGAAACGCACGACGTCCGCGAGTACATCGTGCAGTACCGCGAGTCGGACTACGCCTTCATCTCGCGGCTGCTGGAGGATGAGGGGGCGTACTTTTTCTTCGAGCAGCTCGAAGACAAGCACGTCATGGTCATCGCCGACAACAGCAGCGCCCACACGCCCGTGACGGCGGGCGCCGAGGTGCCCTTCCGCAAGCCGACCGGCATGCTGTCGGAGGCGGAGCGAGAGACGATCGCGTCGGTGCGCGACCGGCACGAGATGCAGATCGGCGCCGTGCGCCTGACCGATTTCAACTTTGACAAGCCGACGCTGAACCTGGTCGCCCATAACCCGGCCGACAAGTTCACGGGGCTGGAATACTACGACTATCCCGGCAACTACATCGACGGGGCCGTCGGCAAGCGAATCGCCGGCTGGCGGCTTCAGGAGTTCCAGTGCGCGCGGCGCGTCGTTGAAATGACCGGGCAAGTGCGGCATCTGCTGCCCGGCTTCCGTTTCACGCTCATTGAACATCCGGTCGAGACGCTGAACCAGGAGTACCTGGTGACGGCGCTGTACCACCGCGCGGCGCAGCCGGCGGACGCGGACCCGACCCGGCCCGGCGAACAGGGACTCGATTACTCCGTCGAAATCCGCGCGATTCCCTCCAGCGTTCAATATCGCGCCCCGCGCGGCACGCCGCGCCCGATCGTTCATGGCAGCCAGACGGCGGTCGTGGTCGGTCCGTCGGGCGAAGAAATCCACACCGACAAGTACGGCCGCGTGAAGGTGCAGTTTCACTGGGATCTGCTCGGCCAGAAGAACGAAAAGAGCACCTGCTTCATCCGCGTCAGCCAGGGCTGGGCGGGGGCGGGCTATGGGCTGGTGGCGCTGCCGCGCGTCGGGCACGAGGTGATCGTCGATTTCCTGGAAGGCGACCCGGACAAGCCGCTGATCACCGGCCGCGTCCACAACGGCGAACACCTGCCGCCTTACCTGCCGGATGAACCGACCAAGAGCACGTGGAAATCGTTGAGCTCGCCCGGCGGAGGCGGGTTCAACGAGATTCGCTACGAAGACAAGAAGGACAAAGAGCAGATTTTCGTTCACGCGCAAAAGGACATGGACCGCCGCGTGCTGAACGATGACAAGGAGTGGATCGGCCACGACCAGCACCGCATCGTCAAGAACGACCTGTATGACGAGATCGGCAAGGACAGTCACTTCAAGATCGTGGGCGATGAGAAGGGCGAGGTGGGCGGCAATGCAAACCTGAAAGTGACCGGCGACCGGCTGGAGAAGGTCGAGGGCAATCAGAGCCTGACGGTCGCCAAGGACAGCTTTGCGAAGATCACGGGCGAATCGCACCTGGAAGTCGGCAAGAAGCTGATGGCCAAGGTGACGCAGGACGGGAACTGGAAGTACGACGCGAACCTGAACACCGAGGTCGGGTCGAAGCTGTCCATCAAGGCGGCCGACTACCACGCCCAGATGAGCGCGGCGGTTGCGATCGAGGGCAACGACGTGCACATCAAGGCCAAGGGGGCGCTGGTCCTCGAGGGAACCAGCGGCGTGACGGTCAAGGTCGGCGGGTCGTTCGTGTTGATCGAGTCCGCGGGCGTCTCGATTGTGGGCGCCCAGGTCAAGATCAACAGCGGCGGCTCGGCCGGCTCAGGTGCGGGCGTCTCGGCCACATCCGCAGCGGCCAACTCGCCGCCGACCGATCCGGAAGCGCCGACCGCGCCAAAGGAAGCGGTCGACGCCGAGCCAGGCGAGAAGAAGCAGCCGCAGGCCGAGCCGGTGGAATTCCCGGCGCTGACGCCGCAGGCCACAACGCTCAAGACGGCGCACGAGACAGGGGCGCCGTTCTGCGAGAAGTGCGAGCAGCAACAGCAGCAGGAAGGCGGCGGTCCGGGCGGCGCGTCCGGCGGGAATGTCAACACCAGCGCGGATGCAAACGCTCCGGACATGGTGACGGCGTGAGCGCGCTGGCGGCACGCGCGGCAGGCGCTCGCTGGAGTCAGCGTGAGCCTGCCATTGTGTGTGATGGAGCATGCTTACGCGAGGTCGCGAAAGCATGCGACCCAGGATCGAGGATTGGGCGATGGTGAACGAGGCCGCACGCGATGCGATCTGGGAAGCGCTCTTCGGCAAGGCGCGGACGCGCGTCTTCGCCGTGCTCGACGGGGCGGCGTCGCCGCGCATCCTCGCGCTGCTCTCGCGGCACGATCGAGAGCACTGCTGCCTGTTTACGGGCGACATGCCGCCGGACCTGGAGCAGCACGCGCCGCACCTGGCGGAGCTGTCGGGCGAGGGCGAGCTGACGAGGACTCTGATCGCCGACGGCTGGGGCAAGGCCTGGGGCATTTTCGCCCTGACCGGGGAGGACGTGACGTTTCGCGGCCTGCGGAAGCATTTCCGCACGTTTTTGATGGTGCGGAAATTCGACGGCAAGTCGCTCTACTTTCGGTATTACGACCCGCGCGTGTTTGGCCAGTATCTTCCAACGTGCAACGTCATCGAGGCGGAGCTGGTTTTTGGACCCGTGCGGAGTTACGTGATGGAGTCGGGCGGCGGCGCGGCGATTTCGGCGCTGGCGCGGGTGGACGGATTGCCTTACACACGCGTCGTGGAGTTGCCCGGCGGCGTCGGTGCGGCGACGGCCGCGGAGAAATCTTCGGCCGTGCTTCGCTAGGGCGCTGCCCGGTGAGGAGACTCGGACCGTGCTGGTGATACGCGAAGAGCAGTGGGACGTGTTCGTGCGGGCGTCGCTCGAGTCGCTGCGCGAGCGTGTGTTGGCCAAGGCCCGCGCCGACTGGCGCAGCGAAGCGGAAGAGATGGGCGTCGACGCCTTCGACTCCCGCATCCGCGGCGCCGTGCGACGGGCGGTCGAGTACGGCCTCAGCACCGACCGGGCCGCGAGCGAATTCGTCGACCTGACGTTTGTCTGGAGCGATGACTTCGACGTTTCCGCCGCGACGCCCTGGGCCGGACCGATCCTGCAGGCGGAGATGGACGGCGACGCGAAGCTGACGGCGCTCCTGCGGCGGAGCGAATTGGCGCTGGAGGAGCGGATCAGCGGCCGAACGCGGCGCGCGTAGAAAACCAAGACAACCACGGAGTCACGGAGACACGGAGATATGCGCGGAAGAGGCACCACGATACGAAGCGCGACTTGGCGCCACGTTGGGCGCATACTTGCGCACCACCCGTCGCTTAGCCGCTCGATCCCGGCCTTTCTCCGTGTCTCCGTGTCTCCGTGGTTTTCTTCGCATTTGTGTCCCTAGCGTCAAGAGGACGCCCCGATGGGTCTGTTCAAGCAGAAAGTCGAAGTCCTGATCGAGCCTTCGCGGCATGAGCGCGACAAGGACCACGAGTGCATCTTTCACGTCGGCAAGCCGGTCTTCGTCAAGGTCAGCGTCCGCAACAAGCTCGACGCGCCGGCCACCGTCACGGTGCAGTGCCCCGGCTTTTCGCCCGCCTCGCAGACCAGCTCGATCGCCGCCAAGTCTGACAAGATCGACGCCCCGCTTGGCTTCCACATCGCCGATGTCAGCGGCGACCAGACGCTCACGGTCACGGTCGCCGGGTTGCCGGCTGAGACCCGGACGCTTCACGTCAAGCGCGTCGTGCCCAGGGCTCAGTTCCAATCGCCGGCGGTCATCCCCGCCAAAGGCAAGTACACCGCCGGCGAGCAGGTGCGGCTGAGCGTCGCGCTCGACAATCCGGCCCTGGAAGACGGTTCGGGGGTCGAGATTGTCGCGCTGCCGGCGGCGCCGGCGCTCTTCGCCGCGCCGATCAAGGTGGCATTCAACAAGGGGCTCAAAACACCCACGGCGGAAGTCGCGTTCAACATCGACGGCGCGGCGCGCGGCGACTACACGCTCTCGCTGCGGGCGGACGCAGCCCTCGCCGGGGGCAAGAAGCTCTCCCCCGGCGATCCGAAGTACGTCAGCGCGTCGATCAAGGTGGTCGAGCCGACCACGCCCAAGGTCAGCTTCGACCCGGTGCCTTTCTCACCGCAGAAGGATGATTACGAGGTCGGCGAGAAAGTGCGCGTCCGGCTGCGGCTGTCGCAGCGCGCCGTCGAAGCGGGCACGCATGCCAAGGTGGTTTGCCTGGGGCTGGATCCGAGTCCGGTGCAGGTCGATTTTCCGGTCGGGACGGATCGGGCCGAAGCCGAAGTCACGTGCAAGACCGCCAGCGACCGGCCCTACGATGCGACGCTTCAGATCGCGACCAAGGCGGCCCAGAAGTGCGAGCGCACGCTGAGCGACGCGGAGAATCTCTGGAAGAAGAAGATCAAGATTTCGCAGTCGGTGAATCGCACCGCCCGATTTTCTGAGAATCAGCCGTTCGTGCCCGAAGAGCCGTACACACCCGGCGAAATGCTGCGCGTCACGGTCAGTCTGGACCGGCCGGCCGGTGTGGGCGGGGCGCGCGTCCTGGTCAAGTCGGCCGCCTTTGAGCAGGCGATCGACCTGCTGATTCCCGAGGGACACCAGTCTTTCAGCGACACGGCGACGATCAAGCGCGACGTGGACGGGCCGCAGACCGCCGTCCTCGAGCTTCCGCCGCCGCCGCCGCCGCCGAACCCGCCGCCGCAGCTTCTGCTCGATGAGAAATTCAAGCTCACGAAATTCAAGGTCCGCGCGCTGCCCAAGCTGAAATTTGTCGGGAAGGACGGGGAGGCGACGTGGATTGAGCCCGCCGGACCCTACTTCGCCGGGCAGAGCGTGACGCTGAAGGTCGCGCTCGACCAGCCCGCGCCGCGCTCCAGTGGGGCGCGCTTCAAGGTCGAGAGCACGGCGCTCGACGAATCGCCGCTCGAAGCCGTCATCCCTCCCGGCCAGAGCGAGGCGTCGATCGGCGTGCGGCTTGGGAACGGCTCAAACGGGGACCAGTCGATCAAGCTGCAGCCCGAGACGCTGACCTGCCGCGTGCTGCCGCCGTCGGATGCGCTGCGCTTCGTGAAGGTGCGCACCGCGCCGAAGGTGACGTTCAGCCGCGCCACGGAAGACAAGATCAAAGACAAGGAGTATCAGGAAGGCGCAAGCGAAGATCTCATCGTCGAACTGGACGAGGCGTGCAAGGAAGAGGCCCTGGCGCGGATCAAGAGTCCGGCGTTCGGCGGCATGGTCTACGTCGCCAGCTTCAAAGCCGGCGAGAAGACGGCCAAGGTGAAGGTGAAGTTCAAGAAGGGGTTCAAGCGTCCGGCCCCGGCGCCGACGCAGAATCGGCGTCAGGGCGGCGGCTCTCAGTCTCCGCCGCCTCCGCCGCCCCCGCCGCCGCCGATCCCGCAACAGCCGATTTCGGTCTGGGGCGAAATGAACTGCGAGGCCGACAAGGCGCTGCGCAACCCGTCGGTTCCGGCGTCGATTCGAAAGAACGTCATCCTGGCGAGGGTCGAGGGCCCCGCGGATTTCGACGCCAGCGACCCGGCGATGCCATGCCCGCGAACCGGCGACACTGCCGTTCACGAACCCTGCAACCAGCACGCGCTGGAGATCATTGAGGAGCACGGCAAGACCGACAGCGGCAACGCGGACGACAAGGACCAGTCGCTTCGCCGTGCCGAGCGCGGAAAAAGCGGAACGCTCGGCAACTTCGTCGTCGTGTACAAGAAGAGCGGCGCGGTGGTCCCGGCGCGGCCCGGCCCGGCGACCGGTCGCGGTCGGCTGGGAATCGGCGCGTCGCAGGTTGGCGAACAGTGGGCCACCGGGCTGCCCCCGGCGCCGCCGGCGCTGCCGCCGCCGCCGGCGCAGAATCAGGGCGGAGGCGGCGGGCAGGCGCCACCGCCACTGCCGCCGCCGCAGGCGTTGCCGCCGCCCCCTCCTCCCCCTCCGCCTCCGCCGGAGGATGCGTTTGTGATCCAGGATCCGGCGACGATCCAGATGATCGCCGGTCGCGATCCGAAGCACGTCGCGGTGGATCTGCGCGCCGGGGCGGTGGACGACGAGCGCTTCCACGGCACGTGGGTCACGCTGCAACTCGATGACGACGCGTATTTCTGCAACGAGCCGATTCTGGGTGAAGACGGCGAGCCGCGCCGACACCCGATCGTCCGCGTCAAGAAGCTGGGCGAAAGCGGCGAGTGGCTGCCGGTTGAGGTGAAGAAGCCCGGCGACGTGCATGACGACGCCGTCGCCAAGAAGAAGCTGCACAAGTTCCGCGTCTACCGCGGCAAGCAGCCGTGGGACAAGTTTGAGCCCGGCGAAGACGCCGGCGCCGCCAAGAAGGGCGCCGCGAAGGTCGGCAATTTTCTGCTGCGCGTGACGCCCTTCGGCGAGATTCTGTCAGCCATCGCCAACAAGCTGGCGCCGCCGATCCAGAAGTACGAAGTCTGGGTCGATACGTGCGGCAGCGTGGATGCGGCCCGCCCTTGCCGCTATCGGGACAACCCGCTGGCGCCGCCGCCGGCTGCGCGGCGG
This sequence comes from Phycisphaerae bacterium RAS1, assembly GCA_007859745.1. NCBI lineage: Bacteria > Pseudomonadati > Planctomycetota > Phycisphaerae > Phycisphaerae bacterium RAS1. The sequence continues at coordinate 3,273,668 of SMLU01000001.1, read as the reverse complement.
ATGCGGACGATTCTCGAGGTTTATCCGTCGGATGAGTTCTGCCTGAAGCTCTCGATCAAGCCCTTTCCGTTCAACATGTGGGGCGTCGAGGGCGAAAAGCTCGAGCCGACCGGCGAACTGAAGCCGGTCAACAACCCGTTCGCCGGCGACCAGTGGAGCAAGCAGAGCGGCTTCTACGGCAACAAGCCGGAGCCGGAGCAACTCGGCGGCGCGTCGCAGCACGACTCGATCAAGATGAAGGCGTCCGACGCGATCTCGACCGATGTCGCCGTCGGCGACAACCTGCAGCGCCAGCCCACGGAGGAAGCCGTCACCGTTGAAGAGGACGACGTCACCTTCCTCAAGACGCGCAAGGAGCGCAGCTCGTGGGTGGACGGGGCGATGGGCGGCGGCGTGGGGGCGATGGGATCGACGCCGGAGTCGCGCCAGGCGCTCTGGAGCGCGCCGAAGAAGCGCGCGTTTCATACGGCCGACAAGTCGAAGCTGCCGGCGACGTTCGATGACGTGAACGACCCGGATTACAGCAAGTCCGGCGAATTCGCGCAAGGTCTCAAGAAGTTTCTGGACCGCGTCGAAGTCTCGCTGACGATGAACGGCCGCAACGAGCGGGCCTTCAACGACATCGCCAAGGCGATCGCGGCCATCGTCTACGCGGTGAAGGGCACGCTGGATGTGCTCAGCAGCGTCGGGGACATGATTCCGAGCTGGGGCTGGAGCTTCCAGATTTCGGCGGGTTTCCTGGAAGGAGATCTGTCGTGGCGCTGGGGCTGGAAGGAGTACGAAGACCACCGCGTTTTCTCGTGGAACGAGATCGTCGCCAAGTGCACGCTCTTCCGCATTTCGGCCAAGCTCGATTTCGGGGCGCGCGTCAGCGTGCTGGTGGCCAAGTGCGAGGCGGTGATCTACATCCAGATCATGGGGGCGCTGAGCCTCGACGTGTCGTACGAAACGCCGGGACCGGAATTCTCCGACAGCCTCGGTCCGTTCGACGTGGGCTTTACCGCCACCACCAAGGCCGAAGCCGGCGCGAACATCGTGCTGATCCACGAGCATTTCTTCCAGTTCAACGCGGCCATTCGCACGGGCTTCGCGTTCACGTTCCGCTTCCTGCGCGTTCCGCCGAAGGGATCGCCGGGCGTGATGTACGAGCGGCGCTTCCTGGGCCTGACCTGGGGCATCACGTTCAACCTGATCTGCGTCAAGGAGATTCGCAAGGAATGGGCGATCATCAAGCCCAACCCGCCCGAGTTTCCGGCGAAGACGGAGATCCTCTTCCCCAAGTCGGCGCGCACCGGTTACGCCGGCACGCGTTTCAAGCTGACCGATACCTGGCGGCGGATCAAGTTCGAGTACGCCAAGCTCGAAAGCGTCCTGGCCGGCTGGCACGATTTCCAGATGGCGATGGTCGCGCTCCGCGATCCCGCCTCGGTCACGGCTGGCGTCAAGTGGCCCGAGACGGAGTATCCCTACGACTATGAGAGCGGGCACGATTTCGCCGGCGACGGCGCTTTCAACGAGCGGGCCGAGTGGCTGACCCAGTGGACGCGCACCGAAGCCGCGATCTACAAGTGGACGGCCGCCGTGCAGCATCGCCAGACGCTCAACATGGGCAAGCTGCGGGCGGTGGGCGAGAAACTGCAGAAGCACATTCCGGTGATGAAGGCCCGCATCGCCGGCGTGAAGAAGACGATGGTCGAGTTCCATCAGCGTTTCTTCGTCCCGCTGAAACAGATCGATCACGAACTGGACGAGTTCGAGGACCGCGGCATGGACGTGCCCGAAGCCGCGCTGTACCAGGCGAAAAACGCCGCCAAGACGGTTTCCGAAGCCAAGAGCCTGGCGGACAAGCCCGTGAGCGAGGGCGAGAAGGCGCTGGGCAAGCTGAATTTGTACCTGAACCAGTTGGGAGAGACCGACCTCTGGTGGCCATGAATGTAGCCCGGCCGCCCCCGGCCGGGAGCGCGTGTAGTCCGGCCGCCCCCGGCCGGGAGCGCGTGTAGTCCGGCCGCCCTCGGCCGGGAGCGCGTGTAGTCCGGCCGCCCTCGGCCGGGAGCGCGTGTAGTCCGGCCGCCCCCGGCCGGGCTACTTCGCGATCAGGCCGGCCGAGGGCGGCCGGGCTACATTGCGATCGGACAGCGCGATCGGACATAGCCGGAGATTGACGTGACAAAGACCTTTTACGTCCTCGAAGCTCAGACCTCCGGCATCGACGCCGAGTTCTACATCAACGACATTCCGATCGTCCTGCGCGGCCCGGATCATGGGCAGAACTACGCCGCGCCAGTCAACCAATACCTGCTCGACGGCCCCAATGAACTGGCAATGGTGGTCAAACCCGGCCCGACCCCCTCGCAATCGCAGACCGGCCGAAACGGGCAGAAGGAAACCTTCTCGCCGACTTCCGAAAAAGCGTGGGCGAAGATTTCCTCTTATCCGCAGAAAGCCACCATCGGCGGCCCGGACGGCACGGAGCTGATGAAAGTCGAATGGCCCATTCGCGACGAGCGCAAGAGCCGCGATGACTACCAGCCGATGGAATACCCGCTCAAGATCGTGCAGTTCCGCGACATGGGGCAGATGTTCGGCTCGTGCGTCTTCCAGCAGGCGCCGAAGATCAAGATCGACGACACGGTGAAAAACGAGATCTACGAGATGCTCGAAGCGCTGCGCGGCTCGCTGGCCGGCGGTGATGCGGAACTGTACATCCAGCTTCAGAAAATCCGGCTGGAAGAGGTCGCCCGGGCCTTCCAGACTTCGTCCGACGAGCGGCGGCAGATGGTGCGCGAGGTGACGCGGATGGACTCGCAGCAGTCGTGGTGGGGCTTTCCGTCGCTGGACAAGGAGCAGTTCGACCTGCGCCTCGCCGCCCGCGGGACGATGGTGCAGTGCATCGACAAGCGCTGGGACGCGATCCTGCGCGAGAACGCCAATGACAAGAACGAGCGGGCGTATTACAGCCTGTTTGTGAGCAAGCTGGAGGGGAAATGGGTGATTCTGCGGTGAAACCGTCGGATGGGCTGGGCGTGCGCGTCCCGCCGAGTGATGACGGCCCGGTTCTCGAATTGGAACGGCGGAATTTCCGTGAGCTCGGCGACCGTCCAACGCAGATCAGGTTCAGCGTTGCTGCTTGGTGCGCGGTGGGGCTACAATGGCCTCAGGAGACCGCTCATGTCTGTTCCAACAACTGATGGCATGTACGCGATGAGCCTCGACCCCGGGCTCTCGGCCCGAGTGATCGGTGGGCCTTTCAGTGACATCGACGATGTCTTGGACGCGTGCTTTGATGAACTGATGGCGACCGATCGTGATCACGACACGGTCTTCTAGACCGAGGTTCGCGACGGCAGCATGGCTCTGCGAGCGTTTCCTCAAGGGGCGTTTCCTTTGGAATACGAGCTCGCGGAGGACTGAGGACCTACTCACAGCCCGCACTCAGCCCACCATGCGCAACTTGTTCGCCTTGCGAATAAGTTCAAGGTTTGGCCACTGTGCCTTGTCGGGCGGAAGGTGAATCTTTCCGAGCGGTTTCTCGAAATCCGCCAAGCCGCCGTCCAATTCCGACTCCACAATCAGGTTTCGCCGCGGCGCGCTCACGCACATCTCGTACGAATCGTTCAGGTAGATCAGGCCGGTGTCGAACGCCCGGTGATATGTGGATGACAGCGCAAGCCCGTTGGTGACGTGATCCGGGCTCTTCTCCGCGACCACGGGCAGGATATGCGCCGCTTCCACGAGTTTCAGTTGCATCCGTGTTACGGCGCAGCGATGGCCGTAGGCGGTCAGGACTTGATCGCGGAAGTTCGCCGCTCGAGACAAGCGGCTCACCGTTTCGACGATGCGCCTGCGTTCGGCGCTCAGTCTCGACAAGTCCGCGACGAGAACCGGCTCCGGGGCGGTCGCCTTTGCCAGCAGCCTGAACGTCTTGCCGTCCGCCCCGAGCGTATGCAGCATTCTCGCGTTGTTGATGTACGCCAAGAGCTGGTCGGGCCGAACACCGACGGCGATTTCGTCGTTCTCCTTGCGGTCGAATGCGAGCCCCGCCTGAAGCGCCGCTTGAACTATCCGGATGTCGATCTGTGCGGACGTGGAGCCGGGCGTAAAGACTCGGTGCCTCTGGATGTCAAAGCCAGCGAACATCTGCAAGCTGGGATCGTAGCCGAGAAGAGCGGTTAGGCCGGACAGGTTCAGCAGCTGCGGCGTTACCGTCTGCTGTCTTGGAAGTGCAGAGTCGCTTGGGCAAGGCGAGCCGCAATTGCAAGTTCCTCCTTCGTCTTCCAGTCAAGGTTGGAATGGAAGACAACATCTCTCATCATGTCTTCGATTAGCTCCGCCTCAGCGTCGCCGCAGCCGGTCGCTTCCTTAATCATGTCGCTATACATGGAGATGCCACTCCTTCCCGATGAGCTTAATCATACCTTTGCGCCGCAGAAATACTTGAGCGGTTCGGACGCCGTGCTTCCACTTTTTCCCAAAGTGCCGACCATCGATGACACGATCTACCGTGTCGTCACAAAGGTCAGGATGGATGCGCTTTATCGCGGCGTGAAGTTCAATCGTTCTCATGAGGCCACGCCGGAGCAGGAACAGAATAGTGTCCGCGAAAATAGCATGATCCGTCCGTCCCGCAGCGCGGGCGCGCAGTACGTCGTCGTCAACCTCTCGAAGCCGTCGGTCAAACTCGCGGCGGATGCGAGACCTCGCCTGGCGTTCCGCAGCCGAACGCATCTCACGGAGCTCTTCGACGACCGTCGCAAAACTGAGAAGCTGATTCTCGAGAATAGGCGATCCGAGAGAGGCAAACTGGAGTACGTCGTCGCGAACAGCCTGAACAGTGGCGGCATCTGAAAACAATACGCCGTACTCTAGATTGCGAAAGAGTCCGCCATCCGTGAGATTCGCTGATGTAACGACCGCAAGCTTCTCATCCGCTACGTAGACCTTGGCGTGCAGACTCGGTAGGAATCGAACGATTGTGCCACGCACACTTTGAACCAGCCGAGCAATTGCAGCGGCGTCGGTAGCCCCAGAGAGCATGTTATCTCGCGACAGGTCTGTTAGAATGGTCAGTTGGAATGGCCCTGGTAACTTGTCACAGATGGAGCGGCGAACTCGATCACATGGGCCGTGTCCAACATAAGGTGAACACAGCACCAGAGACTTGGTTGCTGACCTGATTACATCCTCGAACCTGGCATTCCAGGGAGAACGCAGAAGCTCAACCATCGGGAGACCCTTCAAGCGGCCATGCGCCCACGTGGTGTCGGCGACAGCCACCAGACGCAGTTGATCGCGTCCTTGACGCGAATGCGGCGTATGTTCACCCACTCGGCGGGCGTCGGCAACTTGGCAGGGTTCCACCAGAAGAAATCTTGCGCGAGGTGGAAGCCGCACTCGCGGCAGAGCATGATGAGCAGCTCGTAATGGTACAGGCTGCGCGTGGGCTGGCCGGGAATCCACGCCCCGCCGATGTCAATAACGAGCGAACCCTGCGGCTTGAGGAGCTTCTGGAACAGATCGCCGAACGCCTTGAACCACTTCACGTACTTGTCGGCGTCGCGGTTGCCGTAGTCCTTCTTGCGGACCAGCCCGAAAGGGGGACTGGTCATAATGAGGTCAACCGATTGCGGCTCGAGCACCATCGCCAGCACGTCGAGGCTGTCCCCGTGATACGCGGCCCCCAGCTTGGTTGCCAGATACGGCGTGGCTTTTCGTCTCGTAGTTCCACCGGCGATACAGCACCTCCCGTGCGGCGTTCCGACTGTCAGGCGGCATGGTATTTCACACGCAACCCGCCCGCCAGTCGCAGTGGTAGCAAAAACTCCCCGTCGGCTTGAAGACGCGGGCGAGTTGCTCGCAGCGCGGCCGCATGTGGTCGATGTACGCCTGCGTGCTGGTGTGGTGGTCCCCGAACGCACGCTTCTCCTTCGTCTGGCCCCAGAAGATCTCGTAGTTGCAGTTGCTGTTGAACGGCGGGTCGATGTAGAACACGTCAATGCACTTGTCCGGCAGATTCGCCAACAGCTCCAGGTTGTCGCCGCAGTAGATGACGCGCATATCGAGCAGGGCCGACGGGCGGCTTGTCGCGCGGGCTGCCGTGGCGGGCGCGCGTTGCGCGACACCGGAATTCTTCGAGGAACGCTTGCGCACCATGGCGTGCAGTTTATGAAAACCCGCGCGCGGCGGCAAACCGGCTCCGAATCCTCCCGGTGTTCAACGAAACCGAACGCGGCCGTCCGCTCGCTGGCGTGGCTGCGGGTCACGGCCGGCGGCAGGTGAAGCCGCGCGAGGATGTTCTGAAATCGAACGCTCGCGGGGCGGCTTCACCTGCCCTACGGGCCTGCACCTGACCCACGCCCTGCTGTCGGGTCGCGCGGCGGGCATGCCGACGCAAAGGCCGTCGGCATGGCACCCGGCGGACGGGACGCGAGAGGGGATTCTCGCACCAGCCCTCGTGGGGATCTCCGGCCGGTCGATCCAGAAGGCCGGGATCATGGAAATGGTGGGCATTGCCCACCCTACCTTTTGCGAATAGTCCGCGCGTTCGGCCGAATCCCGTGGCGATGTGCGCGCGGGTCGTGAGGCGGTGCGAGCCGCTCGCGGACGTCACCCCGCCGCTTGGCGCGGCGGGTTCGGACAACGCAGGCCGACCGGGGGCGGTACGAGAGCCACGGACCCTTGTTGGAGTGATGGATCATGATTAGACGCACTACGTTGCCGCTGGCCTTGCTTTTCGCGGGCGCGATTTGCCATCCTGCTTTCGCCGGCGAGCGTACGGCGGAGGCCGCTGGGGGCCGTCCGGTGCCGGCGGAGCTGGAAGGGCTGCGTGAGCGCTGGCTGGGCTGCATGGACGAATTCTGCGTGCCCGGCTTTGCGGTTGCGGTCGTCAGGAATGACGAGATCATCTATCTCGATACGTTCGGCTATCGCGATCTCGAAAAGAAGCTCCCGGTGACGCCCGAGTCGGCGTTCTACATCGCGTCTTCCACGAAGCCGTTTACGGCGATGGGGCTGCTCACGCTGGTGGACGCCGGCAAGCTGGCGCTCGAAGACCCGGTGAAAAAGCACCTGCCGCGTTTCGAGCTGCCGGACGCGGAGTTGACCGCGAAGATCACCGTGCGCGATCTGCTGTGCCACCGGCACGGGATCAACGCCGAACCGATCGTGTTCCTTGACGCGTACACCGGCGAAATCACGGAGGATCGCTACTACCACTTTCTTAAGACCGCCGAGGTCGCTGGAAAGACCAGCTACTCGAATGTGCACTTCACGCTTGCCGGCCGCGTGATTGAGGCCGTCAGCGGCAAGCCGTGGCGCGACTACCTGGCGCAGGTCGTCTTCGCGCCGGCGGCGATGAAGTCGGCCACCGGCTACGCGGACGAGATGTATCGCCGCAGCGACGTGGCGCTGCCCTACGAAGTCGCCGGAGAGGGAATGCGGCCGGCGTCCGTGCGCAAATCGGACGCGACGATGCACGCCGCCGGCGGGCTGGGCATTTCCGTCAGCGACCTGGCGCGCTGGCTGCGGCTCAACATGGCGGGCGGACAGATTGATGGGAAGCGCATCCTGAAAGCAGAGTCGGCGGCGGAGATGCTCAAGCCGCAAGCGGAGATGGAGCCGGACGGGCGCATCCGCCGAATGACGGGGTTTGGGTTGGGCTGGGGTCTGGGCACGTATCGCGACCGGCCCTATGTACAGCACGGCGGCGGCTACGTGGGAGCGGGGGCGCACGTTTCGTTTCTGCCGGAGCAGCGGATCGGGATCGCCGTCGTGACAAACGCGGGCGCGCCGGCGGCGATGTTCATCGACCAGGTCGTCTCGATCGACGTCTACGACCGCCTGCTGGGTGAGAAGCAGAAGGACTTGCTGCCGGGGTTGCGGGAGCAGGTGCAGAAGCGGCTGCCGGAGATGCGGCAGCGGGCGGCGGCGCCGGAAGCTGATCTCACGTCGGCCGGCGCGCTGACGCACAAGCCGGAAGCCTACGCGGGCAAGTACGAGAACACGGATTTCGGCACGTTGCATGCGGCCATGCGCGACGGCCGGTTGCAACTGCGCATCGGCGACATGCCGCTGCCGATTGTGAGCGCGAAAGAGGACGTGCTGACGCTCGATCTGGGCGGAAACCAGCGGCGCTGCAAGTTCGAGTTTGACGCCGACGGCCGGGCGTGCGCAACGATCGAGATGGAAGTCGGTCCGGTGAAGTTCGTGCGGAAGTGACGATCCGCGAGCGTCTGGATGGTCCGGTGGAAGAAAAAAAGCCCGAGGCCCAGCCAGGTTTTCGATGCACGTGGATCAAACCGGGTGGGCTGCTACCTTCCGATCCTGACCCGCTGTCCGACCGACGCACTGCACCGGCCCGACCGTGCCTCAGGCGAGGCGGATCGTAGCCTGATTCGCAGCGCCGTGCCAGCCAGCCGCGACTCAACTTGGCCCCCATCTGAGCCGCGCGCGTCAGCAAGCGGTCTTGCGGGCTCCGCTCCCTCGCGGTCGCGGCTCGGACAGAGTTTTTCGACAGCCTCAGGTCATGACGGCCGGCGGGACAGCTCCAGCCCGACGATTCCCGCCACGATCAGCGCCAGTGAGCCGACCTTAAGCGCCGTCACCGGCTCGCGGAAATAGAGCGCGCCGATCACGGCGATGATCGCAGCGCCCGAGCCGGCCCAGATGGCGTAGCCGACGCCCACGTCGAGCCGGCGCGTCGCCAGCGACAGGAACAGCAGGCTGAGGAGGTATGCGATCAGCATGACCACGGTCGGGGCGGGCCGCCGCAGGCCGTCGGAAAGCTTCATCGCCACGGCCCACGCGACTTCGAAGCCGATGGCAAGCGTGAGGTAGAGCGCGGTCATAGGTTGCGATACTCCGCGGCGGCGCGCTTCCGCTCCGCCGCCGCGGCGTGGAGCGGCGCGGCGCGGAAGAACCAGCCGTCGCCGATGGCGCGGGGTCTCTCGATGAAGCGAAGCGAAAGGGATTCGCTGACGCGCTGCGGCCCGCGGGCGCTCAGCGCGCCGCAGGCTTTGGCCCCGCCGATCAGCCGCGGCGCGACGTAGACATGGAACTCGTCGGCCAGCCGCTGGTCCACGAACTCGCCCAGCAGCTTTCCGCCACCCTCGACGAGTACGTTCGTCATGGCCGCCTGTCCCAGTGCGTCCAGCACGGCCGGAAGGGACAGGCCGCCGCGCTTGGACCGGACCGGCGTCACGCGACAACCGGCCTTTTCCAGACGACTGCGGCGCCGCGCGGGCGCCGAGCCGCCGCAGAAGATCCAGGTTGACACACGACCGGCCGTTCTCACGACCTGTGCCGATGGCGGCGTGCGCAGGCGCGAGTCGAGCATGACGCGCGTCGCTGTGCGAAGGACCGGCCCGACGCGGCAGGTGAGCAGTGGATCATCCGTAAGAACCGTGCCGACGCCGACGATGATCGCATCCAGCCGTCCGCGAACGCGATGGGCGTGCGAGCGCATCGCGGCGTCGGTGATCCACTTGGAGTCGCCGCTGCGCGTGGCGATGCGGCCGTCGAGGCTCTGGCCCCATTTGAGAATCACCCAGGGCCGGCCGGTCTTCAGCAGCTTGAAGAAGGGCGCGTTCAGCGCGACGGCCTCCGATTCAAGCACGCCCAACCGCACCTCGACGCCCGCTTTTCGCAGGATGCGCAGACCCCGGCCGGCGACGCGCGGATTCGGGTCCTTCGCTGCCGCAACGACGCGGCGGATGCCGGCGGCCAGCAGCGCGTCCGTGCACGGCGGCGTCTTGCCGAAATAGCAGCAGGGTTCCAGCGTGACGTAGGCGGTCGCGCCGCGCGGATTCTCGTGGCAGGCGCGAAGCGCTTCGACCTCGGCGTGCGGCCCGCCGAAACGGCGGTGCCAGCCTTCCGCGATAATCCGGCCGTGTCGGACGATGACGCACCCGACCATCGGATTGGGCTCCACGCGGCCGAGCCCGCGGCGCGCGAGCGTGAGCGCCCGGCCCATGAACGCCGCGTCGGAATCCGGGGGCGGTTTCATGTTGTGGAAGTGTATCGCCGCGCGCCGGGCGCGACGCGTTTCCGCCGGGCGCGGCCCGCGGCGTCACGGACCCCCGGGATCACTCCTCGTCGTCGTCAAAATCGTCGTCATCATCGTCGTCGTCGTCGACGTCATCATCGTCGTCGAACTCTTCGTCGTCGAACTCGTCCTCTTCCTCGAGTTCCTCACTCTCCTCGTCGCCGGGGGTCTCTTCTTCCTCGGCGTCGGCATCCTCTTCTTCCTCTTCATCGTCATCACGGCGGCGGCCGGCGGCCCGAAGGCCCAGCGTCTCGGCCAACTGGCGCTGCTCGAACGCGCTCAGGTCCGCTTCGACATCGTGTTCTTCGTCGGTGGGCGCCGCCGGCGGCGCGAGCTCATTCACATCCGGGTCCAGCAGCGGACTCGCACCGGACGGGTTTTCATTCCAACGGTGAATCTGAAACATCGCCAATTCCTCCGAAGCCTGTATCTGGCGCGGGTTGATATCGGCCGGCCGGACTCTCGTCAAGCGCGAAATCGGCGCTCGCGAACGCCATGTTGTGACCCGTCGCCCGCCGTCCTATACTGCCCTGTTCGCCGCGGGCGCGGCGGACGGCCGATGTGGCCTCTTTCCGGTCGACACGCCGGGATTCTCGATACACGTACAGGAACAGGCAGGAGCATCCACGCCATGGCGAAGCACGCTGGCGACGTTACGAATCTCTCATTGGCCGCGGAGGGCAGGAAGCGCATCGAGTGGGCGGACCGCGACATGCCGGTTCTGCGGCTGATCCGCGACCGCTTTGAGAAGCACAAGTCGCTGAAGGGGCTGCGAATGGGCTGCTGCATGCACGTCACGTCGGAGACGGCGAATCTGATGCGCACGCTCAAGGCCGGCGGGGCGTCGGTCGCCTTGTGCGCGTCGAACCCGCTCTCCACGCAGGACGACGTGGCCGCCAGCCTGGTGAAGGACTACGGCATCCCGGTCTTCGCCCGCCGCGGCGAAAGCGTGCAGGTGTTCTACGACCATCTGAACGCCGTCATCGACCACAAGCCCAACATCACGATGGACGACGGCGCCGACCTGGTGAACCTGCTGCACACCAAGCGGCAGAAGGAAGCCGCCAACATCGTCGCCAGCATGGAGGAGACGACCACCGGCGTCATCCGCCTGCGGGCGATGGAAGCCAAAGGCGAGCTGAAGTTCCCGGTCATCGCCGTCAATGACGCCGACACCAAGCACATGTTCGATAACCGCTACGGCACGGGCCAGAGCACGCTCGACGGCGTGGTCCGCGCCACCGACTGCCTGCTGGCCGGAAAGCGCGTGGTCGTCTGCGGCTACGGCTGGTGCGGCCGCGGCGTAGCGATGCGCGCCCGCGGCGCCGGGGCGCTCGTGACCGTGACCGAGATTGACCCGCTCAAGGCGCTCGAGGCCGTGATGGACGGCTTCGACGTGCGGCCGATGAGCGACGCCGCCGGGTTCGGCGAGGTGTTCATCACCGTCACGGGCAACAAGCACGTGCTGCGCGAGGAGCACTTCAAGAAGATGCGGCACGGCGCGGTGGTCTGCAACAGCGGCCACTTTGACGTCGAAATCGACATTCCCGCCTTGCGAAAACTCTCGAAGAAGGTCGTCAAGGACGTCCGCCGCAACGTGGACGAGTTCCAGCTCAACGGCAAGAGCATTCACCTGCTGGCCGAGGGGCGGCTGGTGAATCTGGCGGCGGCGACCGGCCACCCCGCCAGCGTCATGGACATGAGCTTCGCCACGCAGGGACTGGCGGCGGCGTGGTCGCATAAGCAAGGCCACAAGCTGGCGGTCAAGGTGCACGACGTGCCGGCCGAGATCGAGGCCGAGGTGGCCGAGCTGAAGCTCAAGAGCATGAACGTGCGCATCGACAAGCTCACGCCGGCGCAGGTGGAGTACCTGGCGAGCTCAGGCGAGGGAACGTAGCACCTCGCCACAATCCCGTTTCCGGGGAGCATCGGCGTCCCGCCGGTGCGCACCGGCGAGACGCCGATGCTCCCCGGTCGGCGCGGCCGCACGCCTAGATACGGCCTAAGATCGACCACGCGAAGAGCGCCAGCAGCGCCACGACCGTCGCGACGATCCACCACGCAGCGCGCGAACCTCTGTTGCGGATGATCCAATCGCCGCAGACGGGGCAGCGGTCTGACAAGTCGGCGACTTCGGCTCCGCACGCGGGACAGGCGACGGTGTCGGTGTCGGCGTCGGCGTCCTCGTCCGGCGTGAACTCGTCCGGCGCGGCGTCGAATTCGTCCCGGCCTTCAAAATCACCCGAGTCGTCGGGCGAGCGCGTCGTACGGCGGGGCATCAGCGCACCAGGGGGAGAATCCTGCGGAACAGCGGCGTGCCGGCCTCGTGCAGCAGCTCGTACAGCGCCGATTCAACGGTCGTCACCACCGCGCCGGCCGAGCGCATCCGCTCCAGCGCCACGTCGCGATCCGCTCGGCGGCGCGAGCTGACCGCGTCCGCGAGAATCACCGGCGTCATGCGCGCCGCGAGCAGGTCGAGCGCGGTCTGCTGCACGCACACGTGCGTCTCGATCCCGATCAGCAGCACGGTCGGCCGCCGGCGGGCGGTAAGCCGCTCACGGGCCGCCGCGTCAGCCATGCTGCTGAAGGTCATCTTGGACACGCGCGGCGCGTCTCCGGCGGCGCGGGCGAGGTCGGGCGCGGTGGGGCCGAGCTTTTCGGGATACTGCTCGGAGACCGTGATCGGCAGTTCCATCTCGCGGGCGGCGCGAATCGCGAGCAGGCACTGGGCCAGCATCTCCTCGTGATCGGCGATGTGCGGAAGCAAGCGCTCCTGCACATCGACGACCAGGAGCTGCGTCTGCGACAAGGCCAGTCGAACGGGCTCGTTCATGCACAACTCCCAAGCGCCGCGGCGAAGGACGCCGGAATCACGGTCCAAGCGATGCGGGCGTTCATTTCCGGCCCAGTTCGGGTGTCATGCCCACGGCCTTTGCGTGGGCATGCCGACGCAAGGGCCGTTGGCATGGCACTCACGGCGCCCATGGCACCCATGCTGAAATCGCCGTCGGACACAGAGGTCCGACGCTACGCCGGCGTCTGCTGGTCTACTTCTGACTTCTGACTTCTGACTTCTTACTTCCCCGTCTCACTTCCAGCTTCGGCCTTTCCGGCCAGCCCGAGAGGTGCAGCTCGCTGCGGCCCTCCAGCAGGTCGATCAGCCGCCGACCGATGAACTCGCCGCGCCAGCCCTTGAGCAGCACTGGCTCCTCAGACGTCAGTCCGCGATCGAAGTCGATCAGTTCGCGCAGCCGCTGCGGCCCGCCGACCAGGTCGTTGCTGACGTCTTCCTCGAAGCAGATCGCCCGCGTCACCGCAGACAGAACATCCAGCGTCGCTTTGACCATCGGCGTGTCTTCGCGCGGCTCGTGGGCGTCGGGCCACTCGCTGCGCGGCGTGCGCTCGGCCTGGGCGATCACGTCGATCAGATCGCTGACGACCTTGGCGTTTTTCGCCTGCGGGAAGCCGCGGAGCACTTCCAGGTCTGACGCCTGTTTCGGCCGCCGCCTCGCGATCTCCACCAGGATGTCATCGCGGATCAGCGCCCGCACCGGCCGGTTGCGCTCGCGGGCCCAGCGCTCGCGCCATTCGACCAGACGCGCCAGCACCACCAGCCCCAGCCCGTCGAGCCTTTTGGCGCCTTTGATCTTGAACAGCCGGTCCTCGGTCGGCGGGCGATAGAACAGCGGCGATTCGAAGCGGGCCATTTCCTCGGCGATCCAGTCGGCGCGGCCGCGCTTCGCGATCCAGCCGCTGAGCTTCTCGTAGATCGCCGGGAGATAGGCCACGTCCTCTATCGCGTAGTGCACTTGCTGAGGCGTGAGCGGGCGGCGGCTCCAGTCGGTGAGCGTCTGGGCCTTCGCCAGCCGCTGCCGGGTCACCAACTCGACCAGTCGCGCCAGGCTGAGCGGGTAGCCGAAGCCGGCGAAACCGGCGGCGATCTGCACGTCGAATAGATTCCGCGGCGGCTGCCGCGTCAGGCGGCAGCACAGATCGCAATCTTCCTTGCCGGCGTGGACGATGGTGCGGATGTTCGGATCGGAGACCAGCGCCCAGAACGGCGCGAGATCGAGCGGCGACGAAACCGGGTCGACCAGCACCACGTCCCTACCCACGGCGACCTGCACGAGACAGAGAATGGCGTCGAACGTGTCGTCGCGGATGAACTCGGTGTCGAACGCGAATACGCCCGCGACGCGGCACGTGTCGCACAGGGCGTTGAGCGAATGCTGATCGGTGATGATCTGCGGATGTTCCATTCGTTCTCGGTTTCCACGCGGCAAGCTCGCGGTCAGGTCCGCTGCGCCCACTGCGCCAGCCACGCCGCAATCTGCGGGCCGCGATACACGATCAGCACCGCCGCCACACCCCAGGCCGCAATCGCCGCCTGAAACGCGCGGTCTTTCAGCACGACGTCGGTCGGCCCGTCCACGCGGCCATGCTCAACCAGGAAGGCGAATCGAAACACGGCGTACACCACCAGCGGCAACGTGTACACCAGGTAGTTGCTCTTGAAAACGTGCACCGTGCGCTCATCGGTGGCGTACAGAATGAAGCTCACCACGGCGATGCCGGCGGTCAGCGTCGTCCACTGATTGAGCAGATCAGGCGTGTAGAACATCAGCGTCTTGCGGTGCTTGCCGGCGTCGCCGCCGTTTTCGTTGAGCGCGATCAACTCGCAACGGCGTTTGCTGAAGCCCATGAACAGGCAAAGCGTGAAGGTGCAGATCACCAGCCAGTGCGAAATCTCGACGTGAACGACGACCGCGCCGGCAATGGCCCGCAGCACGAACCCGGTTCCGATCAGGATGACGTCGAGCAGCACCTGCCGTTTCAGCCCGGCGGTGTAGGCGAGTTGCAGGAGCAGGTACGTGACCGCGACCAGGAAGAACGCGCGGTCCAGGAGAAACGCGCCCGCCAGCCCGACGGTTCCCGTAAGGAGCGCGAGCAGCAACGCCGCCCCAGGGGCAATCAGCCCGGACGCGACCGGCCGGCGGCACTTGCGCGGATGGAGCCGGTCCTCATGCCGGTCGTGCACGTCATTGATGATGTAGACGGTGCTGCTGACCAGGCAGAAGCATGCGAACGCCAGCAACGCCTGAACGACACTTTCGGGATGATCCAGTTTCTGGCCGAAGACCACGCCGGCGAAAACAAAGACGTTCTTGGACCACTGGGCCGGCCGCAGAAGCTGGAGCAGGGCGGCAAGCCGATGGATCAGGCCGGCGGGCAGCGACATGTTGAGGCTCGGGCGCCCTCCCTGGATCGGTTGATTCTGCGTCAGCATCGCGGCGTATTCTGCGAGAGCGGGCGCGATGGGTCAATGAATGGGAGCGCGCACGGGGATTCAAAAAAAGAGAGGAACCCCGGTCGGCCGCCGCCGGGCTCCACAAGTGCGGCCGACAGACCCGAGGTTCCTCACGCACATTCCGGACACACGGTTTTTGAAAGACAGCCGCGTGCCCACTTCGTGTGTTCGATCCGGTATCCACCCGGATCGTTGCCGAGCCGTCTTCGCCGTCGGGCTCCCGACCGCCAGCGACACGTCTCGACGTTCGAGGTATAGGCACCCAGCATACCAAAGTGAAGCGCGACTTTAGCGATCGCGCATATTTTTCATAAGTCGTTTGCGAGATGACGGTTAAAACTAGCGATTTGAGTCCGAACGATCATCCGTCCCATAAATGTGCGCAGCCGCTCCCAACTATTGGGGACACAATTGGGGAATCGATTCCCCACCTGCGCGCTGACACGCCGGACGCCGCCGGACGCCAATGGCCTTCGCTACGGCCGAATGCCGGTCGAGTTGCTCAGCCCCACGAATCGCCGCGATCCGAGCGTCCACTCCGGAATCCCCTCCGGCCAGACCGAGAAGTTCACGCTGAAATCATCGTCGATGTTGCTGTACTCGAACGTCATACCCACGTACCAGCGCGGCAGCTTGCGGATATAGCTCACGGCGAACTCGCCCAGGTCGCCGCCGTCGATGTCGTACCACATGCGGAACGCGGTGATGTGCTTTTCGTTCAGCTTGTAGTTATATCCGCCGCCGACGAGGTTCATGTCGATGTCGCCGGCGTAGCGCGAACCGAAGACATAGGACAGCCGCGGGTTGCGCTCGACCGCGATCGACACGTTGTGCCGGTCCAGGCTGCGATCGTTCATGTCGTAGTTGAATTCGTACAGGAAATTCGTCGTGTCGCTCAGCCGGTAGATCAGATCGCCGGCGATGTAATTGCGCGCGCGGCTGTTCTCCGGGCGAAACGCCGTGACGTAGCCATTCGAGACGTCGCCGGGCTTGGCGTCGCCGAAGACGCCGGCTTCAAGATCAAAGGTGAGCAGATCGACTGTGCGGCGCTTGTCGCCCGTGCCGCGCTTGGTCTGCCAAGTCTGCCGCAGGCCGATCGAGCCGCCGTAGAAATCCTCGATCGTCTCGATGCCGTAATCGAAAGGCGTGATCTCGGCGGCGTTCATGTTGCTGGCCGCGTGCCAGATGACGAAGTCCGGCTTGATGATGTGACGAATGCCGTGGATGTCGAACAGCGCGGACTCGGCGTCGTGAAAGACGCGGCTGAAGACGGTGCTGCCGCGGACGCCATAACCGCCGTAGCCGCGGAATTCGGCGCCGTCGCCGAAGGGCGTGTGCTCCCAGTAGCTGCCGCGGACGGTGGCGAAGGGCACGATATTGGCGATTCCGGACTTGAGCGGGGCCTCGACCTCTTCACGGATGTCGCCGCGGAAGGTGTTGCCGGTCTGGCCGGTGTTGTCGAAATAACCTTCATCAAAGAAGCGGCGGTCATCCGGCCGGTAGCGCACGTTGCCCAACCGTGATTCGTGATAGAGCGCAAAGGGCGACCCGAACGTATCGCCGATGCGGCGGTAGACGATGTCGGGCAGGTGTTCGGTCTGCGTGACGAAGTCGAGCAGGCGCCAGTTCGCCAACAGCGTGATGGCCTCGGTATCGCGGGCGCGTTTCAGGAAGAAGACGGTTTCCTGCTCCTTGCCGGCGTTGAACTCCTGGCGTTCGTACGTCTCAAGAAAGTTCGGGTCGCTGATGTAGGCGAGCTCGAGCGTCGCTTCCCAGTCCTCGGGCAGGTAGTGCCGGTGGCGCCAGAGCACGCGGCCGCGATTGTCGTCGCTGGGTTCCCACTCGTTGCGGCGAAGCGGGCCGAGCCGCTCGTCACGGCCGCGGTCGTTGACGTAGTAGGAGCGGAACAGGCCGTAGTGATCCTCGCGCTGATAGTCGAGGTTGATACCGCCCGCCGGTCCGCGATTTTCGTAATAGTCGAGCCGCAGGGTGGCGTCGTAGCCGGGCGGGGCCTGAATGCCGAGCAGGTTGAAAAGGTGCCAGCCGGTTTCGACGGTGAATCCGAACGTGTCCGAGTAGCCGGAGCTGAAGCGGCGCAGCAGCGTCTCGCTCTGTTCGAGCGTGCCCTTGCTGTAGGGCCACCAGAGCAGCGGCGCGCCGCCGATGTTCAACGTGCTGTTGTGGATCTCATACTGGCCGGAAACCGGAGACGTGGAACGGCCGGCCGCGTCGCGCTGCGTCAGGTCGCGGATGTACACGCGCTCGGCGCCGATGTGATAGTGCGGCGTATAGAACTCGCTGGTGGTCACGCTGGCGTGGTCCGCGGCGAACTCGCGCTCGGAGAGCTGGCGGATCTGATCGGCGCGCACATAAAGCGGGATCTGCCGCTCCGGGACATCCGCGCGGTAAACCGCGTCCAGCATGACGGCCCGCTGCCGCTCGAAGTCGTAATAGAGCCGGCTGGCGCGAACGAACTGCGTGCCCATCGAGAGCACCACGTCCCCCTCCAGGTACACCGCCCGCACCGACTGTTGCACCTGCCGCGTCAAACCGCCGCCGCGCTCATCGCCGCGCGCTGTACCCGATGGCTGTGTCGCCGGCGCGTCGTCTTCGGGCCGGGACGGCGCCGTGGCCGGTCCCTTGCCGGCTTCCCGGCCGACCAGGTCGGCCGCGCCGCCGGCGACGGGGAAGATGACGGCGTTGTCGGCGCGAATCTCCATGAAGGGCTGATTGGCGCCGCCGGCCTGCGACAGGTAGACCCCGCCGGTGGCGACGTAGACCAGCTCACCCAGCGTCGTCTGCGCGGACTCGAGATTCTCGATGCTGACCCAGACCGAGCGCGGGCGGCGGTCCTGCCGGGGGCGCTTGACGGCTTCGGGGCTGGCCACGCCGCCTTCGCCGGCCGTCTCGTCCGGCGCTCCGGCCTCGATCAGCGCGCGATCGCGCAGTGCCTGCTGATAGAACGCACCGGATTCGGCGGAAGCGTCGGCGTGCGCGTCGTGGTACTTGATGAGCTTGCCATACGTGCGCAGGTTGCTGACCAGCAGCACGTTGTCAATCGTCACCGTCCCGCCCGGCTCCTCGACTTCGGCGTTTTCCGACAGGTAGACGGCCAGTTCGCTGTAGCGCCGGCCGGCCTCGTCCGACTTCGGGTAGATCCACACGACGCCGTTGGCGGACGTCATTCGGCGGCGGCCGGCGCGCATCTCGAAATCGCCGGTGAGGACCAGGACGAGCGCGCCGTCGTCGTGGCGCCATTGTCGCGCGTATTGGCTGCGCATCTCGACCGGGTAATCGGCAATCAGCGCGGGCAGCAGCGGCTGGTCTTCGTCGTCAACGACCTGCGCCGGCGCGGATGCGGCGCCGCCCAGGCAAATAAGCGCCGCGGTGAAAGTTATGCGTCGCAGCCACAACGGCACACAGATCATCCGTACTCACGATGTCGAACGCGTGGGTGGAACGGGGATCTTGCCCGTTCCCTTGGTCGAAGGGACGGGCGAGACGCCCGTCCCACTCTGGGTCTCAGCAGCGCAGCCGCCGGCGAGACGCCGATGCTTCCCGCGGGCTACGACGGCACCGCGAAACCAAAATCCACATTCAGCCCGCCCGGGCAGACGCGCGGCGGCGGCGTCAGCCGCACCTGCACGATGGTCTGCCCCGGCTGGTTCGGATCGGCGCCCACTCCGACCAGAATCGCCTCCTGAGCCTCCTTCTCGGAGAGCTTCATCAGGTCGGCCAGGCCGTAGAGCAGCGTTCGCTGAATCTCGTCCGGGTTCTTGCCGCGCAGTCCGAGCTGTTGCTCGCAGATCCAACTGGCCGTGATGTTGTTGAGCTGCTGATAGGGCAGCGAGACCTCGAGCATGGCCTGGTTCTTGCTGGTCTCGGCCGTCAGGAGCGGTCGCGCCGCCGACACGCCGCCCAGCAGAATGCAGTAGTCCTTGTTGAGCACCGCCTGCAGCAGGTTCATGCCGGCGTCGGGGAAATCGTCCAGCTTGGCGTCCGGGATGAACGCGTCGCCCGGCCCCCACGGACGCTGCGGGTCGTTCGGATTCGGAATGATCGCCAGGTCGTCAACCTTGCCCGCTTCCGCTCCGAACATCCGCGACGGCCAGCCATGCTTGGCGAAGCTGCGGGCCGCCGCCATGCCGAGGGCCAGGTGTCCTGCGCCCCACACTACGTGCGAAATCGCCGTCATGCTTTCCTTGCAGGTGAACTCGCGCCCGCCGGCCTTCGCCTCGTGCGGCGGGCGCAGCACGAAGCGACCCACGACCGGGAAGAGCGCCTTGGCGTAGGGCTTTTCGCGCAGCGCCTTCCACTTGGCAAACTGAAAACCGTCCAGCACGCCCGCCAGATTGGGCAGGTTCTTGATCAGCGCGATCGACTTCACGTTGAAGAAGCCCGGCTCGATGTTAAACGCCGCCGGCACCGGCAGGCTCGCGGCGTGCTGTCCCAGCTCGTCGATGCGCGCAATGTCGTCGGGCATGTTCTCGATCGAGAAGTCGAACAGCAGCAAGCCCGGCGTGGGGATGTCACCGTTGAACGCCGGATTGACGATGTGATCGATGACGCGCGACACGGCGCTGGCCCGCGTGGCGTCGAGGACGCACAGCTTCACGCCGGCGCGGAAGTCGATGCGGTCCACCAGGAACTTGACGCTGCGCCACGCCACTTCCAGCCGCCGCACGTCGGAATGCTTCAGCAGCGCGTCGGCGATGTTCGTCAGCTCCAGCTCCAGGCGGCGAAGAATCAGGTCAAGCCGTCCGCTTTCGGCGCCCGAGACGCGCTTCGACGAATCGCCCGCCGCTGTCGCAAGGCGCTCCACATCCGCGGCGACGCGTTTCGATTCGTCCGGCGCGTCCACCAGGTCGAGGATGCTGGCGCCGCCGGCGGAGGCCGCCGCCGAAGCCGCTCCGCCACCTGCCGCGCCGATCGATTTGTCGGTGAGATATCCCAGTGTCGCGTCCATCGACGCTGCGCTGCTCAGGGCGCTCTCGAGCTCCGCCTCGGTCAGGCTTCCGGTGCGGCGGTCAATGAGCTTCTCGCGGATGGTGAGCCGCGTGCGGGCGTTGGAGACTTGCGCCAGCAGTCCGGCCGGCTCGAAGGCCTTCATCGAATCGAAGGCCAGCTTGAATTCCCACTGGGCCCCGCCTGTGATCGGGTCCTTGATCGCGACCGGCACGGCCGGCCGGGCCTTGCTCATGACGGCCGCGAAATTCTCCTTGTCGAGCGGGGTCAGTCCGCTCAGGCGACCCTCGGAGCCCAGGTCGCCGACGTAGATCAACGTGTAGGGCCGCCGCGGGCCGACCTCGGGCGCGGGGGTATCAACGGACATTTCGCGAGCTTGGGGGTCGGACATGAGGTTCGTTCCTTTGACTCAGACCAGATGCGCCGATGGGTCCGCGGGACGAAGGCGTCCATGCGCCCGATCCGCAGCATCCCGCGCGAATCGGCGGGCGTCAAGGCGAGGGCTGACGGGCGGTCCGAGCCGCGCGCGTAAGCAAGCGGTATTTCAGACCCCGCTCCCTCACGGTCGCGGCTCGGAAAGAGCATCGGCTCGGGAAGAGCATCGGCTCGGAAAGAGCATCGGTTCGGAAAGAGCATCGGTTCGGAAAGAGCATCGGTTCGGAAATAGCATCGGTTCGGAAAGAGCAAGCCTACTCGCTCCGATCGACAACTCCCGATATCCTCTTCCCGCTTCACGTCGTATGCAGGGTGTTCGGGCAGCACGGTTCAGCGGCCGCAGGAACGGCCCAAGGAGCTGGATGTGTCTGCCATTTCAGATGATTTGATGGCCCGCGACGTTCTCGTCGACCCGCACTCGTATTACCACGCGCTGCGGGCCGCCGACCCGGTGCATTGGAACGAAATGTGGGGCGGCTGGATTCTGACGCGGTACACCGACGTGGTCGACGTGCTGCGCGACGCCGAGCGCTTCAGCTCCGACCGCATGAGCTACCTGGCGCGCGAGCTCTCGCCGCAGGACCAGGAGAAGTACCGCCCCATTTTCGACGTGCTCTCGCAGTGGATGGTCTTCCGCGATCCGCCGGACCATACGCGGCTGCGGCTGCTGCTGAACGCGCGTTTCACTCCGCGCATGGTCGAGCGTTATCGCGAGCGGGTGCGCGCGATTGTCGAAGATCTGCTGAAGCCGATCGAGGCGAAGCGCACGATCGACATGGTGCGCGAGTTCGCCTATCTCGTGCCGCTCACGGTCATCCTGGAGCTGCTGGGCGCGCCCGAGCTGGACCGCGACCTGATCAAGCACTGGTCCGAGCAGCTCGGCGTATTTTTCTTTCTGCGGGCCGACGAGCCGCGGCGGCGGGCGATCGCCTGCGAGGGGGTCACCTCGCTGGTCGAATACCTGAAGCCGCTGATCGCCGACCGCGCCGCGCGGCCGCGGGCCGACCTGACGAGCGAGCTGGTTGCAGCTCAGAAGGAAGGCCGCCTGTCCGAGCAGGAGGTGCTCGCAACCTGCGTGCTGCTGGTCTTCGGCGGACACGAAACCACGATGAACCTGATCGCCAACGGCACGCTGGCGTTCTGCCGGTTCCCGGCGGAATGGCAGCACCTCAAGGCGCAGCCGCAGCTCATCGGCCCGGCGGTTGAAGAGCTGCTGCGCTACGACAGTTCGGTGAAGGCGACTGTGCGCTGGGCCAAGGTGGAGGCTCAGATCGGCGGGAAGACGATCCGCGCCGGGGACAAAATGCTCATCGGCCTGTCGGCCGCCAATCGTGATCCGCAGCAGTTTGTCGATCCGGATCGGCTGAACATCAGGCGTGACCCGAATCCGCACGTCGCGTTTGCACACGGCATTCACGTCTGCCTTGGCGCACCGCTGGCGCGTCTGGAAGGACAGGAGGCATTCGCCGGCTTGACGCGCCGCCTGCCGCCGCCACGGCTGACGGAGCAGACGCTGGACTACCACCCGACGGTCGTCAGCCGGGCGCTGCGGGCGCTGAATGTTTCGTTTTAGGCGTATTGAAATGGAAAAAAAGCTGCGCGTGCGGATTGACTACAACCGATGCGTCGGATCGACGCTGTGCATCCACCTTGCGCCGAGGGTCTTCGGGCTGAACGAGAAGCGCCAATCAGCCGTCGTGAATGCGTCGGGCGATACGCCGGAGCGCATCTGCGCCGCGGCCGAGCAATGCCCGGTGAGCGCGATCACGGTCGAGGACGCGATCACCGGCCGGCAGTTGTTTCCGTAACGGTCCGACGTCTGGTGCGAGAATCCCTTCTCGCACCCACGCGCCCATCCCCTCTACTGAGTCAGGCAGGTCGGCTCCGCCGGACATGGGGCGCCCGGCTCGGTGCAGGCGATGGTGTCCAGGGCGCGCATCTCGCGCGCCATGTACACGCGCAGGCGGCAGCCGACGGTCGCCCTGCAGGTCCTCTGGCGCCATTGAATCTGCGAATAGCGGCACTCCACATCGCCGCCCGGCAGCGAGACGACCTGTGTGAACGTCCAGTTCGGATCTTCCGGCGCCCAGTCTGTCCACGGCTCGCAGGCCGGCCCGGTCGACGCCAGGGCGCCCGCACCCGAATCGACACCGGCTGAGTCCGGCGCGTCCAGGACATCGCCGACCGGCGCCAACTCGGTGCCGCCGGCCGACATAAACGGCAAAACGTCAATTGGCGGACGCGACGAGCCCTCGGTGCCCGTCGGGTTGGGGTTGGTGTGACCGGTGCGGCAGGGCACTCGCCGGGGATAAAGCGGCGCGCCGGGATCATCACCGATCAGGACGCCGGGGAACTTGGCTTCATCTTCTGGTGCGTAGATGAACTGCGCCACGTAGCCGTTCGTCGCGACGATGAACTCCTCGCCCGTGAGCGCGTGATCGGCGACCGCCGCGCCGGCCAGAGCCAATGCTTCAGTCACGTCGCCCCGGCCGCGCAGCAGCGCCGTCCCAAGGAACTCATGCTCGATCGCGGTCACCGCCCGCCCCAGGTCATCGCCGGTGAAGACGTAGGGTCGCCAGTCCGTCTCCTGGCCGTCGAACCAGAAGACGCCGCGGGCGCCGGCCTGCTTGTCGTCCGTTCGAAACGCCAGGACGCCCAGCCGCCGCTCTCCCGATTCGACCGCCGCAAAAGTCCACCCGTCCAGTTGCGTGCTGCGTTGCACCTCCGCCGGCGGCGCAACAAAGTTGGCCGTGACCTTATCCGCCGCGACCGCGATGGCGGCCGAAGCAACTACGAAAAGTCCCAGCACGGATGCTCTCATGTGAGGCTCCTGAGGAAGAGACGGCGGCGTCGCGGCAACCACTCGGCGGGCGCGACGTACACCGACGGTCCGGGCTCGCGACCGCACTATAGCGGCGTGGCGGCGTGACGGGAATACAATTTTCGACAATTTGATTTTGGGGGGGTAGATACGGGTGGAACGGGCATCTTGCCCGTTCTTGAGATCGCTGCGACGGGCGAGACGCCCGTCCCACCCCAATGTTGGCCGCGTTACTGCCCGGCGGCCGCGTCTTCCGCCGCCTGCCGGTCTTCCGCGGCAAGCTGGATGAGGGCGTTAAGCGAGGCTGTGAGCAGACCGTTGGAGACGCTGATGATGCTGTTCTCGACGGTGGTGCGGAGCTGCGCGTCGCACCCGCCGAGAAAGAAGGTCGCCCCCAGCAGCGCCGCGACTCCAGTTCGTCGAATTCGGGCGTTCATTCCACGCATAAGCGGCTCCGTTTAGACCCCGGCCAGTCTAGCCGGAATCCTGCAACGATCCCATTGCAGTCTACCCTCGCGAACCCGCACGGGTTGCACCCCCGGTTTTCATCCGGCGCGATGGTGTCGCCTATTCACGGCCCAGCCGCCGGCGTTTCATCGCCTCAGCCCCGCGCGGGTGGCAGCGGTCGTACACTTCGCGCAGCCGTTTCGTCTGCACGTGCGTGTAAATCTCCGTCGTCGAAATGCTGACGTGACCCAGCAGCTCCTGCACCACGCGCAGATCGGCGCCGCCTTCCAGCAGATGAGTCGCGAAGCTGTGCCGCAACGTGTGCGGACTCAGCTTGCCCGCGATGCCGCGGCGCAGCGCCTCGCGCCGCACCATCCTCCAGACCGCGGTCCGCTCAATCGTCCCGCCGCGGCGGCTGAGAAACAAGGGCGTCTGGGCGGCCGCTCGCTTCGTGTAGGGCGTCTCGATTTTGCCGGCGGCCAAGCCCGCCTGAATCAACGCGGGACGCAGATGCTGGTGATAGGCTTCGATCGCGTCGCGCGCCTTGCTGCCCAGCGGCACGACCCGCTCGCGGCGACCCTTGCCCATGCAGCGCACGTAGCCGGCGTCCAACTGCACGTCCGCGGCGCGAAGCCCGCACAACTCGCTCACGCGCAGCCCGCAGGCGTAGAACAGCTCGAGCATGGCCCGGTCGCGCAGTGCGAGCTGCTTGCCCGGGTCCGGTGAGGTCACCAGCTCAACCGCGGCGTCCACGTTCAACGTCTGCGGCAGCCGCTTCCAGCGCTTGGGCAGTTCGAGCGCGCTCGACAGGTCGCCCGCGACCTGCCGCGTCACGTGCAGCCACTGCAGCCACATGCGGATCGCGACCACGTGGCGGGCGATCGTGCTTTCTTTGTATCCCCGATCGGCCAGCTCGCCGAGATGGCCCTGCATCAGCGGCATGTCCAGCGCGGCCCAGTCGTCCGGGCCGCTGCGGCGAAGGTAGTCGCCGAATCGCAGCAGGTCGCGCCGATAGGCGGCGAGGGTGTTGGGCGACAGCCCGAGTTCGGCGGATTGATAGACGCGAAAGCCGTCGAGCGACTGCTCGAACTTCGGCGTGCACTGCAGGTCGTCCATGACCTTCACGTTGCACCAAGGAGCTGTAGGGTCCGCTGTGCGGACCGTGAGGCACGGGCAATCCCATTGGTCCGCACAGCGGACCCTACATGCACTTGGTCCGCACAGCGGACCCTACATGCTGTGCGGACCGTGAGGCACGGGCAATCCCATTGGTCCGCACAGCGGACCCTACATGCCTGCGCCGCGCGAGTATACGCCGACGCCCGGCTGGCCGTCAGCCGCACCCGTCGGTATTCTTTGCGCGTCAAGGACGACGATAAGGTATGCGGCGGTCGCCGATGGGCGGATCGCGGCAGGGATGCCTTGGAGGTGTGGCTTGAGGAAGTCGATTCGCCGCCGTCGCCGAACGGCGATTTTCGCGTTCTGCTGCGTGGCTTCGCTCGCCGGGGTAGGGTACTGGTTCACGCATCGGCAGTCGCCGCCAAGCGCTTCAGCGCCGCGGGTCGCGACGCCATTGAATGTCGCTCCGACGCCAGTGGTTGCGTCGACGAACCCGCCGACCGCACCGGCGCTGCTCTCCGCAGAGACTTCCGACGCCGGGTCCACCGCGACGCCGCCGAACTCATCGGCTGAACCGGCGGCGGAGGAGATCCTGAAACCCCGTGACGGGCGCGGCGTCGAAAGCGCGACCGGGCCGCCGGGGCCGAATTCTGATCGTCGCGACGACACCGGCGGCACGATCGAGCGCAAACCGCCGCCGGCGACGGATTCACCGCAGATTGAGCCGGTTTCCTCCGGGAACGCATCCATCGACGCGTCGCGGCAGCTCATGAACGCCGGCAAGTGGATCGAGGCGCGGCGGCAGCTCAGCGACCTGCTGAGCCGCGGCCTGAAGCCGGCCGAACAGAACGAGGCCCGCGCGCTGCTGACGCAGCTTGCGCAGGAAACCGTCTTCAACCGGACGATCATTGGCGACGATCCGCTCTTCGCGACGCACGTCGTGCAGCCTGGCGAAAACCTGACCGTGATCGGCTCGAAATTCAAAGTGCCGCCCGAGGCGATCATGCTGATCAACGGCATCGCCGACGCGCGCAAGCTGCGGGCCGATCAGAAGCTCAAGGTGCCGCAGGGCCCGTTTCACGTGCGGATCATCAAGTCCGACTTCCGTCTCGACGTGTACCTTGCTGACACCTACATTCGCAGCTTCCGCGTCGGCCTCGGCTCGCAGGGCGGCACGCCGGAGGGCGCTTGGCGCGTGAAGGAACGGCTCGAAAACCCGACCTACTACCCGCCCGCTTCGGCCACGGATAAGCGCATCATCGCTCCGGACGACCCGGCCAACCCGCTCGGCGAACGCTGGATCGGACTGGAGGGCGTGGAAGGCGACGCCGTCGGCCGCGACGGCTACGGAATCCACGGCACGATCGAGCCGGACTCGATCGGCAAGGCGGAATCCGCGGGCTGCGTCCGGATGCACAACGAAGATGTGGCGTTGCTTTTCAAGTTGATGATGCCGGGACACTCGCGAGTGGCGATCGGTCCGTGATCGCCGTGCGGCGTTTCGATCCGAGCCGCGCGCGTAAGCAAGCGGTTCCTCAGCCCCCTCTCTCACGGTCGCGGCTCGGAAAGAACGCTGAGCCAGCTCCCCCGCCGATCGCGGGCCGGAATGTCGGGACAGCTCGTGGGTGTGTGACAGTTTTGGCGGAGGCCGGCTGCGAACCGAGCCCCAAGCGCAAGCGCGTGGGCATTCTCAGGGTTGCGCCTCTTTCGCAGAAACACCCGCGCGCTTGCGCTTGGGGCTCGGATTGCGAACCCGCCAAAACGGTCACGCACCCACAGCTCCTGGGGTCGGCATCAACTTAGTGGGTAAAAGACAAAGGCCCTGTCCTCGGTTTCAATGGCGTGGAGTTTGAGCGAGCCATTGGCCAAGGAGGGCCAAACGTGGATCTTACCAGCGTTGCCGAGCAGGTGTTGGCGTTTTGCGGGGAGGATGGGGCGATTCTGTCGGACGATCTGACGCAGGTGGAAACGGCGGTTCTGGAGGCGGTTCGGCGGATCGGGGCAAGAGCGGTCGAGCTTCATTTGGGGCGGCAGAAGCTGGGGTATGAGGGAACCAGCCGGGTGTGCGGGTGCGGCGGGGCGCAGCGGTTTGTGGATCAGCGGCCCAAGCTGATTGCGACGCAGATGGGTCAGATCGGGATTCGGCGTGCGTACTACCGCTGCCGGTCTTGCGGCCGGTCGGCGTTGCCGTACGACGAGCGGGTGGGGTTGGGGGCGGGGGCCGAGAGCGTCGGTCTGGCGAAGGCGGCGGCGCTCTTGGGGATTGAGAACACGTTTGCCAGCGCCGCGTCCACGTTGTACGCGCTGACCGGTCAGCGGCTGAGCGAAGCGACGATTGAGCGGCTGACGGAGCGGGTGGGCGGGGTGGCGGCGCAGCAGGAGCAGCAGCGGGCCGCGGCCATGGCGGAGTGGAAAGCGCCGCCGGCGGAGGCGTCGCCGGAGACGTTCTATGTGACCGTGGACGGCGTGCAGGTGCACCAGGCGGACGGCTGGCACGAAGCCAAGTGCGTGGCGTGCTATTGGGATCAGCCCGGCCAGCCCGCCGGCGTGGATCGCGAAGTGCGCTACGGGGTGCGGTTTGAAGGCGCGGCGGCGTTCGTGTCGTTTGTCTGGGAATTGGCCTGTCGCTGCGGCCTGGAGCGGGCCCGGCGCGTGGTGCTGCTGGGCGACGGGGCGCGGTGGATCTGGGAGCACATCGGCGGGTTGTTGAAAGAGGCGGTCTGCATCGTGGACTGGTATCACGCGATGGAGCACGTGTGGACCTGCGGGCGGGCCCTGGGGGGCGAGCAAACGCCGGAAACGGCGAGCTGGGTGAAATCGATCGAAACGCTGCTGTGGGACGGGCAGGTGCGCGCGATTCTCGACCAGTTGAAGGCCGAGCGCTGCGGCACGCGCGCCAAGAACAAGCGGGCGGCGTTACAAGCCCTGATCACCTACATCGAGAACCAGGACGATCGATTGGCCTATGACCGCTTCCGAGAGATGGGCCTGGACATCGGCTCGGGCCGGGTCGAAGCGGCCTGCAAGCACGTGGTCGCCCTGCGGATGAAACGCTGCGGAATGCGCTGGTCCAAGGCCGGATCCCAAAACGTCCTCTCGCTCCGCGTCGCCCACCTCAACAGCGACTGGGAGCGCGTCTGGAACACGCGACCGTTAGCCAGGGTCGCCTGAAAACTACCCACTAAGTTGATGCCGACCCCAGCTCCTGCGCGGGGCGGGTGGGCTATTGACGCCGGTGCAGCTCGCCCTATACTGCTGGGTTCTGGGCTGCATGCCAACTGTGGCGGAGCGGGTCGGCATGCGCGCTCGGCGGCGTGGCCGGCGTTCATCAGGTAGCGGCAACGGAACTCAAGATGAAGACTGCCAATCACTGTTATCAATCCAAGCCGGCGGAATTTCAGCACCAGTGGTTCGTCGTTGACGCAACTGACAAGGTGCTGGGCCGCCTGGCGACGCGTATCGCGACGGTGCTGATGGGCAAGCACAAGCCCACCTACACGCCGCATCATGACACCGGCGATTTCGTCATCGTGCTGAACGCCGGCGCGGTCAAGATCACCGGCAACCGCAAGAAGGACGACGTGGTGTACCACAACTACTCGGGCTATCCGAGCGGATTGCGCGAGACCACGATGCGGTCCATGCTGGAGCGGCACCCGGAGCGCGTGCTGGAGGCGGCCGTTCAGCGCATGCTGCCCAAGAACGCCCTGGCCAAGCGCATGCTGACCAAGCTGAAGCTGTACGTCGGCGACAGCCATCCGCACCAGGCGCAGATGCCCGAGCCGCTGCCGCTCTGATTTCTGACGGATTTCCGCAGGAGCATTCACCTTGTCTGAGATGACCGCACCCACCAGCGAACAGGCGGCGCCCAGCAGCGCCAAAGGCGGCTTCTGGGGCACAGGCCGCCGCAAGACGTCGGTCGCACGCGTCCGCGTCGTCCCCGGCGGCGGCAAGTTTCTCGTGAACGGCCGTGACGTGGACAAGTATTTCACCGAGATCGAAGACCGCTCGGCGGCGCGGGCGCCCTTGGCCGCCACCTCCAGCGCGGCCCAGTGGGACATCCAGGTCAATGTGCACGGCGGCGGTGTCGCCGGGCAGGCGGGCGCCGTTCGGCTGGGCATCGCACGGGCGCTGGTTGAAGCGAACTCGTCGTTTGAAGCGACGCTTCGCGACGCGGGCTACCTGACGCGCGACGCGCGCGCGGTCGAACGCAAGAAATACGGCCGAGCCAAGGCCCGTCGTCGTTTCCAGTTCTCGAAGCGCTAGCCGTTTCGAATCCGCGACGACGCTGCGACCGGTACGTGAGAGCGGCCGCACATGCCCCATGCAGGGCGGTGCGGCCCCTTGCGTTTCCCGGTGGTGGCGAGCGGCGCCCGAGAGCCGTAATGAACCGTCCCCCGGCCATTTCGCGAGCCGTCCTGCGGGCGGTCGTGGCGCATGCCCGGCGGGAACGGCCGCGCGAATGCTGCGGCGTCCTGGGGGGAGTGTCCGCCGGGGTTCGACTCGCGTGGCCCGTGAAGAACATTGCACCCGGCGCTTGTAGCTACATGCTGGATCCAATCGAGTCGGCGAGGGGCGAGCGTGAAATTCGCAATGCCGGGCTGTTCGTGGTGGGGTACTACCACTCCCACCCGGCCGGCTGCCTGGCTCCATCGGAAGCGGATTTCATGTCCGATCTATGGCCGGGGGAAGGACCACACTGGCGGCTGATCGTGTCGCCGAGCGGAAGGGTGGAGTGCTACCGACTGCCGGCGGGACGCAAAGATCGCGCGCTGCTTAACGCGGCCCGTTGACCTCGCTCCGCTGCGTGCGGGCGAGTTTCTCGGCCAGCTTGTCTGCGACGTTGGGCGGCACGAGCCGTTTCACGCGCGACAGATCGCCGCCGCCGAGCTGGAAAATCTGCTTGATATAGGTGCTGGAGGTCAGCGTGTGCTGATCGCTGGTCAACAGGAAGACCGTTTCGACGCCGCCGATGAGCTGGTTCACCGCGGCCTGCTGGATTTCGCCGCTGAGGTCCGCCAGGTCGCGGATGCCGCGGACCAGGACGCGCGCGGCGCAGTGCTTGGCGAAATCGATCGTCAGACCGGCGTAGGCTTCGGCACGGACGTTGGGCAGCTCATGAATGTGCGGCTCGATCAGCGCCAGCCGTTCCTCGGCGCTGAACAGCAGCGCCTTGTCGGGATTCACGCCGACGCCGACGATCAGCTCGTTGAACAGCCGCGCAGCGCGGCGGATGATGTTCAGGTGTCCGAGCGTGAGCGGATCAAACGAGCCGGGGTAGACGGCGATGATGTGCGGTTCGCGTGCCGGCATCAGGCGTCCTGGCCGGCGTCGGCGGGGCGGGCGTCGCCGCCATTGCGCGCGGCGAATCGCTGCTCGCAGGAAGGGGCGTCGTTCACGCCGAGAAACGCCTCCCAGTCGCGGTGGATGGTGCAGTCGACGCCCTGCTCGCCGGCACGCCGCTGAAGGTAGGTCTGAAGCGTCAGGAGCATGTCGTCTTCGTCCAGGTCGTCGAATCCGGCCGGGCCGGCGTCGTGCAGTTGGCGGAAGAGTGCAACGTAGAGCTTCTTCAACTGCGAGAGGGAGAGCGAGAGATCGACAGTGTCGCGGTCTTTCTGACGCAGCAGCATTCGAACGGCTCCTTGACTTCAGCGGCGCGAGGCCGCTCAACAGACATGCTAGCCGTCAGCCCCAGGCATGTCCAAGAATCGCGGGGAGCGGGCGCAGCGCTACTGCACGATGCCTTTCGTCAGCCGCATGAAGGCCGTTTCCAGGTTGATCTCCTCCTGCTTGATTTCATGAATCCGCAGCCGGCTGGCCAGCATCGCCTCGGCGATGAATGTGAAATCCGTCGTGTCGCTGTCGAGCGTGATTACGACCGCGCCGTTGCGGATCACCGCGCTTTGCACGCCCTTCAGGTCCGCCAGCGCCTGCCGCGCTTTTTCCTGG
Organism: Phycisphaerae bacterium RAS1; assembly: GCA_007859745.1. Taxonomy (NCBI): domain Bacteria; kingdom Pseudomonadati; phylum Planctomycetota; class Phycisphaerae; species Phycisphaerae bacterium RAS1. The sequence goes on along the minus strand of SMLU01000001.1, from coordinate 3,242,585 downwards.
TCGTCGGGCGTCATCACGTGCACGGTCGTCCCGACCCGCGCCCGCCGCAGCGCCTCCGTCACGGAGCCCTGATAGACCAGCTCGCCCTGCTCCAGAATGCCGATGCTGCTGCACAGGTCGGCCAGCTCGGGCAGGATGTGCGAACTGATGATGATGGTCTTGCCCATGCGGTGCAGCTCTTTGAGCAGTTCGCGGATTTCGATCCGCGCCCGTGGGTCCAGGCCGCTGGCCGGCTCGTCGAGCAGCAGCACCTTCGGGTCGTGCAGCAGCACGCGGGCGATGCTCAGCCGCTGTTTCATGCCGCGCGACAGGCTGTCCACCAGCGCGTCGCGCTTGTAGCTCAGGTCGGTCAGTTCCAGCACGTCGCCGACGATCTGCGCCCGTTTCTTGCCGGTGATGTTGTACGCCGCGGCGAAGAACTCCAGGTATTCCTGCACGACCATGTCTTCATAGGCGCCGAAGAAATCGGGCACGTAGCCGATCAGCGGGCGGATTTTTCGCGATTCGTAGCCGACGACATGGCCGCAGACGCGCGCCTCGCCCCAGGTCGGCCGCAGCAGCGTCGCCAGAATGCGAATCGTCGTCGTCTTCCCCGCCCCGTTCGGACCGATGTACCCGAAGCACTCTCCTTCCTCAATGTTCAGATGCAGGTTCTTGAGCGCCACGAGGTTGTCGTAGCGCTTCGTCAGGTTGATTGTCTGAATAATCATGGCGCCTCCGCGGCGTCTGGGCGTGGCGGGGCGCCGGTGTAGCTGACCGGGACCCTTACGCGATACAGCGAAAATCCGGAGCGCGCCCGCAGCGGCTTGCCGTCGCGCTCCAGTTGCACCGGCCCCGGATGGTCCGCCGCCAGCAGCAGAATGCCCTGCCCGCGCGTCAGCCAGTGCGTAATGTCGCAGTTCACCAGTCCGTCGAGGCTGACCGGCTTGCCGATCGAGTCCAAATTCGTTTCCGACGCGTTGTGCAGGTGCAGGTTGTAGGTCGAGAGCAGCAACGCCGCCTTGGCCTGAGCGTTCTCCAGGCCGATGGGCACGTCCGGCGGGGCGCCAAGATTGCCTCCCCAAGACTGCTGCATTCGCCACAGCGACAGAAGATCGGGCCGCTCGTCGGGCTTCTTGGCGCCGTCGGCGATCCAGCGCGCCAGCGCCTGCTCGGCCCGCGCGTATGCAGCGGCGCCAAGCTGGCCCTGCGTCCGGTCGCCCGCCTGCAGCGCCGGCACCGGCAGCGCCAGCACGTTCATCGCCGGCGGAACCGGGTCGCGATTCCGCCAGTTGCGCGTCTGGCCCGAAATCCGCGGCGGCACTTGCTCGAAGCGCGGGTCAATGAAGAGCAGCACCCCGCCGAGCAGCGGCACGCGCAGCCCGTTCTCGATCCAGCTTTGAGGCGAGACGTAGCCGGTCGATCGGTCCAGCGTGATCTGGGCGTTGATGACGCCGCCGACGTCGCCTGACCAGAAACCCTCGAACTGTTTCAGCGTGGCGCGCAGCGGCACATCGCTGAGCGTCCCTTTTTGGGGCGAGACGTCGTACGAACCCGCGGTGGCGTACGTGCTTTCCTGCCGCGGGCCGCGGGCCATCGCCCGCAGGTAGGCGCCCTCGCCCGACAGCGAAAGATCGACGTTCTGGCGCGCGCCGCTGCCGTAGCCGATCCAGGCGCGGGCCCGCGCCTGCGGCGATCCGGCCTCCAGATCGACGATCGCCGACGACTGCACCCCCTGCGACAGCCCGCGCGTCACGCTCACCGTCCCCAGCCCCAGGGCGCTGCCGGCGACCGCAAACGCCGCGAAGACCGTCCAACTGATCGCGGTGAGTTGGTAGCGTTTAAGCCAGGTCCAGCTCGCAACCGTCGCGAGCAGGATGTAGGCGGAGACAAAGATGAATGCCGCGGCGACGAAGACGCTGCTGACCCCGGAGAAATCGGCCGGACGCACGACGCCCGAGAAGAGCTGCTCCGAGCCGGTCAGGCCGACCAGTTGCTGCAGCGCGCTCTCCTCGTTCTCGCGAAACTTCCTGGTGAGCGGGTTCAGGTCGAGCAGGGACGACCAGAACGTCGCATTGACGGGCGCCGAGGTGAGGTCGCGCAAGCTTGCGGCGACGGCCATCACGCGGCCGGAACCGACGAAGCGCGCCGCGGCCATCGTGAAGATCTGCCCGTTGGCGCGGTCGTTGCCGAGCGGCACCGCCGTCGGGCTGAGCTGCGGCGTGGCGATCGTCACGAGGGAGACGAACTCGCGGACTTTGACCTCGCTTTCCACCATTCTAGAGAAGAACAGCTCCAGCGATTGCGTCTCGATGGTTCCGCCCTGCCCCTCGAAGGGCAGAATGTCCGCCAGCGCGCTTCTTTGCAGCAGCGGCCACGAGGTTCCGAGGCCGATGAGCAGTTGCCCGCCGTTGCGGACCCACGTCTTGAGCGCATCGATCTGCGCGATGCTCGTGCCGCTCGGATTGGGCCGGTCCCAGACGATGAGATCGACCGATTCCAAGCCGATCCACCGGTCGGGCAGGTCGCGCGACGCCATCTGTGAGATGCAGACGTTGCGATAGTAGGGGCGCCGGCCGCGGGCCGAGTCGTAGGGGGCCCAGCGCGGCGTCTCCAGCGTGTTCAGCTTCACAATCGGCTGCTCGCTGATATCGAGCACGAGCATGGTCTGGTTGTCGAGCGTCTCGAACGGCGGCAGGGCGATTCGCTGGACGACGCCGCCGTCCGCGGCGATCAGATCGACGGTCAGCTCGGAGTTGGCGGCGGAGGCGCTGTCGATTTCGGTGCGGAACTTGACGGCGTAGCACCAGGCGCGCTTCGGGCCGGCGTCGGGTGTGATGGTCACCCCGCGTTCGAGAAACCGCACGCGGTCGCCGTCGATGTCGGCGCCCTCGCAGCGCAGATCGACCTGCACCGGCTCGCTGCCGGGCGTGGCGAGCTGCATCGCGATCGGGAACCACTGCCCCTCGCGGATCAGCAGCCCGCTATTGACCTTTGACGGAAAGCCGACGCTGGTGACTTTGCCCTGCACGGGCTGCGCTGGCGCGCTGGTTGCGAGGCAGGCGAGCAAACCCAACGGAAGCGCAAGCCGGAGGGGGCGAACGTCACCCCGCCGCTTGGCGCGGCGGGTTCGGACAGGCGCACCTTCTGGCTGCGCCGCGCGAGCAAGCGCAACGTCAGACCGCGCCGTGCAAGCAAGCGCGCGGTCAGAACGCGCCGTGCAAGCAAGCGCGCGGTCAGAACGCGCCGTGCAAGCAAGCGCGACGCTCGCGCCCGGAGGGCGCTCGTGAGTTAACAGGGACTTCAGTCCCTGGCGCCGGCATGCGCCCTTCGAATGATGGGCACGCCGCTCATTGTCAGGATTGGCGGTCACAACGCTCCAAGCTGTCGCACGTCCGTCCACCCGACCCTTATACACGCGCAAGCCGGGTTATTGACGTTTCGAACGTGCCCCGAAATAATAATCGACGAATCACTGGTTGGGCGCCGAGCCCGCCGCCTTTGCGCGGGCACGCGGTCGCGCCCGTCGGCGTCTCAACGAACCAGTGCCGAACGTGGAACGGAGCGCATCAATGCCTCGGTCGGTCAAGGACAATCCGGTTGCCGTCCTGCCCGCCCGGGTGCCGCGCTCGTAACGTCAAGCACGAAACGACAGACACGGCGACCCTGGCACGAATGAGGCCAGGGTTTTTTGTTTGCCCAGCCAGAAGGCATCAGCGTGATCGAGAAACTCGAAATCGCCGACCGTCGCAGACACGCCGTCCGCGTGCTGCTGATCCTCGCGCTGCCGATGATCGGCGTGACGCTCTCGCGCATGCTGATGGGGTTCATCGACTTCGTCATGGTTTCGCAGCTCGGCACGGCCGCCCAGGCGGCGATTTCGCCGTCAACAATCTTCCTGTTCGTCATCGCCTGCCTGGGCATGGGCCTGGCCCAGGCCGTTCAGACGTTCGTCTCCCAGGCCGACGGCCGCGGCGAGCCGCAGCGCGGCGGATCGTACGTCTGGCAGGCGCTTTACATCGCGGCGGCGGCGGCGCTGCTCAGCGCGCCGATCGCGGCGACCGTCGAGCGATGGTTCCCGCTGCTGGGCCGGATCGGCCAGCACCCGCCGGACGTGCAGGAGCGCGAGATTCAGTTTCTGCGCTACGCCCTGTGGGCGATCGGTCCGATGATCGCCTCGGCCAGCCTGGAGTGCTTCTACAACGGCATCAAGCGGCCGGTCATCGACCTGATCGCCGTGGTTGTTTCGCTCGTGACGCTGGCGGTCGCGAACTACATCTTCATATTCGGTCATTTCGGCGCGCCGGTCATGGGCATCGGCGGCAGCGGCCTGGCGACGCTGCTGGCATGGTGCGCGCGACTGCTGGTGCTGGTGATGCCGTTCATGTCAGAGCCCATTCACCAGCGCTATCGCACGCGCGACAGTTGGCGCTTCAGCCCGGGGCGCCTGCGTGAAATTATCCGCGTCGGCGGGCCGGTGGCGGTGCAATGGCTGGTGGACATCGGGGCGTGGTTCGTATTTCTCGAAATCCTGATGCCGCCGTTCGGGGCATCATCCATGGCGGCCGCCAACATCGTGATTCAGTTCATGCATCTTTCGTTCATGCCGAGCCTGGGAATCGGGCTGGCGCTCACCACCCAGGTAGGCAACGAGATCGGCGCCGGGCGTCCGGATGATGCGGTCTTTCGCGTGCGCGTGGCGCGGCGGCTGATCGTCGGCTACATGGCCCTGATGGCGCTCGTGTTTGTCGCCGCCGGCGGCCCCATGGCGTGGCTGCTCTGCTGGGAAAGCGATGTCGCGCTGCGACAGGCGGTCATTGCGGCAGCGGCGGCGATGGCGATCTGGGCCGCCCTCTTCCAGGTCTTCGACGGCCTGTGCATCGTCTACAGCTTCGCCGCCCGCGGCGCCGGCGACACGCGCGTCCCCGCGGCCCTGTTCTTCGTCTGCTGCTGGGCCATCTTCGTGCTCGGCGGCTACCTCGCCGTCCGGTTCATGCCGCAATGGGGATTCCACGGCCCCTGGGCGATGGCGGCGGCGTATATCGTCGTGCTCGGCGTTCTGCTGGCGCGGCGCTTTCACAGCGAGGCGTGGCGCGGGATTCGGTTGTTCAAGGAGGACCGCGGGGGCGAACGGACGGCAATCCCACCCGGTTCGCCGTCCGTTGAACCGCCGGCGCCGGCGCACGCGATCGAGTCGAACGTCTGAAACGCGCCCCTACTTGACGACCGCCGCCAGCAGCTCGTCCAGCGTCGGCGTAACACTGACCCAGACGCGCCGTACGACGCCGACGTCGTCCACGACGCGGACAGCCGGAAGATCGTCCAACCCCTCCGCATCGCGCAGCGGGGCCGCGAGGACGTTGGTCAGTCCGCTCGCGAGTTTTTCCAGCATCCGCCCCGCGGCAACGGCGTCCTTGTCGAGATTGCAGCACACGAGGCCGATCGACTTGGCGTTCAAGCCCGCCTGCAGAAGACGCAGCGTCCGGGGCGCATCCAACCCCGGCGCCAAATCGCTGCGCCAGAACCACTCGACGACGACGCCCCGGCGCACGTCGTCGCTGCGAATCGACTCGCCGCGCTCATTCTCCAGCGCCCACGGCCGGGCCGGCTTTCCGATCCAGCGGCGCGCCAATTTCGCACGCTCTCGGAGGGCCCCAGCCTTCTCCGCCACGCGCCGCCGCTCCGCTGCCGCGAGCGGCTCGAACGGCGAGCCGATTCCGCTCTCCACGTCCGCCGCGAAAGACTCCCACAGGCGCTGCAGGCGTTCGATCACGCGCTCCGCCGCTTCGGGTTTTTCCGTGAGTTCGATCAGCAGTTGCCGCTCTCCGCGCCAGGCCTGCTGGTAGCGCGACATCTCCGCGGCGCGGCGGATGGCCCAGCGTTCGTCGCGCGTGCGGCGCATGCGCAGCACGGCCACGGACTGGGCCACGGCGCCTTCCGCCGGCACATTCCGCCGCTGCTCAAGCCGCAGCACGGTCCCGTCGCGCGGGTCGAGCCACACGTCGCCGGCGACGGCCAGCCCGGCGGCGGCGAACAGACCCTCGCCGTCGTCGGTTTCGAATCGGAAGCGGCGGCCCTCGCCGGCGTCGCCCGCGACGGCGGAAACCCGCACGCTGCAACCCAGAGCGCTTCGCGGCGTGTACCACTCGTTCGCCGCGGCCAGCGGATCGCGCGGCGGCGGAAGAACGTCGAGCGCCTCGAGCGCCTCGACGCCGACCGGCGACTGTGCATCGAGCGGCTTTTGCCGACCGCAGTCGTCCAGAGCCAGCAGCACGCCGTAGCGACCGGCCTCGTGTTCGTCCACGCGGCGCGACAGGTCGAGCAGGACGGAGCAGGTGTCCGCCTGCCGCGCCAGGCAGAAAAGCTGTACCTCATCGACGATGCGGCGAAAGACGCGTTCGCTGCCAACCTGCGTGATCAGTGTGCGACGTTCGTAGACGAGATGGTCGCCTGGCGCGAGTTTGAGGGGTAAGGCGCCGTCACCTGCGCGGGCGGCCGACGCCGACGCAGCGACGACGAGCAGGGCGGCGATCGGCAGGCGAGATGGAACGCCGGTCAACCGGGTCCTACTCCGTCCCGCTGCCCTTGCTGCGCATTCGCTCGCGCTCATAGTCCATCACCAGGTCGGCGTCGGTCACGGGCGACGATTGGTCGATCTTGGCGTAGAAATAGGCGGCGTCAATCGTGCCGCTGGGAAACTTCAGCACCGTTCCGGCGGGCAGGTCGGTGGCGATCGAAACGTAGAGCTCCTGCACGTTGACCTTGTAGCGCGACGCCGGCAGCTCGATGTGCAGGTGATGCACCGCCGTGCCGCTTTCCTCAAGCCGCAGCAGGCCGTCGTAGCGCAGAATCAGGTCTTCGCCGGCGCCGTCGACGGAGGCCATCGTCTGTTCCATCAGCCGCTGCAGCCCGAAGGCCGTCAGCGGCCGCTTGGCCTCGCCCCAGATCACCGGCGTGTCAAGATCAATCGTGTTGATGCCCGGCAGCAAAGGCGGCATCCAGATGCGCGGCACGAATCGCACCTTGTTGTTGTGACGCCCGGCGATGTAGACCGACTCGCCGTACTTGGTGTCCTTGTCGGTCCACTTCATGCGGATGCTGAAGGGTTCGCGGCGGAACCAGCAGTCGATGTGCTCCGGGCCATAGAGGATCCGCAGCAGGCCGCGGCGTTCGTAGCGTGTGAAGCTCAGGCGGTAGGAGTCGAGCGCGCGGCAGGTCTCGGTGACTTTCTTCAGATACGCCAGCGGGTCGCGGCGGACGGCCTCCGCCCGGGCGTCCGCCTCGGCCGCGGTCAGTTCGGTGATCGGGCCGTGCTGCGGCTCGATCATCTTCTCATTCGCTGCGCAACCGCCCGAAATCACGACGGCGAGGCAGAGACAAAACGCAGTCAAACGCACAAACGTCTCCATCGAAACGCGAGAACCTCCCGAAGGACGCCCGCGCCGGCGCTTCCGGGATTCCGATGATAGCCTATGCGCCGCGATTCGGCAGGGCGCGGGCGTGGAAGCGGCAAATCGGGCGTGCGCGGTAGTTCGGCAGAGTCGCAATACGAGCCCCAAGCGCGAGCGCGCGGGTGTTTGTGGGTGTGTCGCCCAACCCTGAAAGTGCCCCCGCGCGCTTGCGCTTGGGGCTCGGTTCCGGGCTCGGTGCGCTTCGATTCCGCGACGCACGACGTTACACTGCCGCTTGAACATCGCAGCAACATACGGCAGTCGGAGGTACGCCATGAGCAACGTCGAGCAGCTTTACCGTCCGGGCCTGGAAGGCATCATCGCCGGTGAGACGAACATCTCCGCCGTCATGCAGGACAGCCTGATGTACTGCGGCTACACAATCGAGGAGTTGGCTGAGCACAGCAACTTCGAGGAAGTCGCGTGGCTGCTGTTGCATGGCGAGCTGCCGACGGCGGCGCAGCTCAAGAGTTTTCGAGCAGCGCTCGACGGCTATCGAAAGCTGCCGCAGCCGGTGCTGGAGGCGATTAAGGCCATGCCCAAGGACACGCCCGGCATGGACATGCTGCGCACGGCGATGTCGATGGCGGGGCATTTCTGCCCGATCAAGGGCGATGACAAGGCCGCGCTGAGCGAGAAGGCGACGCGCATTCTCGCGATCGTGCCGACGATGATCGGCGCCCGCATGCACTACCTGGCGGGCAAGACGCCGGTCGAGCCGCAGCCGGGCTTGTCGCACGCGGCCCAGACGCTGTGGCTGGCCTTCGGCAAGGAGCCGGCGGCGCTTTCGGCCCGCATCCTCGACCTGACGCTGATCCTCTACGCCGAGCATGAATACAACGCGTCGGCCTTCGCCTGCCGCGTGACGGCGAGCACGCTGAGCGACATCTACTCGGGCATGGTGACGGGCATCGGCACGCTGAAGGGGCCGCTGCACGGCGGGGCGAACGAAGAAACGATGCACCTCATCAACCAGTTCAAGAGCGGCCCCGAGGCTCGCGCGTGGACGGAAAACGCCATCGCCAAGAAGGAGAAAGTCGTCGGCTTCGGCCACCGCGTCTACAAGAACGGCGACCATCGTTCGTGGATTCTGGAGAAGGAGCTGGCGAAGCTGGCCGAATCGCACGCGGAGAAGTGGCGGATGGACGTGTACTACGCGATTCAGAAGGTGATGCACGAGCAGCGGAAAATTTTCATGAACGTCGATTACCCTTGCGGGCTGACGTACTACTACATGGGCCTGCCGGTGGACGTGTACACGCCGCTGTTCGTCGCCTCGCGCGTCAGCGGCTGGGCGGCGCATTTCATTGAGCAGTACACGAACAACCGGATCATTCGGCCGCTGAGCCGGTATACGGGGGCGGGGGAGAGGAAGTACGTGCCGGCGGCAAGCCGCTAGGACGGGCGCTTGCCTCGCGTCGAGCGACGCGCCGTAGCGTCGGACCTCCGTGTCCGACGGTGAAAGCGCAGCGGCACAGTAGGCTGGGCTTCGAGTACGAAGCCCAGCCTACCCGCTAGGACGGGCGCTTGCCTCGCGTCGAGCGACGCGCCGTAGCGTCGGACCTCCGTGTCCGACGGTGAAAGCGCAGCGGCACAGTAGGCTGGGCTTCGAGTACGAAGCCCAGCCTACCCGCTCGTTCCGCCACCAGCCGCGGAGCGCCGATCAATCGCACCCTTTGAGCTTGACTCCCTCGAAAAGCCACTCCTAGCATTCCTCGAATACTCGCGACCTGGTCGCATCGCTTGGAAGGGAGACACAGCATGCTCACAACCGCTCGAATTCACGCCGCGCTCGCGCTCTGTCTACTTGTAACCGTCGCCTCCGCCGACACTTACCGCCTGCTCATTACCGGTTCACCGCCGGGACCCGACAACACGAACCCCGCCACCTGGCTGGGCGTCAAGCAGTTTGAGATGAACGCCGGCATCCTGAGTAATCTCCCCGAGATTCCGCGCGAACAGGTAAGCGACCCCGCCGGACTCGCGTTCAACGCCGCGGGCCAGCTCTTCGTGGGCAATCGCCACGGCAACAACATGCCCAGCAGCGTCTCGCGCTTCGACTACGACGCCGGGACCGCCACGTACTCCGCCGGCGGGACGATTTCGGGCAACAGCCTGCTCGGCGTGCATGAAGTGACGTTCAATCCGGTGAGCGGCGAACTCTTCGCGGCAAACGTCAACGGACCGATTTCGCGCTTCACGTTTGATGGGGGCGGCAACGCCGTTGCGAACGGGACGCTTGGCGGCGGGTCGCTTCGCGGGCTGGCCGTGTCGGCGGATGGAATGCGGCTCTACGCCAGCGGGGCGTCGAATTCGATTCAGACTTTTGACCTTACGACCGGCATGCTCGTCAACACCTTCGCCGTGCCCGGCGCGTCGGGCTTGCACAACATGTCGATGGGGCCCGGGGGCGACCTCTATGTCAGCGACATCAACGCGGACGGCGTGTTCCGCCTTGGCTTCGACGGCAACGGCTTGCCGGTGTTCGACAGCTTCATCGGCGGCGTCGACGACGCGCTGGACGTCGGCTTCAGCCCCGACGAAAGCGAGATGCTGGTCACCGGGCACCGCAGCCACATTCTGGCGCGCTTCACTTACGATGCGATGAACGACGCCTGGGTCTCCGCCGGTCAGACCGATCTCGGAATCCCGCTCGGCGCGATCCTGACCTACGTACCCGAACCGAGTTCAGTGTGCCTGCTGGCGGCAGCCGCGGCCCTTTCAGGGCGGCGATTCGCTCGCGGAAAATGAGCCGGCGGCGCGGTACGGCTGACATGAGGTAGGGAGAGCGTCCCGGCCGTTCGCCCGCAGCTTGCTTACCCCCCGCGAAATTCGCAGCGACTGTCGCACGTTTCGTGCACCACCACTTCCGCCAGGAGCGGCAGCGCCGGCCGCAGCCGCTCCCAGATCCAGCGGGCGATCATCTCTGACGTCGGATTTTCCAGCCCCTCTATCTCGTTCAGATGGTAGTGATCCAGGCGGGCGCGCAGCGGCTCAAACGCCGCCTTGATCTCGCCGTAGTCGATCAGGTAGCCGCGCTTCGGATCGAGCGGCCCCTCCACGTGCACGTCGACGCGGAAGCTGTGTCCATGCAGCCGGCGGCATTTGTGCCCGTCGGGAAAGCCCGGCAGGCTGTGCGCGGCTTCGAAGGTGAAGGACTTGCTTAGGCGGACAGTCATGGTGCGCGATCAATCCTCAATGTCGAATGTCGAATAGCGAATGTCGAACTGGGCGTCGTGCGCTTCGACATTCAGCATTCGACATTCGACATTCGTCGTCGTCGCCCGCGTCATTCGAAGCGCAGCGCCGTAATCGGATCAAGCCGGCTCGCGCGCCACGCCGGGTAGAACCCGAAAAACAGCCCGACGCCCGTCGCGAATGCGATCGCCACGCCCGCCATCCAGTAGGAGATGATCGGGTTCCAATCGTATTGCCACTTGAAATATTGCGATGCGCCGGCGCCCAGCCCGAAGCCGAGCAGTCCGCCGATCACGCACATCACGACCGCTTCGGTCAGGAACTGGCCCAGGATGTGAAACCCGTTGGCGCCGATCGCCATCCGCAGCCCGATCTCGCGCGTCCGCTCGGTCACGGAGACCAGCATGATATTCATGATGCCCACGCCGCCCACCAAGAGCGAGATCGATGCGATCGTCATCAGCAGCAGGTTGAACGTCCGCGTCGAGGCGGCGTTGGCCTGCGCCGTCAGGGCGCGATCGAAGATGCGGAAGTCGTCGTCCTCCTCGTCCGGCAGTCGGTGGCGCTGGCGCAGCAGCATGCGCACCTGCTGCTTCACGTCGCTCAGCGGAACATCGGCCTTACCGCCCAGCAGGATGCTCTGGGCGATCTCGTCGCCGGCGATCAGGCGCTGAAACGAGAGCCACGGGAAGATGATGACGTCGTCGTTGTCGCGTCCCTCGCTGCTGAATCCCTTGGATTCGAGCAGCCCGACCACTTCGAACGCGACGCGATTGGCGCGGATCGTCTGCCCCACGGGATTGAGGCCGCCGAAAAGCTCCTTCGCAGCGGTCTTTCCCACGCAGCAGACTTTCGCCCGCAAGCCGTTGTCGTCTTCGTTGAACGTCCGGCCGACTTCCGCTTCCCAGTGGCGAATGTCGAAGAAGCACGGCTCGGCGCCCAGGAGCTGCGTGTTGTAGTTGCCGAATTCGGAGATGACCTGCATGCCCATGCGGTTGGTCGGCGTCGCCGCCCGCACGCCGGCGCACTCCGTTTCGATCGCGGCGGCGTCGTCAATCGCCTGATTGGGTGGCGTGCCCATCGCCTTGCGGACGCCGCCGCGCTGCTGCCCCCAGAAGAAGACCATCAGCCAGTCATCGCCCATGGCTTTGATTTCAGCTTCGACCTTCTGTCGGGCGCCCTCGCCGACGGCGACCATGGCGATCACGGAGGCGACGCCGATGACAATGCCGAGCATCGACAGCCCGGTGCGGACCTTGTTCTTGCTGAGGCTGGAAATGGACTCGGCGATGACGGACAGCAGATTCATGCCTGAATTCTACCCCGGAACCGGCGATCTGTCCGAACCCGCCGCGCCAAGCGGCGGGTCGACGTCTGGGCTCGGTGGAGCGCCCTTTGCCAACGAACATCAACCCGCCGCTTGGCGCGGCGGGTTCGGAAAACACCGCTTTCCCCGCTGGACATGAAAAACGCCTTGCTCCCCGTCGGACACGATGTGGGCGGGGTTTGGAACTACCGGCGCATGAAAAATGCGACGAGAGGTCACGCCCGTCGCGCCCTTCAGAGGATTCGAACACTGCCGCTGATCGACTGCCCGTCACCGGGAGGCCGACCGCCATTCCGACTTACCGGCCCGTCCAGAGTCTTGTCCGCCTGCGCCGTATCGCCCGCATGGGTTGGGCGATCCCGCTCTGCCGTTGGCTCCTTGCCTCGGCTGTGCGGTGTTCCGTACGCAGACGACGCCGACGACAGTTAAGCCGCCGACATCATCCTCTCATCGAGCTTCGGCCGCCGTAAAGACACCACGGCACTGCCTAGCCGATCCGCCGCAGCAGATCGGCGCCTCTCATGGGCTTTTCTTCCCTTCAGCACTTGCAGGACTCGCAGGTCCACTGCACGCGGGCATGCCGGCCCGCGGCGTTCCGCGCCCAGGGTTTGGTTACCCTCTCCGCGGTTTTCTCCCTGCGAACCCGGGCCGGTTTTGTTTCACACCGGCGGCGCTCTTGGGATTAGCCCTTCGGAGCATTCTCCTTCCGCGAGGTACCAGCGGCGTTTCCGCCGAGGAGGGCCTGCGTGCCGTTTCTATCGTCGGTAGCTCTGTCGCACGGGGCGACAGCCGGCCCGACGAGCCGCGGCTTCCAGGCTTCAACCCTCGCGGGAGTCCCTCGCGGCCGGAGCGTGTTTAGCGCGCCGCCCGCCGGTTGCTCCCATGGGCTTTTCCCTCTTAGGGCGTTGCGAACCAAGGCCTCGACCAGGATTTCGCCCGGTCTCCTCTCACGCTCTTGGCCGAATGGATCGTGTAGGTCTAATCGGCGCGAGCCACAGAGTATCGATCGACCTCAGCCCGGCCACGCGGTCGGACGGTGCAAGCACCGACGACGCGCGCGTCGACCCTTTCAGGGTTCTTGCACCGGCCTGATCCTGATGATTCGAACGGGCCGCCTCCCGGGCTATCTTCTTCACCGACCGCTCCGTCTGGCATTACTGCCCGACCGGCGAGCGCTCTTGGGGAGGCTTGCACGTCCTACCGGGGTTCTTCAGGACCGGCGGGGGTGCCGAGCGTTTTGCGACCTCAACGTCGCATCAAGAATGTAGCACGAAAACAGGGGTTTTCAATGAAAATCGGCGGCCTGCGAAGTGCTAACAGCGTGTCAGTATTGAGTTAGCAAAAGTCCGAATAACGCAAGCGCCGGATGCTCAAGAAGGTAGCGCGACACGGCGTGGCGATAAGTTTTTTTTTGAAAAGACGCAATTCACAGCTTGTCAACAGATCAGTCGTGGCACGTCCCGATTACTCGGGAGTGAGTTTTGGGCTGGACGAACCGCAGGGACGGGCGAGACGCTGCCGGAGGCACTCCCCCGAACTCCCGCTCCAGGGAAGGCCGGCGGAAAAAAAAGGCGGCGACAAGATCGAGCTTGACAGTTAGGTCTTTGTTTGTATCATGCTGGCCATCCGCCGCGGGGCGGCGATACACTTCGGCGAGCCAGTCGCCGGCAGGAGAACAGGTATGTCCGACACGCGCGAAGAGTCCCGGCAGTCCGCACTAACCCGCGCCCTCTCGCAGATCGAGAAATCGTTCGGCAAAGGCGCGATCATGTATCTCAAGGACCAACCCAACAGGACGTTCGACGGCATCTCGACCGGCGCGCTTTCGATCGACCTCGCCCTCGGCGGCGGCATCCCGCGCGGGCGCGTGCTGGAGATATTCGGTCCGGAGTCGTCGGGCAAAACTACGCTCACGCTTCACATCATCGCCGAGGCGCAGCGGGCGGGTGGGGCCGCGGCGTTCATCGACGTCGAGCACGCCTTCGACCCGGCCTGGGCCAAGCGGCTGGGCGTCAATCTGGAAGAGCTGATGGTGAACCAGCCCTCCTGCGGCGAAGAGGCGCTGGAAGTTTGCGAGCTGCTGGTGCGCTCCAACGCACTGGACGTTATCGTGATCGATTCGGTGGCGGCCCTCGTTCCACGGCACGAACTCGAGGGCCAGATGGGCGACGCCCAGGTCGGCGCCCAGGCGCGCCTGATGAGCCAGGCCCTTCGAAAACTGACCGGCATCGCCTCCAAGAGCCGCACCAGCGTGCTTTTCATCAACCAGCTTCGCGAGAAGATCGGCGTGATGTACGGCAGCCCGGAGACCACCCCCGGCGGGCGGGCGCTGAAGTTCTACAGCTCGGTCCGTATCGACGTTCGCCGCACCGGCATGCTCAAGGAAGGCGAACAGGTGATCGGCTCGCGCATCCGCACCAAGATCGTCAAGAACAAGGTCGCCCCGCCGTTCCGCGAAGCCGAGATCGACATCTATTTCGATTGCGGCATCAGCCGCGAAACGGACCTGATTGACGTGGCGTCGGAAATCGGCGTGCTGAGCAAAACCGGCACCTGGTTCAGCTACGGTGAAACGCGCCTGGGCCAGGGCCGAGAGAATGCACGGCAGTATCTCCGCGACAACCCGGCCCTGTTCAAGGAAATTCGCGAGAAGACGCTGGCCGCCAAGATGCCGAAGCCCGAGGCGGGGGAAACACCTGAAAAAGACGTCAAGGAGGGAAAGGAAGCACTCCGCGACGTCAAGGAAGGAGCGGATCGCGCGCCGCTCCTGGTCAAGCCGGGCAAGAACTCCGTCGCGCCGGCGGCGCGACCGGCGCCCATTTCGATCGCCGCGGCGTCCCGTAAACGCTAGGCGAGCGGCGCGCATTGCCGCCGGTTTATGGCGCCGCCGACGTAGCGGTCATCGCAGTTGATGCGGCGCGAATCACGGACCGAAGTACCTCAGGTGGCGAGGTACGTGAATGATCGGGAGGTTGTGGGCTGCGCGCGGCCTGTTGCGCCCGGCGCGGTGCGACCGTTCTGCCCGCGTCGCTCGCCCCTGCGCACCTTGTGGTGGGTGATGGGTGCGTCGACGCTCGGCGCCGCACTCGCTGAGCCGCCAGCGCCGTCGCCATCGACTCACTCCGCGGCGCCTGCACCGGCTTCGACAGTGGCTGCGGCGGATGAGCTCGCGCGGCTGGAGCGCACGTTTCAGGAGCTCTCGCGGCGCCTGGCGCCGTGCGTTGTGAGCCTGCGGGTTGAGCGGTACATCGCGCCTGCAAGCGCCCCCCCTGCCGCGCAAGGCGCCCCCATCCACGCTCGCCCGGAAGCGCAGGTTTCCGCGCCGGGTGATTACGCCGATGCGCAGCCATCGGCCTCGTCACAGGTCGTCGTTGTCAACGGCACGGGCACCATCATCGACGCATCCGGCGCGATCCTGACAAACGATCACGTCGTCTCGCGCGCCGCGTCGATCGAAGTGCGTTACTCCGACGGCCAGCGGCTGCCGGGAGCCGTCGCCGCCGCAGACGGCCGCAGCGACCTGGCGATCGTACGCACGGCCCGGACCGCCGCCGCCGCGGCGCGACTGGTCGATTGGAGCACCGTGCAGCGCGGACAGTGGGCGTTTGTCCTGGGAAATCCGTTCGGGTTGGGACAGGATGGCGAATTCTCCGTCTCGGCCGGGCTGATCTCCAATCTCGGCCGGCGGCTGCCTGGACTCGGCGAGCGGGACGACCGGCTCTACACCGACATGATCCAGACGACCGCGGTGATCAACCCCGGCAACTCCGGCGGTCCGCTTTTCAACCTTCGCGGCGAGCTGGTCGGCGTCGTGACCGCGATGCACACGCGATCGGGCGTCGACGATGGCGCCGGATTTGCGATCCCCCTTTCCCCGCCGCGTCGCCAGCGCATTGGTGAGCTGCTTGACGGCGCCGCGATGCCGCGCGCGTGGCTGGGCGCACAGGTGCGACAGCCCTCCGCATCGGAAACGCGCGGACAACCATGCAATCAGCCGCCGGGAGTCGTCATCGAAAAGCTCGAACCGACCGGCCCGGCCGCCCTGGCGGGTCTGAAGGTCGGCGACATGCTTCTGACCATCGAAAATCAGCCGATCCGCGGCCCCGCGGATTTCGCGTCACGGCTCGATCAACTCGCCGGAGGGATCGACGTGCGGCTGACGCGGGTGCGCCGCGGCCCGGCCGAAGAGGTCGTCGTGCGCCTGGAGCGCCGCGACGCCGCACGCGTGAGCTGGCTGCGCGACGGCATAATCCTGTGGCGCGGCTTGCGTCTCGTAGAACTCCCCATCGATCATGACCAGCGCCGGCCCGCAGGCGCCGGCCTCTACATCCTCGAAGTCGTCGGCGACGATCGCGAAATCCAGCAGCTCGCGCACACCGTCGGCGACGTGATTGAGAGCGTCGAAGGCCGCGACGTCCAAGGCGCCGAAGCCTTCCTGCGACAGGTTCGCGACCGGCACGAGCCGGTCCGCCTCACGCTGAAGCGCAGCGGCCAAGTCAGCATTCCGCCCTAACAGCCGCCCATTGGAGAATCGCGCGCCCGGGAAAGCGCCGCCCGCGGCCACGGCGCGGCGCAGCGTTCCCATGCTCATGTTCCGTCCGGGGCAGGCGGTTTTGTGCGTCACTTCGCCGTGCCCGTAGATGTCGCGCTGATTGATCCGCAGCTCGGCGCACAGGAACTCGATCAACGCCGTCAGGACGCGCAGTTGTTTCGCGGTCGGGCGGCCGGTCTGAAAGTCGCCGATCAGACAGATGCCGATGCCGCGCTCGTTGAAGTACCCCCCCTCGCGCTGCACGCCGAAGTATCGCCCCGCGCTGCTGGCGCAGTGAGCCCCCTGAATCTGCCGCTTCCAGCGCGGGCCGACGTAGATTTTGCCGTCCGGGTAGTTGACGCCGTTGCCGATCACCAGGTGATAGCCCAGCCCGTTTTCCCACTTTTTGACGCGCAGGTGGTAGTCATGCATGCTCTGCGGCGTGGCCACGGCGCTGTCGGCGTGATGCACCACGATGCACTGCCACTGCCCGCGCCGCAGGTTGCGCGGAATCAGCTCCTCGCGTGAGATCCCCAGCGGCCCCTCGTCCGGTGGTCTCACCTCCGGACGAGGCGTCGGCGCGATCGGCGTCAGGCGCGCCGGCGGCTTGGTGACCAGCAGCGGTTCCGGCGGCGGGCGCGTAGTGATGCGCTCCGTGGTAGGCGTGCAGCCGGCGATAACAGACAGGACCATCCCGATCGAGAGAGCGCGTGCACTCCGTTGCATTCGTTGTGCCTCCATCCGCGACCATGCGGATTCCCGCCCCAAGTCAGCGAATGGTAACCAGCCCCTGCGCGTCCCGTCCAGAACCGCCGCACCGGCGTCCCTGCGGGTCGCTGCGTCCGGGTGTGCCCATTTTCCCGGGCGGGCGCCTCTTATTTCCGAACCCGCCGCGCCAAGCGGCGGGTTGAGGTGCGCACGGCGATCGGTGTCAATCTACTACGACGCGCCGCCGCGAAAGCGCCCGGACGTCACCCCGCCGCTGGGCGCGGCGGGTTCGGACAAGCCAGCGGCTTTGCCGGATTTCTGGGCGCCCCCCAGCGTCCCAGCGTCCAGCGTCACGCCGGCCGGCGCTAGCTTGCCATTGTCGCCGACGCGAACTATATTACACGGCTCATTACTGACGGAGTCGCCCGATGTCCATCGAGCCCGGATCGAAGATCGCTGTCGAGATTTCGAAGCTGCCCACGAGTGAGGCGGCCCGCAAGACCATCGTCCGCATCTGCCGAAAGGACCCGGCCATCGCCCGGCATCATCGCCACCAGCAGGCCAAGCGGCCGTCGTGGGAAAGCTGGCGCCGCGGCGGCAAGATGTGGCATCACCAGATGAAGAGCCAGCCGGCGGTTCGCGTCCGACCAGGCGCGCGCTACACGCTGCGGGCGACGTTGGACGTGATCCAGGATCTGGCCAGCGTCGAGCGGTTCGTCAAAGTCTCCCCCACCAAGTAATGCTCTGATCATCGGCTCGCGGGGGCCAGGCTCGGGCGGCGTACCGTCGCCCTGTTGCCGGCCGGAGCGACAAGCCGCGGGGGCGTCAGCGTCAGCTTGCCGCTTGGAATGACGTACCGCTCGCTCGCGCCGTTGTTCACGCGCACCGCGAGGACGTCCAAACCGGTCGTGGTTCCGGCGGTCAGCGGCGCTTCCCACACGCCATCGCCGACCATCTGCGGCGTTCCGATCGCGGACGAACCGGTGCTTCCCCGTGGATCATGTTCGATGATCAGCGAGACGACATCCTGCGCCGGCCCCAACATCCAGTCGCGCAGCTCGACCCGCAGCGTCGCGGTGGCAGTTCCGTCAGCCGGGATTTCCGGCGGCGTAATCGTGACCAATGAGGCAGCCTGATCGAACTTGCCCAGCGCGTCGAACCGCATCGCCGCGAAGCCATCGGCCATCTGCAGGACCGGGTCGCGCTGCGCGAACGTCGACGTGATGTAATTCAGGTTGATGAAATAGGCTCCTGACGTGCAGCCCGCCTCAGTGTTGCACACGCCGTCCGCGTCGCCGCGGCGGGCGTCGATCAGGAACGCCGTGTGCGACGCCTTGCGCCAGGTGCGGTTGGGCGGCGAGCCGCAGAATGTCGGCGCGTTCTGCGAGCAGGAGCAGCGGCCGTCGCCGCCGGTTTTGAAGCCGATCTCCATGGCGTACATCATCTTGGTGGGGATGTCTCCCGGGTACTCGCGAATGACGCGCTCAATTTCGATGATGACGGGCGGACCGGTGATCACGTTTCCCTGGATGGCGTACGCCAGCCGGCCGACCTGGCCGGTGACGCCGTTGGCGTAGGCGCCGGCGCCGCTGCCGGTGAACGTCAGAGTTCGGCCGAGCACGTCCACCATGCCGTACTGTCGCGTCTGGTGTCCGGGGTCGTTGGCTTCCAGTTCGAGCAGGATGTCCGCCGGGGGCGTTCCGGCGATCAACCCGTTCCAGATGCGGAGGCGGTTCTGACCGGTCGTGTCGACGAAGCTCTGGGCGGCGCCGGCGCCGACGTCGACGCGAAGGACCGGGAGGTAGATTTCGAGGTTGAAGCCCATCAGGCAGGTGGCAGAGGCGATGCAGACCTCTTTCGATTCCGTGTCGACTACGATGATAGACCACGTCGCGCGGGCCGTCGTGGCGGCGAGCAGGAGTGCCAGCGCGAATGTGGCCGAGCGAAGGGCGCGATTCATATCCGTACCTCTTTTCCTGGCTCGTCCCCTGCGACCATAATATCGCCGGGCGGCACGGTTTCGAACAGCAAAATGGCGGCGGGGTGAGGTGCGCACGGCGAACGGCGTCAATCAACGTTGCGGCGCCGCCAATGCGCCCCGGACGTTACCCCGCTGCTTGGCGCGGCGGGTTCGGACAGGAATGCCCGCCGAGCCTGCCAGAATCCGTGGTCACACCCTCTCCAAGTCGCCGCCGAGGCCCTTGCTTGGCACGCCCTGCCGCGGTGGTACAATCCGCAAATCACCGGCGCCAAACCCGGCCGTGCGGCGGTTTTGCCCGGCCCCGCGGCGCTACCCAGAGAGAACCATGAAACGAGCAAAGATCACCATCATCGGCGCCGGAAACGTCGGCGCCACCTGCGCCCATTGGGCGGCCGCCAAGGAACTGGGCGACATCGTCCTGGTCGACATCGTTGAAGGCATGCCGCAGGGCAAGGCGCTGGACCTGTTCCAGTCTTCTCCGGTCGAGGGGTTTGATGCGAAGATCATCGGCACGAACAGCTACGACGAAACCACCGGCAGCGACGTGGTCATCATCACCTCCGGCATCCCGCGCAAGCCGGGCATGAGCCGTGACCAGCTTCTAGAGACCAACGTGAAAATCGTGGCCGAGGTCACCGCGAAGGCGGCCGCGGCCAGCCCGCACGCCTGTCTGATCGTCGTTTCGAATCCGCTCGATGCGATGGTCTACGTCGCTCACAAGGTCAGCGGCTTTCCGACCAAGCGCGTCATGGGCCAGGCCGGCGTGCTCGATACGGCCCGCTACCGCGCTTTCATCGCAGCCGAGATCGGTTGCAGCGTCGAGGACGTGACCGCCATGCTCATGGGCGGCCACGGCGACGACATGGTCCCGCTGCCGCGCTACACGACCGTCAGCGGCATTCCGGTCACGCAGCTCATCGCCCCGGCCCGCCTGGATGAAATCGTCAAGCGCACCCGTGGCGGCGGGGCCGAGATCGTCAACCTGCTCAAGACCGGCAGCGCGTACTACGCCCCGGCCGCGTCGTCGGTGGCCATGGCCGAGTCGATCATCCGCGACAAGAAGCGCGTCATGCCTTGCGCGGGATTCTGCGACAAGGAGTACGGCGTCGGCGGTTATTTCGTCGGCGTGCCGTGCATCCTGGGCAGCGGCGGCGTGGAGAAGGTGCTCGAAGTCGGACTCGAACCGGCGGAGCGCGAGATGTTGAATACGAGCGTCAGCCATGTAAAGGAACTGGTGACGGCGGCCAAGAAATTCCTCCCGGCCTGATGTCCGGTTGATACCTGGTTGGCCTGCGGTTGATCTGTAGTTGTTCTGTGGTTGTGGTATCGGCTTCCAGCCGGTCCGTTGTGTTTCTTCCGGCTTCCAGCCGGCTGAATTTCCCTCGACGTCGGCGTGGCACTGTGGCCTGCGCCGTTTCGACGGGCAACAGGAGATTGATCCATGCGACGCGTTTTCGGAATTCTCTCGATCGTGACGGCTCTGTGTCTGATGTTCGTGCTTTCGCCCAGCCTGGCCGACGACAAGCCGGCCGCCGGGGATAAGAAGGCTGACGCGCCCAAGGCCGCCGCCAAGGCTGCCGGCCCGCTCTGCCCCGTCTCGGGCATGCCGATCAAGGAGTCGTTCTCGACGGATTACAAGGGCAAGAAGGTGTACTTCTGCTGCGACAAGTGCCCGGCCAAGTTCAGCGAGAATCCCGACAAGTTCAAGGACCAGGTCAAGGCACAGTGGTCGGCGATGATCCCGCTGCGGATGCAGGTGACCTGCCCCGGGTGCGGAAAGCCCTGCAGCGACAAGTTCACTTCGACCGAGAGCGGCGAAGCGGTGAATTTCTGCAGCGCTGACTGCAAGGCCAAGTGGGACAAGGGCGACCAGGAGATGCGCAAGGGGCTGGGCAAGACCTACACCTTCCAGACCCGCTGCCCGATGATGGACGAGCAGATCGACCCGAAGTCGTCCGAGACGGTCGACGGAAAGACGGTCTACTTCTGCTGCGACGATTGCAAAGGCGGCTTCGCCAAGGACAAGGCCGCGGCCATGAAAAAGGTCGATGAGCAGATCAAGGCCAACCAGGCCGCCTGGATCATGAAGCAGGCCGCCAAGCCCGCCGCCGGCGAAAAGAAGGAAGAGAAGAAGGAAGAGAAGAAGGACGGCGGCAAGTAGCCCGGCGTTCAAGCTGAGTGCATGGCACGGTCAAACGGTCGCGTCCGTGACGAACCGATCCGCCGTGATCGTCGTCGCGACCGTTTGGCCGTGTTCGCCACGGCGGCGCCATTGTCGCGGTGCACACCCCCGCGCGAGTCGATCTGATGAGACGGCGCGCCGCTCTCCTGCCTGTCGCCGTCATGATCGTCGCCGCGTCTGCCGCCTTTCACGCCGTTCTTCAAAATGACTTCGTGAACTGGGGTGATCACGCCGACCTTGTGAACAACCCGAATTTCCGCGGACTTGACGCCAACCGCCTGGTCTGGATGTTTACGACGATCCAGATGGGCCACTACCAGCCGCTGAGCTGGCTCACCTTTGCGGGCGATTACCTCGTCTGGGGAATGAATCCCGCCGGCTATCACCTCGGCAGCCTCGTCTGGCACGTGCTCTGCTCGGTTGCGGTGTTCGATTTGCTGTGTGTGCTTCTGCGACTGCCGCAGCACGGGGCCGCACCGGATTCGACCTACAGGGTCGAGTGGTTCGCGCTGCTGGCGGCAATGCTCTTCTCGCTGCATCCCCTGCGGGTCGAGACCGTCGCGTGGGCCACGGAACGCCGCGGAGCGCTCTCGGGCCTGTTCTTCGTCCTGGCGGTGAGCTTCTATCTGCGCTACGTCCTGCGGCGGCGCCGCGCCGCGCGGATGGCCGGCGGCTTGCGGACGCCTCCGCGCGCATTCGAGTCCGCGACGCGCGCCTACCGGTTCAGCGTCATCGCCTTCGCGCTCTCATTGCTCGCCAAGGAGTTCGGGGTCACCCTGCCGGCGGTCCTGCTGATCCTCGACGCGTTTCCACTTCGTCGGCTGCGCGGCGCTCGCCGGCGGCTCGCGCGCCGGCTGGTTCCGTTGCTCCGGGAAAAAGCACCGTACATCGGCCTGTCCGCGCTCGGGTGTCTGATCGCGGCGCTCAGCTCCCTGCAATCGCAAGTCGCGCTCAGCCTGGGCGAATACGGCTTCTCGAACCGCGTGGCGCAGGCGGCCTACGCACTGATGCTCTACCTGTCGAAGACCGTGTGGCCTGCCGGACTGTCACCCATCTACGAAATCCCAGCCGCCATGAACCCCGCCGATCCGCTCTTTCTGGGCAGCGCGGCGGGCATCGTGCTGCTCAGCGGCGCCCTCTGGCTCCTTCGCAGACGACTCCCGGCGCTGCTGGCTGCGTGGGCGTGCGTCGTCGTCATCCTGCTGCCGGTACTGGGCTTGTTTCAGACCGGCCGGCAGCTCGCTGCCGATCGATACACCTATCTGCCCGCGATCGCATTCAGCGCCCTGATCGCCGGCGGGCTGGCATCCGCTGCGCGGCGCGTCCGTCCCGCCGCCGCTGCGCCCGGTGCAGTCGTCTCCGTCACGATTCTCCTGGTGTTGATTGTCTTCGCTTGGCGCACCGACCAGCAGTGCCGCGTCTGGCGGAACTCCGAAACCCTCTGGACGCACGCGCTGCGCGTGCAGCCGGAAAGCTCCGTTGCGGCGACCAACCTCGGGCTGGTGCGCGTCCAGCAGGAGCGGCTCGACGAGGGGATCACGCTGCTGCAGCGCGCCATCCGCCTCGACCCGCGCAGCGCCGAAGCGCACAACAACTGCGGCATTGCATTGGCCAAACAGGGCGACCTGAACGCCGCCATCGAGCATTTCGAAGCCGGGCTGCGGATCAAGCCGGAGCATCCTGGATTGTGGGGCAACCTGGAGCGCGCCCGGGCGCTTCGCAAACCGTAGCGCGTGCCCGCCCGCCGTGCGACGCGATAAGGAACGGGAGCGGCGGGTGTGTCCAGAGTTCTTCGCGGACGCCGACGGCAGGGCCGTTTTTCCGAATCCACCGCGCCAAGCGGCGGGTTGATGATCGTAGGCGAGCGACGCCTAATTGGGCGGGGACGTCAACCCGCCGCTTGGCGCGGCGGGTTCGGACGGAATGCCCGCCGCACCTGCCAAGATCTCCGGTCACGCCCCCAGCAGCGGAAGCGCGGACAGGCCTTGGCGAAGCCGCCGATTTCTGCGAAAGTCCGCGCATGGTCCCAGCGTCGTGCCAATGCGCGGTTATGTCAGCCTTCAACGAGCCGATCCGGCCGCGCACGTTCCCGCTGCCGTCTGAGCTTAAGCCCGGCGAGTTGATCCTGCAGGTCGAACTCGCCGGCATGTGCGGCACCGATGTTCACCTGCATAAGGGCCAGCTCAGAGTCCCCCTCCCGCTCATCCTCGGCCATGAAACCACGGGCCACGTCGTCGCCATGGGCGACAGCGGAACGCGCGACTGGCTTGGCAACCTGCTCAAAGTCGGCGACCGCGTGAGCTTCACCGTCGGCCGCACCTGCAAGACCTGCCGCTATTGCCGCGTGTATCGGCTGCCCAGCCGTTGTCAGAACCGCACCGCCTACGGCGTCAGCCTGAACTGCGAGACTCCGCCACATTTGCTGGGAGGCTATGGCCAGTATCACTTCATCTACGCTGACACGGCGGTTTTCAAGCTCCCCGATGACCTGCCGAGCGAGGCGCTGATTGGCGCGGGCTGCGCGCTGGTGACGGCGATTCACGGCTTCGAGAAGATGCAGATGCAGTGGGCCGAGTCGGTACTGATCCAGGGATCGGGGCCGGTCGGATTGGCGGCGCTGGCGATCGCGAAGGAAGCCGGGGCGCGGCCGCTGATCGTCATCGGCGGCCCGCGCGAGCGGCTGGAGCGCTGCCGCCGCTTCGGGGCCGACCTGACGATCGACATCGACGAAGTGCCCGACCCGGCCGCCCGACGGAAAATCGTCCTTGACGCCACAGGCGGGCTCGGGGCCGACGTCGTGGTCGAGTGCGTCGGCATTCCGCAGGCGGTGGTCGAAGGCTGGGACTTGTGCCGCGACGGCGCGAAGTATCTCGTGCTGGGTCACTACGGCGACGCCGGCCCGGCGATGCTCAATCCGCACCTCATCACGCGGAAGGAGCTGACTGTGCTGGGCACGTGGGGCAGCGAGCCGCAACACTGGACGGTCGCGCTGGAATTCTTACGGACGCGGCGCGAGCGCTACCCCTTCCACGAGCTCATCACGCACCGCTACGGGCTGCACCAGGTGAACGAGGCGCTTGAGGCGGTGGCGAAATGGCAGACGGGGAAGGCGGTGATAGTGCCGAATGGGTGAGTGGCGAGTAGCGAGTAGCGAGTAGCGAGTAGCGAGTGAAAGGCGAAAGGCCCGGGATCAGAACGCGAAGCGCTAGTGTAGCTAGAAGCTATCCCAGAACTCTTTCCGAGCCGCGACCGTAAGGGAGCGGGGCCTTAAGAGCCGCTTGCTTACACGCGCGGCTCGGATCGAACTCGGGGTACTGGGATAGCCTCTAATCGAGAGTGGTGCATCATGGGTGGGACGGGCGTCTCGCCCGTTCAACGCGACGGGCGAGACGCCCGTCCCAAGCACTTTTGATGCAAACCGCGTGAAGAACCACACCAGCGAGCGCGCGCCTGCGGACGCTCGCTGGCGCTTCGCGTTCCGACGGACCGGCGCGCGCGGTGCGGCACGGCACGGAGTGCTAGCATCGCTCTGCTCATTCCATCCGGTCCGGCGGCGCGATCCGCCGACCGTTTGCGAACGCTTCAAACGACATCAGCTTTCCGCCCGCCGGCTTGACTTCGAGCAACACGATCCGCCCGCTGCCGGATTGGGTGCTGCGATCCGCCAGGAAGCTGCCGGGTGGCGCAGAACCGGGCGGTGAGCTCTCATCGATCACTTTCGCGCGCGCCAACTGCACGACTTCCGTTCTTCCGGAACCCAAGGCAAACGTCGCCGTCGCCGCGGGCCAGGACCAGAGGCCGTTGATTCGCCGCGCAACCACGCGGGCCGGCTGCGACCAGTCGATTCGCCCGTCTGATTTCGAGAGTTTTGGCGCGCGCGTCGCCTCGGCGGCGTTCTGCGGCTGCGGCGTCGCCGTACCGCGTTCGATCTGTGAGACGGTTTCGACGATCAGTTCGGCCCCCAGCAGCGCCAGCCGGTCGTGCAGCTCGTCGGCCGTTTCCGTTTCGCCGATGGGCGTCGCGCGGCGGGCCCAGATCGCGCCGGCGTCCCATTTCTGGTTGATCTGAAAAATTGTGACGCCTGTCTCGGCGTCGCCGTTGATAATCGCCCACTGATAGGGCGCCGCGCCGCGATAGCGCGGCAGGAGCGAGCCGTGGATGTTGACGCACCCGTGCCGCGGGGCGGCGAGAATGTCCGGCCCGAGCTTCTGTCCGAAGGCGGCGACAACGGCGAGATCGGTCGCCGCCAATTGTGCGGCGAATTCAGGCGTGTTGATGTTCTCGACCTGCGCGTGGGGGATTCCGAGCTGGTCCGCCGCCGCGTGTACGGCCGTCGGCACAGTCTGCCGTCCGCGGCCGGCGGGGCGATCCGGCTGGCTGACGGACAGCGCGACGCTGTGGCCGGCTCGGAGCAGCGCCCGCAAGGCGGGAACGGCGAAATCGCCTGTGGCGAGAAAGGCGAGGTTCATTTGTGCGATTAGACTTTGGCGGCGAGCGCGTCGCCAGTGTCCGCGGCCGCTGGCGCCTGCACAGCGCCGCCGAAATCAGCCCATGGCCACCATGATTAGCTTCATCGTCCCGGCATACAACGAAGAAGCGCTTATCGCGCGCACGCTGAGGTCTATCCACGCGGCCGCAGGCGCCGTCGCGCACCCATACGAAATCGTCGTCGTGAGCGACGCCTCAACCGACCAGACGGCGGTCGTCGCCGAATCGCTCGGCGCCCGCGTGGTCCACGTCGCCCACCGGCAGATCGCCGCGACGCGCAACGCCGGCGCGCGCGTCGCCGCGGGCGAGTGGCTGGTGTTCGTCGATGCCGACACGGTCGTCAGCACGGCCGCAGTGCGCGGCGCGGTGAACGCGCTGGCCCGTGGCGCGGCGGGCGGCGGCAGCGCCGTCCGGTTCGACGGCGTCATCCCCTGGCACGCGCGCCTGATTCTACCGCTGGCGCTGGCGCTCTACCGGATTGCCCGTCTGGCGCCGGGCTGTTTCCTGTTCTGCACCCGCGCGGTGTTCGAGAAGACGGGCGGATTCGACGAGTCGCTCTACGCCAGCGAGGAAGTCTGGATGAGCCGCGCGATCGGACGCTGCGGGCGTTTCGTCGTGCTCAGCGCCGCCGTCGAAACCTCCGGCCGCAAGCTGCGGCAGCATTCGGCGCGCGAGATCTACGGACTGCTTCTTCACCTGCTCGTCCGTGGTGACCGCTTGCGGTCGCGGCAGGGGCTCGAGCTGTGGTACGGCGAGCGGCGGGATGATCCTGGCGGACAGAGCGTCTGACGTTCTCGTTGCGGCTCCTGTTCGGTTGCGGGGCAGCGCGAGAATCCGCAGACTGCTGCGCGGATTTCCACACCCGCCGCTCCAGCCACGAGCCAGTCGCGCCGATCACTGGCCAACCAAGCCCTGCCAACTGCACACGCAGAGTGTATTTCTGGCGCATCCTGGACACTCTCTTATGGGGTAACGGAAGGGATCGCAGAGATTCCCGGAAAAACTGGTCGGAGGCAGCAATCGACGCTGTCCGTGGCGCGGAAATTGCCTGCCTCACCCGCTCCCCGGTCGGCCACATCATCGCAGCGCCAGGTGAGCCCGCACGCTGCGCGACCGGCCGCATTCCGCCGCGATGGACCGCTGCCTAATTAACCGCCTCAGGAGTACAAGTGATGTTTCGCACAGGCTCGCTCTCGGCGTTCGTTGGCCCATTGATTCTGGCAGCCGTCACGGCTCGCGCACCGGAAGTCGTCTGGTCAAACCCCGGCAACAGCAATTGGACGGTGATCCCCGGACACATCTGGACCGACCCTCCCATGAGCGCCGAGGCGGCCGACGACTTCGAGTACGTCGGCAACGTCACGCGTGTCATCGTCGGCGGCTACAACAGTTGCATCGCCGTCTGCCAGCCCCCGCCGGTGACGGCCGCGTACGTTCGTTTCTATGAATGGACCGCGACCGGTCCGGGCGCGCTGCAGCAGGAATACGTGATGACGCCGGGACAGGCCGGGTTCGTCTACAACCCCGCCAGCCCGGCGGTGCTCGACCTGACGCTGCCGGCGCCGTTCGTCGCGAGCGGACGGCACTTCATTTCCTACCAGCTTGCGTTTGACGGCGCGTTTTGGTGGGGCATCTGGGTCTCGAACCACAATAGCGCGACGCTCTCGAAGCTGTACGCGCGCGATCGTTTGGCCGGCACGCCCTGGGCGCCGTTTGTTGACGGTCTGGGGCAGACGCTCAACGACGATCTGACGTTCACGCTCTACGGCGAGGCCACGGGGGAGCCGCCGCTGGTGATGGGCTGTGGTCAGTGGACTTCGTACCCGACGCCGCTGCCGCCGGGCGCGACCCGCGGCGTTTTGCGCGACGTGGACGCAGTTTCGCCGACGGACGTGTGGGCGGTGGGCGAGTACAGCGCGGTCGTTCAGGGCAGCACTCAGACGTACACGCTCGTGGAGCGCTGGAACGGCTCGCAGTGGAGCATTGTCCCGTCGCCGAGTCCGACCGAGTGCGGCACGTGCACGTGGGCCGCGCTGGATGCGGTGGCGGCGCTGGCGCCCAACGACGTGTGGGCGGCCGGAAACGCGAGAATTCGCGCAAGCGACGGCTTCCTCGGCACGCACCTGCTCATCATGCACTGGAACGGACAGTCGTGGCAGGTCTTGCAGGCCCCGATGCCCAGCGGCGCGTCGGGCGAGAACGTGCTCGACATCGTCGCCATCGCACCCGACAACATCTGGTTCCTTGGCGAGTGGGTGAATCCGCAGGTGGGGCTGGCGCTGCATTGGAACGGGTCGAGCCTGCAGCTTCACAACGGGCCGCTGCTCTCCGGCGGCGGGCACGGCTTCGAGGCCGGATCGGCCCTAGCGTCCAATGACATCTGGGCGGTAGGCGGCGGCGGCGACGGCGATTTCGTCGATTTCTCCAACATCTTCCGCTGGAATGGCTCGTCGTGGCAGCAGGTGCCGGGGCCGACGCCGGGATATTTCAATCGCCTGTTCGATGTGCACGCCTTCGCGGCCAATGACGTGTGGGCGGTCGGCAGCTACCAGGATGTCAGCGGGTACCAGGCGCTCTTCCTGCACTGGAACGGGTCATCGTGGACGCAGGTGACGGCGCCCGGCGGCGGGGCGGCGCTCGCGCCGTTCGCGGCCGACAGCATCCTCTCAACCGGCGGAAACGTGGTGCACTGGGACGGTTCGCAGTGGATGCAGCAAACCGGCGTCGACGACGTGATCGGCCCGAGCCTGCTGGCCATGTCCATCGTGAGTCCGTGCAATCTGTGGGCGGTCGGACGGCAGGTCGTCGCGGGCGAAATCTATCCCCTGGCAGCGCAGCTTGAAGTCGCCGCGCCGCCCGTCGGCGACGCCGACAACGATGGAATCGCCGACGATGTCGACAATTGCCCGACAACTTACAACCCGGACCAGGCCGATTGCGACAACGACGGCGTCGGCGACATCTGCGCCATCGCCGCCGGCGCGGCGGACTGCAACGGCAACGCCATCCCCGACTCGTGTGAAGCCTTCGCCGACTGCGACGCCAACGGCGTGCCAGACGAGTGCCAGCCGGACTGCAACAACAACGGTCGTCCCGACGTGTGCGATCTGGCGACCGGCGACAGCACCGACTGCGACGCCAACGGCACGCCGGACGAGTGCCAGTTCACGATCGATTGCAACGGAAACGGCGTTTCGGATACGTGCGACATCACGAGCGGGTTCTCGCTCGACAGCGACGCCAACGGTGTGCCGGACGAGTGCGAGGCGGTTGGGCCGAACGTCATCCGCGTGACGACGCCGGCGGACGTGACTGATTTCGGCGGGTCGCAACAGATCGGCGACCTGCCCGGGCCGGACGGGCGCGTCAGCTTCCACGAAGCCTGCATCGCGGCCAACAACACGCCGGGGCCGCAGACGATCACGTTCTACATCCCGCGCGAGGAGTTCGGCCTTGATCCGAACGTGGCGGAAATCCGGCAGGAACTCGGGATCTTCCAACTGACGGACGACGCGACGACGCTCGACTTCACGACCCAGACGGCGTTCACCGGCGACACGAATCCGAACGGGCCGGAAGTTGTGATCTTCGGCGCCGAGCCGAACGCCTGGGGCGTGGCGTCGATCTGGATCGACGGCGACGACTGCGTGGTGAAGGGCCTCGGGCGCGTCTCGCTGCGCGGCTACGGCGTGCAGATTCGCGGCAACAACAACCGCGTCCTCAGCTCAGATATCAGCGGACCGCTTTACGCCGGCGTCTACATCAGCGGCGGCTTCGGCGGACCGACGCCGACGGGCAACGTGGTCGGCGGCACGCAGCCGGGCGACGGCAATCGCCTCTCGGCGGGCAACAGCGGTGTACGGATCGACGGCCCGGCCGCCAGCAACATCGTCATCGGCAACTACCTCACCGGATCGTCCGCCGGCGCTGAAGTGCGCGGGGCGACGCAATATGGCCTGTTCGCGACCAACAACCGCATCGGCGGGCCGACGCCGGCGGAGCGAAATATCATCAATGGCGCCGGGCAGCTGGGCGAAGAGGGCTTCCCCACCGGCTCGCAGGTCAGCATCGAAGACGCCGACGGAACGCTGATCGAAGGCAATTACATCGGCATCCAGGCCGACGGCGTTACGGCCGCGTCGCAGCGCGGACCGGCGGGCGTCGGCGTCGCCAACGCCGACGGGACGATCATCCGCAATAACGTCATCGGCGGAATCGTGGTCAACGGCTCGAATCACTACGCCGGCCAACGCTTCGGCGTCGGCGTCAGCGTGACGGGCGACTCCACCGATACGCTGATTGTCGGCAACAAGATCGGCACGGATGCGTCGGGCACGCAGCCGATCCCCAATCGCACCGGCGTACTGGTGGCGCCGTGGACCGCCCTCATCATCCCCGGCAACGTCATGCTCGGCGGCGACAGCCCCGACGACGGGAACCTGATCGCGTTCAACGAGCGTTACGGCGTGGGCGTGGCGTCGCTGGTCCTCGGGACGACCATCACCGGCAACGCCATCCACTCGAACGGCACGCTCGGCATCGACCTGGGTACGAACGCCGGGATTGACGGCCCGACGCCAAACGATCCCGGCGACGGTGACAGCGGCGGGAACGCGCTTCAGAACTTTCCCGTGCTGACTGGTGCGACCCTCGCCGGCGGCAGCGTGCACATCACCGGGACGCTGAACAGTGCCGCGGGCGAAGAGTTCCGCGTCGAGCTGTACATCAGCGCCGGCTGCGACCCGACCGGCTTCGGCGAGGGCGAGATGTTCATCGGCGCCGCGATCGTAACGACGGACGGCGCGGGCGGCGCGAGCTTCGACGTTGCGTTGCCCAAGCCCGCCGCCGCGACCGTGATTACCGCGACCGCGACGCGCGTCGCAACCGGCGACACGTCGGAGTTTTCAGAATGTCTGGTCGCGCAGCGTGACGCGGCCGTCGGCGACGTAAACTGCGATGGCGCGGTGGATGTTCTGGACATCAACCCGTTCATTCTCGCCGTCGGTGATCCGTCGTCGTATGCCGCCAAGTGGCCCGATTGCCCGCTCTGGCGGGCGGACATCAACACGGACGGTGAAGTGAACGTGTTGGACATCAACCCCTTCGTGGCGCAACTCGACGGAGGCCGGTAGCGACGCGCGTGGTCCAAGAGGCTCACCAGCGCGCGCCGGGGAGCATCGGCGTCCCGCCGGTGCGCGCTGGCGGGACGACGATGCCTCCCGAGAACCCGGGTGGGCGGGGGGCTGGGGCGGACTCCTCGCATCGAAATCTCTCGGTTCGTGGCCGCGCTGCGGAGCGCAAATTCGTCGGTCCGCGCGACTTGACCGCGCCGGAAGGGGGCGATAGTTTAAGCCCCCAAGTCGCGGCGCGGTCTGGTAGGCTGCGATCGGCGCGTCCTCTGGCGCGTCCATTGGCGCGGTAAATCCGGTAGTGGCGGGGCGGTTGATGCCGTCCGTGGCAGCCCCCTTTGTCACGCAGTTCTAGCAGGACAGGAATGCCATGAATTACAAGACGAAGGTTCGAAAGCTGCTGGCGTACGCGGTGTCCGGCGGCGTCCTGTTGCAGACCGCCACGTGCGACACCAACCAGGTCGCCCAGATCGTCGGCAGCCTGGGTCCGCGCGAAGTCGGCAACATCATCGCCAGCAGCGTGTTCTTCGCGCTCGACAACCTGCTGGTTCGCTTCACGACCTGAGGCAGGCGAAAAGCCCGGCCCCGGTCGCGTTCATCCAAGGAGATTGCCTTATGCGACGCCAACATCGGTTGTGGTTTCGGCTGTACGCTTCTGCCGCCGCTGCCATGGCGCTGGGCGGCTGCGTGACCGATCCGCAACTGCTCGACTTCGGACGCTCGACGTTCGCGCAGGTGATCGCGGACATTTTCGGCCAGGTGTCCGAAACGCTGCTCCGCGGATCAGCCTAGCCGCGCCGCGCTCGTGACGCACGGATGCGCGCGACCGCCGGGCCTGACCCCGGCGGCGCACGGGGCAGAGTTTCACATGCATGGGTTCTCCCCTATGAGCAGATGGCCCAGTCGATTCGCCGGATGTCTCGCGATTCTCGGGTGCGGCGCGAGCCTGCTGCTTGCGCCGGCGCCGCTTTCCGCGCAGGAGCCATCGGCAGTTCAGCCGACCGCTCCAGCCGTTCAGCCGGCCCAGCCTCCGCCGGACGCCGTCGCTACGCAACCGGCCGGCCCGGCCGAACGCATCGTCCAGTTGAACGAAGGTCTGCGCGCCTTTGACGCCGGCGATGACGAAGAGGCCATCCGCATCCTCTCCGAACTCACCGCGGCCGAGCCCGACAACGTCGCCGGCCAGTACTATCTCGGCCTGGCCTACCTCCGCCGCGGCTTGAAGCTCAGCGGCGAGTGGACCCGCGCCGCGGAGACCGGCGAGGCCAACGCCGCCGAGTTGAGCGAGCTGGCCCGCGAGCAGTTCGAGCAGGCCGCCCAGAGGCTGGAGCGCGTCTCCGCCATCTCCGACAAAACCCTCATCCCCATCGAGGCCGCACTCGACCTGGGCATCGCCCACCTGGCCAAGGGCGACCCGGAAGGAAAAGCCAACCAGCGCGCCATCGCCCTGCGCGCCGCGCAGACCCTGGAAGAATACACCCGCAGCGAGCACGGCAAGAACGACCGCGTCGGCCACTTCTTCCTCGGCGTGGCGTACTACCGCCTGAATTACTACGCCGACGAGCGCGGCTGGGTCCTGCGCGAAGGAAAAAAGGAGTTGCAGCGCGCCCGCGATCTGCTCGAAGCCGACCGCCGCGCCGGCCGCGTCAACGAGGAAGACGCCCGCCTCTTCGAAGTGCGCCAGTTGTACTACCTCGGCCTGCTGAACCTCGCCCAGGACAACAAGAGCGCCGCGATCAACAACCTGCTCGACGTGCGCGGCCGCGTGGTCGCCGGCGACCTGATGGACGTCAATGCCGAGCGTCTCATCGACGCCATCCGCAAGAAGCAGGGCGGCTCTCAGAAGCCGATCACGTTTGACAGTCCGCTGGGCGAAATCCGCTTCGAAGGCGAGCTGTCGATGGGCTATTTCTACGACAGCAACGTCATCCTGCTGGGCAAAGACACCTCCCTGCCGCGCGGCATCGCGCAGAAGTATGACCACCGCTTCGGCCTGCAGGCCGGCTTCGACGTCTCGCGCCTGCTGACCGGCGAAGACGACGGCATCCTCGGCAAGAACCTGCTGATCGGAATAGGCTTCACCACCGCCAACTTCTGGCAGCCCAGCATCCAGGAATTCGACCAGAACTCGTTCCAGGGCCGGGCCTACGCCAACTGGGAATTCGTCGACGACCTGTTCCTCGGCCTCGAATACAGCCACACGTATACCAAGCTCGGCACCGATCCCTTCATCGGAAGCAACCGCCTCACGCCGGTGATCACCAAGTACTGGCGAACCGCAAAGGACCAGGACCCGCTCGCCCGCACGGACCTGTACTACATCTACGACCTGCGCGACTACTTCGAGCGCCTGACGCTGAACGCCTTCGACCGCGACGGCAAGTACCAGGCCGTCGGCGTTACGCAGGCGTTTAACCTGGCCCGCGCCGCCGACCTCTGGACCGACTACTACAAGGTCGATGACCGCGGCGTCAGCCGCGACTTCGGCGACGCGCGCCGCTTCCTGGTGGCGCGCTTCGGGTATCTCTTCCGCGACGAAACCACCCGCGGCACCGAATTCGACCTGATCGGCAACACCATCTCGGCGATGATCGAAGTGCCGCTCCCCTGGCGGCTCACGGTGGATGCCCTGGCCGAATTCACCTGGGACCACTATCTGCGCCGCAGCGCCTTTGACTACGACGGCAAGAATCGCTCCGACTTCATCCAGCACTACGACTTCGGGATTACCCGAACCTTCGTCGAGCGCGGCGAGAACGAGCACCTGCCGACGCTCCGCGTCCGCCTCCGCGCCGGCGTCGAGCTCACCTTCCAGGATTCGAATATCTGGGATCGGCTCGGACAGGACATATACTCATATGACCGGGCGATCTACAACGTCCGTCTGATGATCAACTTCTGATCCCAGACGGCGGACGTGCCGGATCAACGAATCGGAGACTCACCATGCTGCGTCAATGCGCCGCTGCCAGTTGGTTTTCGCGGGCCGCGGTCGTCGTCACGGCGTTCACCGGCGCCGTCGCACTCGCCCAGGATATCCCATCCGTCACCGCCATCTCGTCGCCCGCCGCGGCGAAGTGGACCGCGGAAGGGGCCGAGACGACCCTGGCCGAGCTGAGCCTGCCGCTCGACAAGGGGCTGCTCGAGGTCGCCGCCGCTGAGTCCGCCATGATGTTCGCCTCCGTCGCCAAGGCCGTGATCATCGTCTCCGGCCCGGCTTCGGTCGCGTTCGATGCGACCGAGGAGCGCCTCACGGTTCACCTCCTCTCCGGCCGCATGTCCATCACCACGACCAAGTCGCAGGCGCCCGACGGCCTGTTTGTCCGCGTCGGCTCGACCGATTCCGGCAAGGAGCTCGCCAGCGGCTTCGTCGTCGCCGGCGCCACCTACTTCTCCTGCGACGCGGCCTCGATCGACGTGGCTCGCACCGGCGGCGACACCGCCGAAATGCCGTTCCGCTTCGCGTCGGGCGAGCTGCATGTCGCCAATGGCCAGCGCGTCACCGCCGCCGGCGATTCCGTGCACGTGTCCAGCGCGGCCGAATGGGTGGCGCAATCGGGCTTTGGCGCCGCGGAGGCTTCGCGGCGCGTCGGCCTCGCGTCCGCCGGAATCGCACGCTTTCGCGTTCAGAAAGACCTGGTAAACACGGTCGTGGCATGGGATCGCGAGGCCGGCAGCCAGCGCATCATTCAGGCGCTCGAGCTCCGCGGCTCACGACCTGAGATCCGAACGGTTGTGTTGACGATCTCCGGCCAGATCGCGCGGGCGTCGTCCAGTGCGGCGGCCGGCGGCGGCGGGGCCATCACCGGCGCCAACCAGGTCCCCCTGATCTCGCCCGGCGCCATCAGCGTCGGCAACCTGTCGCGCCTGCTCGACAACACCCTCCGCGCCGCCACCAACCTCGGCAACACGCGCAGCCAGGGATTCGGTCGTCAGAGCCTGCTGACCGTCCCCGGGCGCGCCGGCGGCGGACGCACCGTCGGCCCAGCCGGCGCAGCAGCGCCGTAGTGTTCCGTCAAGCTATCTAACTCATCCGGTTGGGTGGCATGCTCTCGCGGCACTCCGCGTGAGCATGCATTCTCCAATGGCAGACGCGCCGCCCGATGCGGCGTGCATTACGCAAGGACGCGAATGCACGCCACCCATCGGAGAGAACCGCTTCCCCGTCGCGAGTCGGATTATGCGGTGTCCCGTGGCTACCGCCGGCGACGACTACGCCACTTCGCTCCCGTCAGCCCCGCGAACACCAGTGCCAACGTCGCCGTGCTTCCCGCACCGCACATCCCCGCGCCGCACGGGTTGGTGCTCGTCGTGTCGCCGCCGAAGATGACGCCAAACAAGTTCACATCGACGCCGTTCGGCTCCGGTCGCGCCGTGTTGTCGTCACACGCGTCGCCCAGCCCATCGTCGTCGGCGTCGAGCTGGTCCGCGTTGGCGACCTCCGGACAATTGTCGATGCAATCCGCCACGCCGTCCTCGTCGCCATCGGCATCGGCCGTGCCGCAGCCGCAGACGCCCGGGAACGTCTTGTTCGGATCATCCGGACATCCGTCGAGACAATCCGGCGTGCCGTCCTCATCCGCGTCGGCCGCATCGTCGGCCCCTTCGCAGCGATCGAAACAATCGGGCACGCCGTCCTGGTCGGAGTCCGTGTCCGCCGTCCCGCAGCCGCACGCCCCGGCCTGAGTCTTGTTCGGATCACTGGGACAGGCGTCGACGCAGTCGGGCGTCCCATCCTCATCGCTGTCGGTGTCCGCGTTTCCGCAATCGCAGGCGCCCGGCGCCGTCTTGTTCGGATCGTCCGGGCAGCCATCGATGCAATCGGGCGTGCCGTCCTCGTCGCGATCCGTGTCCGCGACTCCGCATCCGCACGTACCCGGGTCGGTCTTCTCGGGATCGAACGGACACAGCTCCTCGCAGTCCAGCGTGCCGTCCTTATCCGTGTCGACGTCTTCCTCGTTCGGGCAATGATCGTTGCAGTCCGGAATTCCGTCCTCGTCGCTGTCGATGTCCGCGACGCCGCAGCCGCAGACGCCGGGGCTGGTCTTGTGCGGATCGTCCGGGCATCCGTCGAGGCAGTCGGCGGTTCCGTCATCGTCCGAGTCCGTATCCGGCTTGCCGCAGCCGCAGTCGCCCGGCGACGTTTTCTTCGCATCATCCGGGCACCCGTCGATGCAGTCGGGCGTGCCGTCCTCGTCCGAATCCGTTTCCGGCTCTCCGCAGCCGCACACGCCCGGTTCCACCTTGTCCGGATCGTCCGGGCATCCGTCCAGGCAATCGGGCGTGCCGTCCTTGTCCGAATCGCCGTCCGGCGTGCCGCAACCGCAGACGCCCGGCTCGATCTTGTCCGGGTCATTGGGGCAACCGTCCAGGCAGTCCGGCAGCTCGTCGCCGTCCGTGTCTTTGTCCGAGACGTTGCATCCGCACGCGCCCGGAGAAGTCTTGTCCGGATCGGTCGGACATCCGTCGCAATCGTCGATGACGCCGTCCTCGTCGCTGTCGGTCTCGCATTCGTCGAGCACGCCGTTGTCGTTGCAGTCGTTGAATCCCTCGCCGAATTCGCACGTGTCCGGCACGCCGTTCTCGTTGCAGTCGAGCGAAGGATCGGCCAGGACCTGCTCGCAGTCGGCCAGGCCGTTTTCGTCGCAATCGGGCAGATGGGTCTCGTCCGCGCCCATATCAAGCTCACAACCCTGCACGCGCGGCTGACCTTCGAAATCCGTCGCCGGCAGCCCGCCGGCCGCGCCGGCGTCGCCGATGTTGATGCACGGCGAAATCGGCGCCAGGCGCACGTCGTCGTCGCGCGTGCCGGGGATTCCATCGACGCCCAGCAGGTTCACGAAACGCGGATCTTCGCTGATGTTGCCGACGCCGAACGACGGCAGCGTCAGGTCGCAGTGATTGGCGTTGATGAAATCCGAATCGCTGGAATCGAGCAGGTCCGGCCAGACGATCGTGTTGGCCAGCGTCGCCGGAGACGTCACCCGCACGCCCGAGCCGTTGATCGCGCCGTTGTTCGTCAGCGTGCTGCTGAAGAGGCCCAGCTCGATGCCGGCCGAGGCAATCGCGCCGCCGCCGCTGGGAAGAACCGCCACATTCCCGCTGAACACGCAGTTGAACAGCCGCGCCCGGCCTCCCACCTCGTTGAACAGCCCGGCGCCGCTGTCGGCGCGGTTCGCGTGGAAGCGGCAGCCCTCGATCAACAGCGTGCCCGCGTTGTACACCGCGCCGCCGCTTCCCGGGACTTCCGACAGGTTTTCGATCAGCGTGCACGAAACCAGCTTCAGATTGCCGTAGTTACGGATGCCCGCGCCGCCCGCCGGCGGCGCGTCCCCGCGCTCGATCAGCCGCGTGTAACCGCCTCGAATCGTGAATCCGTCGAGCTGCGTGGTCTCCTCGACGAACGAGCCGACGAAGATGATCCGCAGGCTGTTGTCCTGCCGGTTGCCGAAATTCGGCTGGTCGTCGCCGAACCAGTCGCCCGTCAGGATCGACTCGTTCTCGACAACGTTGCGCGCGTCCGGATCGGGCGCCCCCTGCCCCGCGAAACCGCCGAGGATTTTCACGCCGATGGGCAGCTCGAACACATCGAACGGCGACGGATCAACGCGGCCCTCGGGACCGGATGGATGATATGAGCCGCCCGCAACGCGAATCTCGTCGCCCGCGACGGAGTTGTTGAATGGGAAGCGCAGATCGTTGGTCGCCGTCGCCCACGAAAGCCCGTCGCCGCCCTGCGAGCTGTCGTCGACGTACCAGATCTTGCTTCCCGGCTGCGTCGTGGGAACCTGTGAGAAACTGAGCGACGCACTGACCGATAGCGCTGCGAGCAGCGCCGCACGCGAAGTGTTGAGCATGTGAATTTCCTGGCCAGACTTAGAACGAATCGGCGCGATCGGCCACCGTGTGCGCTGCACGCCGGTCCGCCATGAAGCGCGCCTGGGAACGCTGGAGCCCTCGCAACTCATTGTACCGAAACAAGCTGCGCGCTCACAAGGGCGTCCACCGTCCGAGTATGTCCGAACCCGCCGCCAATCGCAACCTCTATTGGATTGCGCCCAAAGGCGCACACGCGGGGTAAGATTCCGCGATGTCTTCCCAGCACGCGA
Organism: Phycisphaerae bacterium RAS1; assembly: GCA_007859745.1. NCBI lineage: Bacteria > Pseudomonadati > Planctomycetota > Phycisphaerae > Phycisphaerae bacterium RAS1. The sequence goes on along the minus strand of SMLU01000001.1, from coordinate 3,204,502 downwards.
CTTTCCAACCCGGCGAGTCGTTCGCGAAAGCCCTCGACCTCGGCGATCCGCTCGCGCGCTTCCGCGACCGGTTCCTGATCCCGCACCGTCCCGACGGCCGCCCCGTTATCTACCTCTGCGGCAATTCGCTCGGACTTCAGCCCACGACCGCCGCGGAGATCGTCAACCAGGAGCTGCGCGACTGGGGCGAGCTGGCCGTCGACGCCCACTTTCGCGGGAAGCGGCCCTGGTACCCCTATCACGTGCAGCTTCGCGACGCCGGCGCCCGGCTGGTCGGCGCCCGGCCGCACGAAGTCGTCTTCATGAACGGCCTGACGGTGAATCTTCACCTCCTGATGGCGTCGTTCTATCGTCCGACGCCGCAGCGGTTCAAGATCCTCATCGAGAACTGCGCGTTTCCTTCCGACATTTACGCCGCCCGGACGCAACTGCGCCTGCACGGCTTCGATCCCGCCACGGCGCTGCTGACGGCGTCGCCGCGGCCGGGCGAATACACGCTGCACACCGAGGACATCGAGACGCTGCTCCAACGCGAAGGGCGGCACATCGCGCTCGTCCTGCTGGGCGGCGTCAACTACTTCACCGGCCAGTTTCTCGACCTGCCGCGAATCACCGCCGCAGCCCAGGCCCAGGGCTGCATCGTCGCATTCGACCTGGCCCACGCCGCCGGCAACGTCCCGCTGCAACTTCATGACTGGAACATCGATTTTGCCGCGTGGTGCACCTACAAGTACCTCAACAGCGGGCCGGGGGCGCTGGCCGGCTGCTTCATTCACGAGCGACACGTACAGGACCGCGCGCTGCCGCGGCTCGGCGGCTGGTGGGGCAACGACCCCGCGACGCGCTTTCGCATGCACCTGAACGAGACCTTCGAACCGGTGCCGTCGGCGGATGCCTGGCAGCTCAGCAACCCGCCCATCCTCTCCGCGGCGCCGCTGGTGGCCTCGCTTGCGATATTCGACGAGGCGGGGATGCCGGCGCTGCGCGAGAAATCCCTCAGGCTCACCGGCTACCTGCAATTTCTGCTGGACCAGATTCCCAGCGAGCGATACACCGTGATTACCCCGCGCGACGCCGAACGCCGCGGCTGCCAGCTTTCGATCCTCGCGCACCATCGGCCGAAAGAGCTGTTCCGGTCGTTGGAAGCCGACGGCGTCGTGTGCGACTTCCGCGAGCCGAACGTGGTCCGCGTCGCCCCCGTGCCGCTGTACAACACGTATCACGAAGTCTGGCGCTTCGCCGAAATCCTGCGGCGACATGTCTGAGATACGCTCTATTTCTTCCGGCGATCCACTCGACCGGAGCGGCGGCACATCAGCGACGCAGCCGAACGGGCCCCTGCTGCTCGCTTGCATGTCCGTGATCGCCTGGTGCCAGCTTGTCTGCATTTGGAAACCCGCGCCGATCGCGGACGAGGTGTTTCACCTGACGGCCGTGTCGGAGATCGCCGCCGGGCGCTGGCCCGCCCCCGGCTACCTGTCGATGTTGCCGACGTACCACCTGGTCGCGGCGCTGCCGGCCCGCTGGCTCGGATCGTCGCTGCTGCTGCTTCGGTCTTTCAATCTGCTGCTCGCGGTGGCCGCGCTGCTGCTCCTGGACCGCACAATCCGTCGACTCGACGCCCCGCGCGAGAGCCTGCTGCTGGTCGCCTGGAATCCGCTGCTCTTTCCCTTCTGGACGCTCGCGTACACGGAAAGCGCCATGCTGTTGACGCTGGTCGCCGGCGTGTATTTCCATGTTCGCGGCCGGCGCTTGGCTGCGGTCGCGGCGCTTTTGGCGAGCTGCTTCGTGCGGCAGTCCGGGCTGATCTGGCTGCTCTTCATCGCGGCATGGGACGCCGCGGATGCAATCGCCGCGCACCCGTCGCGCGGGCAGCGGCGCTCCCCGCTCGCCGCGATTGTCATTCGCGTGACCTGGCCCTATCTCGCCGCGGCGGTCGGATTCCTGACGTTCATCCGCACGCAGGGCGGATTCTCGCTCGGCGCGTGGCAGTTCGGCTCCGGCCGGCCGAACATCGCGCAGTACTACTGCTTCGGACTGGCGATCGCCCTGCTCTGGGCCCCGCTCTGGATCGCGTTCCTTGCCGGACCTTTCGGCCTTGAGCTCAGGAACTCGTTTCGCCGTCCGCTGGTTCTCGCCGCACTGCTGGGCGGCGTCGGAATCCTGGAGATGGGCTTCTCGAATCCGCACGGCTGGAACGGCGACCCGCACTATCTGCGGAACCGGCTGCTGATCGCCCTCAGTACGTCCGTTCCCCTGCGATTTCTGATCGCCGCGATTCTCGCCGCGTTCGTTCCAATCGTCGTCGTCTGGACCCGCCGCCAGCCGCGCCACGCGATGCTCACAGCCACCTGGGCCGTGACGGCGCTTTACCTCGCGCCGCACAGCCTGGTCGATCCGCGGTACTACGTCCCCCCCCTTCTTCTGCTGGGCGGGTTCGCCACGTACTCGCGCGGCATGGGCCGGATGCTCGCCGCCTGGAATTTCGTGCTCTCGGCTGCAATCGGCGCGTACGTCCTGGCCTGCGGAGGTCAGACCGGCGGCGTCTTGTGAAACTCCGGGGGCGCGCCGCCGATGCCGCGATCAGGTCGGCGTCCCCAGAACCCGCGCTCGCGCCTCTGCCGAACTCAGCACCGCCGTGATCTCAAACTCCATCAGGTCATCCCAGTTCCGCGTCCATGATGCAAACAGCGCCGCGTCATCCGTTTCCATGAGCTGGTAGCAGACATGCAGGTCGCCGGTGATCCAGCTCTCGATGTACTTCAGCCCGTCCGGCATCATCCGCCCCTTCTCGGCAAATCGGCGATACACGCCGGCGACGTCCTTGAATCGTTCAATCACCATGTAGCGCATCGGTTGCTCCAGGCGACGGCCTTTGAACGTGAAGCCCGCGATGCAGCGGGCGGCCACTTCCGCCGCACCGCGGTAAGTTCGTAGTCAGAATTGCCGCGCGTGACGTCTGCGATAATATCACGGTCGCGAAGCCGTCTCGAAGGACCGCTCATGATCCGCGTCGTGCTGCCGTTTCACTTGCGAACGCTGGCGCGCATCGATGGTGAGGAAATCGCCGTCGACGTCGCCGCCCCGGCCACGCTGCGCACGATTCTCGACGCGATCGAAGCGCGCTACCCCATGCTCCGCGGCACCATTCGCGACCACGGCACGCACCGCCGCCGGCCCTTCGTCCGGTTCTTCGCGTGCCAGCGCGACCTCTCGCACGACGCCCCCGATACGCCGCTCCCCACGTCGGTCGCCGCCGGCGCCGAGCCGTTCCTCATCGTCGGCGCCATCGCCGGCGGCTGATTATCCCAACATAAAATAGCGGCCGGCCCCCGTGCCGGCCGTTCGGAGTAGGGAGCGCCGCGGACGAACCACGGCCGGCACGGGGGCCGGCCGCTACCAGAATCACGGCGCGTCGTTCCCGCCGGTTTCGGGTTTTTCACCCGACCCGCTAGACTGAACTGACAGCACTATCTCCTTTGTGAGCCGCACCATGCCGCATCGCGCGATGTTCTTTTCGGTCGCCACGCTCGCCATCGCCATCACCGCGCCCGCCCCGGAAGTCATTCACGTCGGCTTCCTTTGGCACATGCACCAGCCGATCTACTACCCCTATGAAACCGTCGTCCAGACCAACTCCGCCGGCCGCTACTCCTTCAGCCCGGTCGACGTCCACAACCAGCGTTTCGGCCCCTACACCGGCTGGCCGCGCGACGCCGTCCAGATCGGCCTTTCCCTCCCCCACCTGGGCGCACAGGTCAGCTTCAGCGGCTCGCTCATTGAAAACCTGAACGCCCTGCGCGACGCGGGCGTCAACGGCGGAATGTGGAACAACTGGCAGGCCGGCTACCTGCAGGCCATCGGCTGGAACACCGCGCTGAACAACCGGCGGCTGGATATGGTCGCGTTCGGCTATCACCACCCGCTTATGCCGCTGCTCGATGAAGCCGACATGCGCATGCAGATTCGCCTGCACAAGCACATTTACCAGCAAACCTGGCCCGGCCTGCCCTACTCGCGCGGCATCTTCCCGGCCGAAACCGCCTTCTCGACTCGAATGATCCCCGCCCTCGTCGCCGAGGGCGTCGACTGGGCGCTGGTCGACAACATCCACTTCGACCGCGCCTGCGTCGGCTACCCGCACACCAACTCCTCCTGCCTCTTCTCACCCAACCGCGCCGACCAGCTCAACGCCGACCCGGCTGCCGGCGGCGGCGCATGGGTCCAGCTCAATAACCTCTGGGCGCCCAGCCGTGTCTCCGCTCCGTTCGGCTATCAGCCGCACCGCATCCAGCACGTCAATCCCGCGACCGGGGCGGTCACACAGATGATCGCCGTCCCGGCCGCCCGCTACGAAGGCAACGAAGACGGCCGCGGCGGATACGGCGCGTTTCTCTACGACGTCGTCATGGACGCCTATCTGCCCTACAACACCGACGCGGCGCACCCGATGTTCGTCGTGCTGCACCACGACGGCGACAATTTCGGCGGCGGCAGCGAGGCCTATTACCACAGCAACTTCCAGAACATGGTCAACTGGGCCGGCAACGACCCGGACTACGACGTCACGACCGTCGAGGACTACCTCGATCGATTTCCGCCCGCCGCCGGCGACCTGATTCACGTCGAAAACGGCTCGTGGGCCGGCGCCGACTGCGGCGACGCCGAATTCAAGAAATGGCTCGGCGATCCGAACGCCGCCGGCTGGAGCCCGGACCGCAACAGTTGGGCCGTCCTGACCGCCGCCAAAAACCGCGTGTTCATGGCGGAAGCGATCGCCCCCGCCCTGAACACCGGTAACATCGTCAGCGGCATCGGCACCAACACGGAAAAGGCCTGGCACTGGCTGCTCTGCGGCGAGGCCAGCGACTACTGGTACTGGGACGGCAGCAGCGAGCCGTGGGACAGCAACGTGACGCGCGCCTGCAACCAGGCCGTCACCTTCGCCGACCTCGTCATCGCCGGCCAGCCCGACAACACGCCGCCCACCGTGTTCGTGCCACAGCGCGATCCCTACAACCCCGGCGGCTTCGAATGGGCGCAGACGCCGGAACCGAGCGATTTCGAGGTTTGGACCTACGCCTACGACGTCGCCGGCCTGACGAGCGTCACGCTCAAGTGGCGGCTCGACAATGACGGCGCGAACCCGCTCTCCTCAATTCAAAACGAGACCTTCGCCGGCGGAAGCGAAGTGGGCGCGTGGAACAGCGTCGCCATGACCGCCGCGGCGAATCCGAGCGTGCCCGCAAACATCCTCCCGGCGACGTACCGCGCCACGCGCTACCGCGCCATGATCACCGAACAGAACGAAGTGCTCATCGACTACTACGTCGAGGCCGTCGACGCCGGCGGCAACATCACCCGCACTGACATTCAGCACGTATACGTCGGCCCGCCCACGGGCGGCGGCGGCGGCGACGTCCTCACGATCACCCCCAACCCCGCCGTCGCGAATCAAAACGTGCTCATTCAGTACAACCCCGCCGGCCGCCCGCTGGCCGGCGCGCCGCAGGTCTACCTGCATTACGGCTTCAACAACTGGAACCCGGTGATTTCGCCTGATCCGGCCATGACATGGAACGCCGGCACGTCGCGCTGGGAAAAGACGGTGCTCGTCCAGGCCGCCGCCACGCAGCTCGACATGGTCTTCAACAACGGCGCCGGCACGTGGGACAACAACGGCGGAGCTGACTGGCATTTTCAGGTCACCGGCGGCCAGCCGCAGCAGGATTGGCAGATGGACGGCGCGCTCGACACGGGCGCGGCGCTCGTGTCGCAGAATCAGGGCATGTCGCTCTGGGCGGGCATCCGCGGCGATTTGCTCTACGTCGCCACCAATGACGCGGGGGAGGGAAACGATCACTTTGTGTTCATCGCCGCCGCGCCCGGCGCGATGCGCGCCGCCCCGTGGGCCAAGGCCGGCCAGGTGGCCGACTGGAGCGCCTTCGCCGCCGATGAGAACAACAACGACTACGAGGGCTGGTTCGACCTCAGCAACGGCGCCGCCGCCCAGGCCGCCACCGGCGCGAACGGCGGCGTACTGGAAGGCCAGATCAACCTCCGCCAGGAACTCGGCGGTACGCTGCCGAGCGTGGCTTATCTGGCGGTGGGGGCGTACGCGACCAATGACGGCGGCGGGTTGATCCGGCAGGTTCCGCCGCCGGTTGCCGCGAACGGCAGCATTGAGGCCAACGAGTACATTGAATTCAGCCTCATTACAGAGTTGGAGGGCGACGCTAACTGCGACGGCAGCGTGGATATTCTCGACATTAACGCCTTCGTCCTGGCGCTCTCCGACGCGTCAGCCTACGCGGCGGCATATCCGAATTGTCCGATTGCCAATAGCGACGTGAACGATGATGGGCAGGTGAACGTGCTCGACATAAACCCGTTCGTCACGCTGCTGGCCGGGCCATGAAGATCCTTGCCTACCTTTGCTTGACTTCCATTCAGAAGCTGTATTTAATCCTAGTTGTAAACTAGTTGGAGATTGCCGTGGAGATTATCGGAGCATTCGACGCAAAGACGCGCCTCAGCGAGCTTCTCGATCGCGCGTCCCGTGGCGAGACGTTTCAGATTACGAAGCACGGGCGGCCCGTCGGCATGCTCGTCCCGCCCGACACGGCACGCGACCCAAACACAATCGCCGAAGCCGTCCAGCGTCTTAAGAGCTTTCGCGGAACTTTCAGCGGCATGAGGCGCGACGAGCTGAGTTCTCTCAAGCATGCCGGGCATCGTTACTGATGGCGCTCGTCGCGGACATTTCGGCGATCCTCAGCCAGGCTTTCGACGATGAAGACGCGGCCTACGGCGAAGAGGTGATCCAGGCGATCGCCGACGACGAAGCCGTGGTTCCGACGATTTTCTGGTACGAAATCCGCAACGCGCTGCTGATGGGAGAGAGAAGGAAACGTCTGACGCCGGAGCGCACGGGAGCTTTCCTGGCCGATCTCGCCTTGCTCCCGTTTGTTGTCGATGACCTCCCAAGGGAGGCGATCGTGCTTGACTTGGCCCGCCGGCACAGCCTCACCGTTTATGACGCGGCATACCTTGAACTCGCCCAGCGCAAGAACTTGCCGCTGGCGACACTCGATGACTCGCTCGCGCGGGCCGCCCAACTCGCCAACGTCACGATCTTCAGAAAGCCGGGACTTTAGTGGAGTGGGCCCTCAGCCACCCACTCCCACGCCCTTCTCATTTCGCGCCGCCGGCGGCAACGCCGACCCAAACAGCTTCACCGACAGCTCGTTCATCCTCGCCGTCAGCGAAGGATCGTCCAACCCGTTGCATCCCCGCCGAACCGCCGCCGACAGGTTCGCCGGCGACAGGAGGATCGCCGCCGGCTGCCGGACTCCCGCGCGCCCCGCGACCAGCTCGATATCTCGCCGAGCCTGCGACCCGAGCTGCAGCACGCGCGCGACCTCCTTCATCGCATTCAGCGAAGCCTGCTTCGGCAATCGCCGGCGAGTCAGGATATACACCACCGCCACGGCCACTACCACGAGGCCCGCCAGCACGAGTACGAACCCGCCCAACGTCTGCGCGTCGCCGCCCGTGCGGAACGACTCGCGCAGCGATTCCCAACCCGGCCCCGATCCGACCTGTGCAAGCGCTTGCGCCAGCGACATCATCGAACACCCCCCGAAGACTCCGGCTGCGGCGACGACCGATCCAGCGCCGCCTGCAGCGCCGCGAGCAGCTCGCCAATCTGACTCACCAGGTACGCGTCGTGCCCGCCGGCCGCGTCGTCGCCCGCATGCTCAGCCAGGAGCGTTGCGAGCTTCTGCCGAATCTCAGCCGCGCGCGGCGACTCCGGCGCGTCTGCCGGCGGCGGCGGCGCCCCCGTCGCGCCGCGACCCGTGACGAGCTTTCGCGCCTCGGCGGCGGCGCGGCGGACGCGCTCATTCGAGTCGCTTGTGAGCGATTCAATCTCGGCCGCGAACTCCGTCGCCAGCGCCGGCGTCCCGATCGCCCTGACCAGCGCCAATCGATCGTTGGCGTCGGTGGAGCGGCTCATCTGCTGCCAGCGCTGCCGCCAGACGCGTGCGTTGTCGCGCAGCACCCGCAGGGCGCGCGAATCGTCGGCCGCCCCCTGGGCCCGCCACTGCCGCCACAAAACGTCAAATGCGTCATCCGCCGACGGGTTGCGTTCCGCCGCCGGCGAGCCCGGCTCGTCCGCCTTCTTCTGACGCGCCTCGTGTTCGCTCAGCATCTTCTTGGCGGACGCGTTGCCGATCGAAGCCAGCGCCTCGATCGCCGCCAGGTGCACGTCGGGCATCTTCGAATTGGCCCAGCAGGTCAGCAGCGTCGTGCGCTCCTGCTGCGTGTAGCCCAGCGCGCACACCCAGGGCGGCACGCTGGTCCGCAGCGACGCCGGCACGCGCAGCAGATCGCGATCCAGCCCCATGAAACAGGGCGGACTCTTGATCGCCAGCAGGCTGCGGCGCTGCTCCGCGTCGTCCATGAAACTCGAGCAGCGCAGCAGCGCCACCAGCTCCGGCAGCGTCTTCCACGTGCGCAGCAGCGTGATCGCCGGAATTCGCCATTCGTGCTGCTGCAGGCAGTCGAGCAGAAATCCCGTCAGTTTCGGGCTTCGCCACGACACCAGATTCTCGGCCACCGCCCGGCCGCAGCGGGCGCGATGGTTGTCCAGCAGTTTCCACAGCGGCGGCCCCAGCTCGCGCGCGAACCACAGGCTCACCTCCAGCACTTCCGGCCGATTGTGAAGCTCGAACGTCCGAACGACCTCGATCAGGGCCCGCAGAAACTCGGTCCGCTCGACGGCCGCGGCCCGCGCCTTCGCCTTACCGGCCGGCGTTTCGTCGCGCGGCGCGTCCGCCGTCCGCGCGTCCGCCTCCAGCACGATCTCGCCCAGGTTGCGGAAGGTGCGTGCGGCGGCGTCGCGCACACGTCCGGACTTGTCGCGCAAAAGCGACGACAAGGCGTACGCCAGCGACGGCGACGGACATGCGTCCAGCACGGCCAGGGCGTTCAACCGCACTTCGGCGATCTCAGCCCGCAACGCCTGCGCGATGCCGCTGCGAACGCGCTCTCCGCCGCCGCGGACGCGCGCCTGCCGCTCCGGCGTCAGCCGGTCGTAAATTCCGATCAACCCCGCCCACGACGCATCGTGCTCGCGTGTCAGGAGCAGCTCGCAAAGCCGCTCCAGAGTTTCCCCGTCCGCATCGGCCAGCCCGGCGGAGATGATCTCGTCGCAGACCGGAGACGGCCCGCGTTCGAGCCAGGCATACAGTTGTTCAGCGCGCTTCATGACCGTACGTCGTCATCGGACGTCGCGGGCCGCCGGGTAAATTGGCGAACGTATCCACCGCGTGCAGTTTTTGCCGCTGAAGGGGAGCATCACGCTCTGGGGCTGCGAACTTCTTAGGGTGGAACGGGCATCTTGCCCGTTCATGAGGCCGCGGGGACGGGCGAGACGCCCATCCCACCCGAATGTTCACAGGCTCTCTGGCCGGTGCGAACGCGCAGTGGCGCCGGCCGGACGCCGACGCTCCCGTGCGATCGGCAAAATTGACACCCCGCTCCCGGACGCGGATGCTGCCCCCATGACCGCGGCCGCCGACCCGCCCACCGACCCGCGCCTGACCGTCCACCTGGCCGGCATTCCGCTGCGTACGCCCGTGCTCACGGCGTCGGGAACCTGCGGCTACGGTCCCGAGTACGCCGACGTGCTCGATTATCGCCGTCTTGGCGCGTTCACGACCAAGAGCGTGACGCTCAGCGAGCGTCCCGGAAACGAGCCGCAACGCATCGCCGAAGTTCGCGGCGGGCTGCTCAACGCGATCGGCCTGGCGAACGTCGGCCTGAAACGCTTCATCGCCGAGAAAGTGCCCTTCATTCAGTCGATGCCCACGCCGGTGCTGGTCAACGTCGCCGGCTACCGCGTCGAGGATTATGTGGCGGTGTGCGAGGCTATCGATCCGATCCCCTGCATCGCCGGCATCGAGTTGAACGTGTCGTGCCCGAACGTCGCCGATGGGCTGATGTTCGGCACCGATCCGCGGCTGATGGAGCAGGTCGTGTCCGCGGTGCGGCGCGTCATTCGCCGCGGAAAACTGCTCGTGAAGCTCTCGCCCAACGTCACGGACATCACCGTCATGGCCCGCGCGGCGCTGGCCGGCGGCGCCGACGGCCTCAGCCTGATCAACACCTACGTCGGCCTGGCGATCGACGCCCGCACCTGGAAACCCGTGCTGGCCAACGTCACCGGCGGGTTGAGCGGCCCGGCGATCAAACCGCTCGCACTATTCAATATTCATCGCGTCTACCGCGAGGTGACCAAGTCCGCCGGTGTGCCGATTCTCGGCATGGGGGGGATCCAGTGCACCGCCGATGCGATCGAATTTCTGCTCGCGGGCGCGTCCGCCGTCGCCATCGGCACGGCGCTCTTCGTTGATCCCTCCCTGCCGGCGAAGATCGCCGATGGTCTGTCGCGCTACGTCGAGCAGCACGGCCTTTCCAACGTGACCCAGCTCGTTGGCGCACTCAAGCTCCCGGAGAATCCGATGCCCAAGCCAAGCGTGCAGCGTGGCTGAGACCGGGCCGAACCGACCCGCGCCGCCGCCCGGAGGCATCCTGACGGTGGCACAGCGGCTTGACCGCGCCACTGCGCTGCGCCGCGCGGCGCTCCTGCTGCTCCTGCTGGGACTTTTCTGGCGGGTGATCCGATTCGCCATGGGCTTCCCCATCTGGGGTGATGAGGCGTTCGTCGCCGTCAATCTCGTCACGCGCGACTACGCCGGCATGTTGAGGCCGCTCGACTACGGCCAGATCGTGCCGCTCATGTTCATGTGGGGTGAGCTTTTCTTCGCCCGGCTCCTGGGTCTGTCAGACTGGGCCCTGCGCCTCTTTCCATCGATCGCTGGCGGACTCGCGCTGATCCTCTTCGCGCGCTTCTCCAGCCGCGTCCTGCCGCCGGCCGCAGCGCTCTTGGCGATCGGCTTTCTCGCTGCGGCCACCTACCCTGTGCGACATTCCGCCGAAGTGAAGCCCTACGCCCAGGACATGCTCATATCGCTTGCCTGCACAATGCTGGGATGGCGCGTCTATCTCCGGCCCACGTGCCGGGCGGGCTGGGCGGGACTCTTGCTGCTGGCCGCCGCAGGTGTGTGGTGGTCGCTGCCATCAGTTTTCGCCGCCGGCAGCGTCGGGCTGCTGCTCACCTACCTCCTGATCCGGAGATTCTCCGCGGGGCTGCTGATCGGCTGGTTGCTCTTCGGCCTGCTGCTCATCGGCAACTTCGCGACCAACTATCTAGTTTACGCCGGGCCGCATCTGACAGCCGCCGCCGGCCTGGTCGAAATCGAAATGTGGGAACGGACTTTTCCGCCGCTGGATCGGCCCTGGCTGCTGCCCCTCTGGCTGATCTACATGCACACGGGCAACATGCTGGCGTATCCGCTCGGCGGGGACAACGGCGGCAGCACCGCCACGCTGCTGGTCGTGATCATCGGCGGCGTGCGCCTATGGAAAACCCGTCGCCCCCTTCTGACTCTGCTGCTCATGCCGCTGGCGCTCACGTTTATCGCGGCGGCGCTGCACAAGTACCCCTACGGCGGGTCCGCCCGAACTTCTCTCTACATGGCCCCGGCCTTCTGCCTGCTCGGCGGACTCGGGCTGCGCGTCGTGATTTTTCACTTGTGGCGCGCGTTCCGACGCGCGATTCCGCAGCGCCGCGCCGGGCTGATGGTCGCCGCGTTGGCGCTGGGCGGAATCTGCGTCGGCGGCGCGGTCGCCGACGTGCTGCGGCCGTACAAAGACAAGCCGGTGCTGCGCAGCCGGCAGGCGGTCGATGCGATCGTCCGCGAAACGCGCCCGGGCGATGGGTGGGTCGTCTTCTATTCGCCCGACCGGGTGCCCCACGCCCCCAGCCTGCTCGATTCGCGCGGCACGGGCGGACAATTCATATTCGATATTCTGCGCTTCGCACCCGTCCCGTTAACCTGGGCGCCGCGCGCCGAAGACGTGCACGCGGCTCACTCCGGCGGGCGTATCTGGCTGCTGGCTTATCGCGGTGTGCGCCTCGACTTCCCCGAAGAGCAATTCGCCGCCTACCGCGACGCCCTCGCGGTCCGCCTGGGCGCGCCCGAGTTTCGGCGTTACGAAATCAAGCGAAGGAAAGATGACCGCGGCGCAGAGCGGATCGAGGCGGTGGATGTGCATTGCTTCGGGGGAAGTGCCGGCGTCCCGGCCGCATTGGGACGTGCAGACGTCCCGCCCAGCGAGTAATGGAGGACACTGCGGGCGACACGCCCGCACTCCCCAAGCGCTACGCCTCGCGCGTCGCCGCCCGTCGGCCATCCGGCTCGTCGTCCCGTCCATCGTCGTCGCCGCTCCGCCGGTTGTTCAGCACCTGCAGCGCCACTTCCAGCCGCGCCACCACGGCCCGCATGTCCACGGGCCGCGACTCGGGGTTGGTTTCGACGCAATCCATGATCAGCTTGGAAAGGGGAAGCGGCAGGCGCGGGTTGAGCTCGTGCGGCGCGGCCGAGCTGCGCTGCGCGTCGAAGTCAATCTTGCGGGCCGCGGTCGGGGCGTTCGAGACGAGCGTCTCGAAGTAGCGTCCCGTCACCACCCAGTACATCGTCGCGCCGAAATTGAAGATGTCCGTGCGATGGTCCAGCGGCAGCTTACGCACCTGCTCGGGCGCGATGAAATCCGCCGTGCCCTGGATGCGCTCCTTCTGATGCCCGATCGGGCAGCTCTGGCCGAAGTCGATCAGCTTCGGGTTCCCGCTGGGCGTCAGGATGATGTTGTTCGGCTTGATGTCCGAATGCACAAAACCATAGCTGTGCAGCGCCTGCAGTCCCTCGGCCACATGCGCGAAGATCGGGATGATCTCCTCCAGCCGCTCCGGACACTGATCTTCCAGCGGCTCCCCGTCGACATATTCCATGATCAGGTACAGCTCGACCGTCCGGAACCACTTCTTGCGGCGGACAATCTCGTAGCACTTCCGCAGGTAGGGATTGTCAAAGCGGCTGGCGACGTCGTATTCGGTCTCGGCCTGGCGGATGAATTTTTCGTCGTCGGCGTCGCGGCGGATAACGTGCTTGATGGCGACTTGTCGGCGCGTCGCCCGGTGCACAGCAAGACTGATGACAGCACCGGCCCCGCGACCGACGCGCTGCACGAACTCATACCCCTCAAGCAATGGAAGCGGCCGCGGCATCTTGTGCTCGGTTCGACAGCGCTGGAGACTGCCGAATTCTATTGCACGATGCCCTTGCGGACCAGAAGGTTGACCAGGTCCGCCGCCTGCGGCGGAAGAGTGGGCGTCTGGCGGATATCGGAAGTGCCGGCCAGCCGAATCTGATCCATCGCAAGCCCATGCGACTGGTGCAGCTTGCCGATCAGCCTCATGAGCGTGCTCGCCTGCTTCACCGGCAGCTTATCGCCCCCGGAAGCCAGGACGGCGATGCGCGCCGACTCACTCCAGGCGCCGAGCGACCCCGCCTCACCCTCGGCGTCGATCAGGCAGTCATATTGGGACTGGCCAACGTCGCCCGGCGCGATGTACTCGATGGTCACTTCGGCGACGCGCCCGCCGCTTTCAGCGAGCAGCAGCGCGTCTCCCCGGTAGCGATCGGTCTGTGGTTCCAGCCAGAGCAAAAGGGCCGCGCCAAAGGTCATCGCCGCCATGAGGACGATGATCACGCGGGAGTTTCGATTGTCGGTGGTCATGAGCCTCCTCGCTCAAACTACAAATCGCGTCCCTGCTGCGCATTTTTTACAATACGCGCGGCTCAGATGCAATCGGTCTTGCCAGAAATCATACGCCTGATGGACAGTCCTTCTGACAAATGTCCGGCACCCTGCAGCAACATCCCCGGCCCAGGCCAGGACGCTGTCGCCACCCTAGGTCAGCGACAGTTCTGAAGACGCCCCACGGACCGGTCGCGTTTTCACCCGTTCCGTCGTGGAGGCGAACTGCAGGCCTGGCATACTCAGTCCGCCCGCCACCTCCCGCCGACCGGGTTGCTTCTTGGGTTGTTCCGGCCGGCGGTTCGTCCATCCGGTCGTCGGCTCGTCCATTAGTATGTATCGACGTGGGATGCACTCGCTCGCGAATTTCGGCTGGAATTCTCATCGCTGCCGCGCTCGCAGCGCGCGCCGCCGCCGCCGATACGGTCAAGCTGTCGGGGCGCCCCCCGTTCGTCGGCGTTCGGATCGTCGCCTTCCGCGAACACCGCCTGATTTTCCGGGGCGTCAGCGGTGAATTGCTCCGTAAGCCCCACGCGGAAATCGAGTGGATCGAGGCCGACGACCTGCCGCGGCTGGGAGAGGCCGAACATGCCGCTGCCGAGGGTCGCGACCCGGACGCCGCTGCCGCCTATGAGTCCGTTCTCCGCGATGCGGCCGCCGAGTGGGTCGGACCCTGGGCAAAGCGGCGTCTCGCAGCCGTATGCGACCGCTGCGGCCGCTTCGATCGCGCCGTCGAGCTTTGCCTCGAGCTCGGCGGCGACTGCCGGCCCCGGCGACTCGCGCCGGCCGGATCGTCCGAGAACGCGGCGGCGCGCACGCGTTTGAAAAACGCCCTGACCGGCCGCAACGGGCCGCTTGCGCGGGAGATGCTCGTTGACCTCGAACTCTACGAGGACCGCGACCCGCGAATCTTACTTCACGGCCCGGCGACCCAGGCTGCCGATTCACGGCCGGTCTACGGTTTGCTCAGCGGCTCGGCGGCGGCAACCGCACCCGTAATCCAACTCGCCCCGACCGCCATACTCCTCGAGTCGCTCCGAGCTGAGTTGGAGCGCGGCGGCGACGCGACGCGCGTACTGCGCGTTTTGGAACGGACGTTGGAATTCACAAACGCCGACGCCGCCGGACCGTGGAAGCTCCTGCTGGGCCGGGCGCGAATCGAGGCGGGCCGACACGCCGAAGCTTTCGAACAGCTCCTGGCGCTGGCAAATGCCGGCGGACCGGCGGATGAGGCGAGCTGGGCGTTGTGCTACGCCGCGCTGGCGGCTGAGCGAATGGGACGAACGGATGTCGCGGTTGGCTTGTATTCCGAAGTGCTCGAACGCGACGGCTCGCCCGTCGAAGCCCGCGCCGCCGCGGAAGCCGGGAATCGTCGCGTCCGCAAACCCTAGAAACGAATTCAGAGGTCTTTCCGAGTCGCGACTTTCCGAGCCGCGACCGTGAGGGAGCGTTCTTCGGCGAGCGAACACCCTTCGCTGCCTTGCGGTCGCGGCTGGGATCGAAGCGACTAACGGACGCCCATTAGACTCGTCCGCCTTTCGGCGCCATCACGCGCCGATACAGTCCGTGCGGCAAGTGCTTGCCGATCCACGCGGCAAGCCACGTCCGCCTGGGAAACCAATACTCGCGGCGGCCGCGCTCGATCGCCCACGCTGTGCGCTCTGCGGCAAACTCGACGCTCATCATCCCGCGCGCCCGACGGCGCTCCTCAGCCGGAAGCAGCGGCGTATCGATGAACCCAGGGCAAATGGTCGTCGTCTTGACGCCGTAGCGGTGCAGATCGACGGACAAGCTTTGCATCAGAGTCACCACCGCCGCCTTGCTCGCCGAGTAGGCGCCGACGCCCGGCAATCCAAGCATCGCGGCGATGCTCGCGACAGCGACGATGTGTCCGCGGCGGGCCGCGACCATTTCCGGCAGCACCGCCGCAAACGAGTTCGTCACCCCCAGCACGTTCGTGCGGATGACGGCATCCACCGCCGCGGCGTCAAAACTCCAACCGGGCGTCCGCTGCAGCACGCCGGCATTCGCAATCATGATGTCGCAGGGCCCCAGCGTCTCCTGAATCTGCGCCACAGCAGCCTGCACGGATGGCGCCAGCGTGACATCCGCGGCCGCCATCGCGGCGCCGCCGCCCGCGGACCTGATTTTTCGAGTTAACTCAGTCAGAAGCGGCGCGCGCCGCGCGATGAGTCCGACGCGCGCACCGCGGCGCGCGAGAAGTTCGGCCAGCGCGCAGCCCAGCCCGCTGCTTGCCCCGGTAATGATCACGGTTCGATCTTGCCAGAAGTCGCTCAAGCCGCCCCCCGCCGGGCGTCACCATGAGAGCCTAGCAAAGCGCGAGGTAACACGCGGTGAAGTATATCGCGATGCGCAGGCGCTGGGGCGTCCAGAAACTCATCTTCCGCCTCCTCGAGCGGAACTCCGTTCAGATGTCCGCGCCGGAGAGCGTCCTTGCAGCGCCGTCTTGCGGCGCTTCCCGCGGCTTGCCAATCCATTATTCCCCGAAGGCGAAGCGAAATCCAAACAACCGAGCAGGAACTTTCCGCTCAGCGGCCGACCATTTCCTCGGTGTCGCCCGGAACCTCGATGATCGACACCTGCCGCGGACGGCCGAATTCCTGGACCCAGTACGTGCCGTAGGTCCCGCCGGTGCGGATGCCGATGCCCAGCTCAACGAACTCGCGATTCAGGATGTTCTCGCGGTGGCCGGCGCTGTTCATCCAATCATCCATGGCCTCCTCGGGCGTGGGCTGCCCGGCGGCGAGATTCTCCCCAATGATCTGAAAATCGTACTGAAACTGCTCCGCCCGCTCGCGCAGCGTGCTCCCGGTCACCGGGTTTTCGTGAGCAAAGAAGTCGTAGCCGATCATCTCGCACGCATACTGCGTGGCCTGCGATTCAAGCTGCTGGCTGTATGTCAGCGCACTCAGCCCGCGCGACGTCCGCGCCTCGTTCACCAACTCAAGCACGCGCGCCCGCCAGGCATCGACCGAGAGCGGCTCATTGCATTCCGGAAAGGCCAGCGTCAACTCGTCCGGACGGTCCGCCGGACTGGCCGAGTCCGAAAAAAGATCGCCGGCCGACAACCCGGACCCCGCGGTCTGCGAATTGTCTCCGGTCGACGTGGGGCAACCCCCCAGGTCCAGCGCGACGAACATGACCAGTGCTAACAGGGAGAAAAATCTGCGCATCTGTGACTCTCACGATAATAGCCGCCGGCTGACCCATCCGGCGTAATGACCCGGGTCGCAGTATATCACAGCCGCCGGGCACTTGATACGCCATTTGGATAGCCCCATACTAATTTCAGCCGGCCACGGCGAATGAGGTCTCACCCTACGGCCAGGAGCGTTCCATGCCCCGATGGCGATGTTCTCGTGTTATCGCTCTATGCTGTCCGCTGGTGCTGCTGCAGCTCGATTTGTCGGGCTGCCCGGTAACGTCTACTACGGGCGGCAGCGGCGACGGCGGCACGACCAACTCCTTGGCCTCGGCCTTCAATCGCGAGCCGAACGTCGTCCTCCAGAGCGACCTGGTGCGCGGCATCGCCCCGCTGACGGTCCAGTTTTCCTCCGCCGGCAGCACCGACGACGGTCTGATCACCAAGCGCGAGTGGGTTTTCGGCGACGGCGGAACGAGCCAGGAGCTCTCGCCCGTTCACACATTCGCGTCAACCGGGACATTCACCGTGACGCTCACGCTCACGGATGACGACGGCGCGACGGCGACCGACGCGCTCAGCGTCACTGTCACCAAGGCCCCGATCGCCGTGGTCAAGGTCGACCGCAGCTTCGCGCCCACCGCCCCGGCCACCATCAAGTTCGACGGCTCGGAATCGCGCGACCCGGACGGCACAATCGTGCTCTTCTCCTGGGATTTCGCCGACGGCACGCGCGCCACCGACCCCATGGTGGATCACCGGTTCGCCGTCGCCGGCACGTATCGCGTCCGGCTCACCGTCACCGACAACGCCGGAGTGACCGCGTCGACCGACCGCATCGTCGAGATCGGCATCGCGCCGCCGACGATCGAATTTCGCTCGCCGCCCGCGGCGCTGCGCAACGTCGTCGTTTCGCAGCAGTCGCCGCTCTGGGCGCACGTGAAGTACGACGTGGCCGCCGGCGTGCCGCGCTTTATTCGCTGCGGTCTGCGCGACCCCGTCACCGGCCAGGAATACCAGCTCGACACGTTCCCGCCGCAGGGCGAAGACCTCAACCTGACCACGCCGACGGCGCTCTCCGTGGCCGCCGTGCCGCCGGGCGCCTATCAGCTCTGGGTCGAGCTGCGGACCGACCGAACCGAGCCGACGCGTGTCTTCAACCAATCGCTTGTCGACGGCGCGGCGCAGTTGCTCACCGTCAACGTCGTGCCGAGTTTCACGGATACCGTGTCGACCGATACGCCGGTGGCCCCGCTCGTCGAAAACACCGCCACGGTCATCACCGCGGCGCGGCGCAACGCGCGGCAGATATTCGATCTTGGACCACTGAACGCCGGCGATCAGCTCAGCCTGGGCGTCGTTTCGCTGCCCGGCTATCAGGAGACTTTCGCGCTCGACCGTTACAGCGTGCAGGTGATGGACGCGGATCAGAACGTGTTCGCCTGGTTCGAGAACACGACCACGCTCTTCCCGCGAAACGCGGCATTCACCATCGGCCACAACAGCGACCACTATTACGTCGCCGTCGACGCCAGCGACATCTCGGTCTTCCGCACCGACCAGCCGGAGAGCTTCCGCTTCACCGTCACGCCCAATCAGAACGTGAACCTGCGCGGGCAGAAGGTCATTCTGGATTTCGCCGGCCGCGATTCGCTGGCGCTGGGCGGTTCGTCGGTCGTCCGCGTTCCGGAATTCGGGTCCAACGACGATGTGTACATGGTGCACGCCGAATTCGGCATCGGCGCCATGATCGGCCAGATCGTGACGGCGGCGCAGGCCGTCTTCGCCGACTATGACGTGGAGGTCAGCGCGTTTCTGCCGGGCGATCCCGAGCCACAGCCGCCCTTCATCCGCGTTTACTTCGGCCGCTTCCCCCAGGAAGGACCCGACTGCGATCTGATCAAGTGGTACACGGTCGAGGGCGCCGTGATTTTCCCGCGCGACTACGTTCTCACTGACTACTACGATCCGCGCAACACGACCCTGACCGGCACGGCGCTCGTGCTCACCGACGGCATCTCCGGCTCACGCTCCGGATACCCGGCCTCGGATGCGGCCACCGACGGCGTCATCGTCGGCCGGCTCGCCGCCCGCGCCGCGGCCTACCTCATGGGGCTGCGCGCCACGGTCAGCGCGACCGGAACCGACCTGATGGACCCCTGCACTGACCTCTCGCCCGCCACCGCGGTCGCGTTTGAGCGCTCGCCGCTGCGGTTCATCTGCGACGCGCCGGCCCCGCCGGGCGTGGTCACCTCCGCCGCCGTGATTTTCACGGATGCGCAGACCGGGCAGATCCTCAACTGCGCCACGCGCACGCTGGATGTCTTCGGCATGCAGGATGCGTCCGCAGTCCTGCTCGAAACCGTCGGTCCACGGCCGTAGCGTCGGCCCTCTGTAGCCGACGACGCGCAAAAACCGTCGAGAATCGCCGTCGGCCACAGAGGGCCGACGCAACAGTCCACGAGCCGTAGGCGGCCGATGGCGACCGAGGCGTACATTCCGGATGAAATCACGCTCGCCGGCGAGAAGATCGCCGAGCCGATCGTGCTGACGTTTTACGACCCCGACGGCGACGCCCCGCACGGCTCGCTCACCACGACGGCCCCGCTGCCGACCGGCGCCCGCGCCGGTCCGCTGATCTGCATCGGCCGCCGCGATAAGAAAAAGTGGGAAGTGCGCGTCCCTGAAATCGAGGTTGTCAACAGGACGGCGGTGGGATTTGAGTACCTGATATTTGGGGCAATTCAGCGCACCGTCCTCGAGGAAGAGGGAGGGGACACCGCAAAGATCGGACCCCGGCTCGAAAACCTCGGGGCGACATTCTGACGGGGGCCGCGCGCGGGGAGTGCGGGCCTCTGGCCCGCCGGCGTAGGGTCGGGGACAAATACAGGGCGGCGATTGGACGGGACGGGCGAGACGCCTGCCCCACCGAAATTCACGGTCTATCCGCGGGCCCTACGTGCCGTCGCGACGGCGACGCGGGCGCGAACCGGAGGCGCCCGCATCCAGCGCCGGAGCCGTCGGCGACGGCAGATGGTGCGACGCGCTGTAGCGCTCGACGAACCACTGCGGATCACGCCGATACTCGGCGATCACGCGCCACGTGTAAGGCTCGCCGCACTCGGGGCAGCGATAGTCATCCGGCAATCCGCTCAGGTTGTAGCCACAGTGGATGCAGAACGGCTCACGCCGTGCTCTCACGGCCCGCCGCGCGACGTACCCGGCCAGCGCCACGGCGACGCCGCCGGCAAACAGGAACAGCTTCAGCCCCAGAAGCAGCAGCAGGCCGCGCAGCCCGCGCTGAAAAAGCGCTGCGATGAACATCAGCAGACAGAGCAGCAGCGGCGCCAGCAAAACCCAGCGCCAGCCAACGTACGCGTGCACGTCATGCCATCCCGGCCGCCACCAGCGCAGCGACCCTTCGCCGCGCCGCGGCATATGCGCCGGCGAAGCGCCGACGTCCGGCGGGAGTTGCTCCTCGATCGGCCGAGGGTCGTCCATGCGCGAATGATACCGTGAGGGGAGAGCGGAACTCCGAGCCGGTGAGCGTCTTCGGGTGGAACGGGCATCTTGCCCGTTTTGAGACCGCGGGGACGGGCGAGACGCCCGTCCCACCCGGAGTTTAACAGGCTCCCCGGCGGACCGGACTGTGGCGCCGCGCGCTCCCGCCTGCGCACACTCCCGCGTTACGCGCGCGCCATCTCGCGCGCCAGTCGCTCCAGCGCCGCGATTCGCTGCTCGGTCGGCGGGTGCGTGCTGAACATCCCGAATACGCCGCTGTGCAGCGGCTCCATGATGTACATGCTGTGGAAAGCCGGATTCGTGTCCGTCGGGACTCGCTCGTTGCCGTTTTGCAGCCGGGCCAGCGCGGTCGCCAGCTTGCGCGGATCGCCGCACAACTCGCCGCCGTAGGAATCCGCCGCAAATTCTCTCTGCCGCGAAATCGCCGCCTGAATCAGCATGGCCGCGATCGGCGCCAGCACGAGCATCAGGATCATGCCGACGGCCCCGAGCGGATTGTCGCGGCGGTCATCGCCGCCGCCGCCGCCGAACCACATCATCATGTACGCCACCTGGCTGATCATGCCCGCCATGACGGCGGCGATGGTCGAGATCAGCACGTCGCGATGCTTGATGTGCGCCATCTCGTGGGCCATGACGCCCTCGATCTCATGCTGCGGGAAGCCGCGAAGCATGCCGACCGTGATCGCGACCGCTGAATGGGCCGGGCTGCGACCCGTGGCAAACGCGTTCGGCGCCGGCTGCGGACAGACGTACACCCGCGGCTTGGGCAGCCCGGCCCGGGCCGCCAGCCGTTCGACCATGTCGTGCAGCCATGGCAGCTCGTCGCGACTCGCTTCCTGAGCCCTCATCGACGCCAGGGCGATGCGATCGGAAAAGAAATAGGCGATCAGATTGCCCAATCCGCCGAAAAGAAACCCGATCATGACGCCGCGCGGCCCGCCGACCCAATGGCCGATCAGCATGCAGATCGCCATGAGCGATCCGAGCAGCATGGCGGTCTTCATGTTGTTGACGAAACGCATACGCAACCTCCGGTGCTTCGTATTCTGCAAGACGATTTATAGCCGCCCGCCTGTCAGAATCGAGCCGGCCGCCCCATCGCCCGGCCGATTCCAAAAATCCGCTTGATTTGTAGCGCCGCGTCACAACTCCGTTTCGGGGAGCATCAGCGTCTCGCCGGTGCGCACCGGCGGGACGCCGATGCTCCCCGTCACGCGGATGGAAAACTCCCCGCGACCGCATCGAGCAGCGCGCGCGGCTCGCTCATGCGTCCCGGCCCCACCTCGCGGCACGCCAGCCAGCCCGCTTCCGGCCCGATCAGCGTGAACCCCGCCTCGCGAAGAAACGCGATGTTCCGCTGCACCGCCGGATGCTGCCACATCCGCGTGTTCATCGCCGGCGCCAGCAGCACCGGACACGCCGCGCCGAGCAGGATCGAACTGACCAGATCGTCGGCGATGCCTGCGGCGAGCTTTCCTAGGATATTCGCCGTCGCCGGCGCGACCAGGATTCGCTCAGCCCGCTCCGACGCCTTCAAATGTCGAATCTCCCCGGCGTCAGAACTTTCCCATTGGCTGGTAAGCACCGGCCGCCCGCTCAGCGCCTGAAACGTCAGCTCCCCCACGAATCGCCGCGCGTTCCGCGTCATGGCGACCGTGACGCCACAGCCGGCCTGCACCGCCTGCGACACGAATTCCGCCGTCTTGTACGCGGCAATCCCCCCGCACACGCACACCAGCAGTTCGCGGCCTTTCAGCGGCGTCGCGGCGGCTGCGTCGGGCCGCAGGGACAAGGCTACTCTCCGACCGGAGCCAGCCCGGAGGCTTTGTAGTCGATCCCCACTTTTTCCTGCAGAATCTCTTCGATCACCACCTCGATGGGCGTGCGGCCGGCGGTGTCGACCAGCGGGCGGGCGCCCTGCATGATCTCCAGCCAGCGCTTCTGAATCAGCGACGCCAGCTTGAAGCGGCCGCCGACCTTGTTGATGATCACGTCACTCTTAAGGGCCTGAATCATCCGCCCGTCTCCTGCCGGTCAAGGATCTCAAGTACCTGTCCAACCGAATCTTCCAGTATATCGTTGGTAATGAAATATTGGAAGCACCGGCTGCCCCGCGCGAAAGCGATTTCGCCGTCGGCCTCGGCCAAGCGCTTTTTCTGAAGCGCCTCCGATTCCGTCCGCCGGCCCTCCAGCCGGGCTTTGAGCGAGTCCATCGTCGGCGGCAGCACGAAAACGCGGATTGAATCGGGCCTCCGCTGCGCCACCTGCGCCGCCCCCTGCACGTCGATTTCCAGAATGATCGTCTGCCCGCGGGCGATCGCCTCCTCCACCGGCTTGCACGGAGTGCCATAGCGCTTGCCCAGGTACTCGGCGTGCTCCAGGAATTCGCCGCGATCAAGCATGCCTTGGAACTCGTCGGGCGAAACGAAATGGTAGTGCTGCCCGTCGACTTCGCTCCCACGCCGCGGCCGCGTCGTGGCCGAGACCGACCAGCGTGCGTCGGGCACGATCTGAAGCAGGCGATCGCAGATCGAGGTCTTGCCGGCGCCGGAGGGACCGCTGATCACAAGCAGCTTGCCGCGTTTGGCTGAGTTCATGGTCGGCCGATTATGCGGTCCGCGGCCCGAATTCGGCAATGGGGGGCCGACCGTCCCGGTCAAGCAGCTAGCCGCCCGGCGCCGCGTTCGGGAACTTCCCCGCCACATGCTCGCGATTCAGCCGGCGATAGTTCTCGATCACAAACGTGATGTACTCGCGATCCGTCTCGCGCACGTCGCGCACCACGCGCGCCGGAACGCCCGCGACGACCCTGCCGTCCGGAACCTGCATCCCCGGCGGCACCACCGCCCCCGCCGCCACGATGCAATCGCGCCCGATGACCGCATCATCCAGAACGATCGAGCCGATGCCGATCAGCGAGTGCGGCCCGACCCGCAGGCAGTGCACCACGGCCCGGTGGCCGATGCCGACATCGTCGGCAATCGCCATGTCCACCCCGGTCTTCGTGTGCACAATCGTCCCATCCTGCACGTTAACCCGCGCCCCGATGACGATCCGCGACACATCGCCGCGAATCACGACCTGATGCATGACCGTGCACTCGTCGCCGAGCGTCACATGCCCCGCGACGTACGCCGTCGGCGCGATGTACACGCCGCGCCCCAGCTTCGGATAAACCGGTCCATCCATCACGTTGTCCGCCGCCGCCCCACACCCGCCAGCAAACCCACCGCCAGCCCCAAGAAAAGCACGCCCGACCCGCCGGCCGAAACGAACGGCAGCGAGATGCCCTTGGTTGGAATGCTGTTGGTGATGACCCCCACGTTGAACGCCGCCTGAAGCGTGATCATCAGCGTCAGCCCGGTCGCCAGAAGCTGCCCCAGCCGGTCCGGGGCCCTGGCCGAAATCCACCAGCCGCGCAGCAGAAAACACAGGAATAGCGCGATCACCGTGATGCCCCCCGCGACGCCGAACTCCTCGCAGATCACGGCGAGAATGAAATCGTTGTTATCCTGCGGCAGGTAGCCGTATTTCTGAATCCCGGCCCCCAGCCCGCGCCCCCACCAGCCGCCCGACGCGATCGCGATCAGCCCCTGCATCACCTGGTATCCATCGCCGGCGGGGTCAGGTGTTTCAGACAGAAAGGTTTTGAGCCGCTGCACTCGGTAAGGCTCCGCCGCCAGCAGCGCCGCCCCGGCAGCCAACCCCGCCATCGTCACGGCGCCCAGGTGCAGCCAGCGCGCCCCGCCGAGCACCAGCATCGCCACCATGAGCACGCCCATCAGCGCCGCCGTGCCGAAATCCTCGATGCCCGTCAGCGCAATCAGCACGCCGCCGACGCTGCACGCCGGCACGAACCCGCGCCAGAAGCGCCGCACGTCAAACCCCGACGCACTCAAGAGCGCCGCCAGGCAAACCACCAGCGCCACCTTGGCGAACTCGCCCGGCTGAAACCCGAGCGTGAACGGACTTCGCAGCAGCACCAGCCAGCGGCGGGCGCCGAGCTGCTCCGAGCCGACGCCCGGAATCAGCACCGCCACCAGCAGGCCCAGCGCCGCCAGCCACAACCCCGCCGCGCATGCGCGTCCCCAACGCGAATCGGCCGACAGCGCGCGGTAGTCCACGTGCGCCACGAAAACCAGCGTCAGGAACCCGGCCAGCGTGAAGACGCACTGCCGCAGCGGCGATTTCCACCACTCGCGCGGATCAAACGCCGCCCCCTGAAGCGTCACCGACGCCGAGTAGACCATCACCACGCCGATGACCATCAGCACGCCGGTGATGAAGACGATCAGGCCGTCGTAGAGACTGAGCGGGCCGTGCTCGTCCAGCGTGACGCGCTCGCTTCGCAGCGTGCGCTCATTCCGCGCGACGGGCAGGTCCTGCTGAGGAGCGTGTGTTCCGGGAATAGTGGCCATGTTCGACCGGCGCCCGCGTCATCCATGATGCGACCGCCGTGCGCGTTTTTTACCCCGCGGGCATGGCGCGGACAAGCGCTTCGCCGCTTCGCCGTGCGTTCTGGGCGCGTCAGGTTTCAGGTTGCAATCCGTCCGAACCCGCCGCGGCAGCGGCGGATAGACGTCTCCGGCACGCTTGGCGCGATCGGCCACGATCGTCAACCCGCCGCTTGGCGCGGCGGGTTCCGAAAAGCACCGCCGTTCGCAACCTAGATTGAAATGCGCCCGCGGGTTCTGTCCCTAACCCGCCTGGGTTCTGACCCTAACCCGCCTGGGTTCTGACCCTAGCCCGCCTGGGTTCTGCCCCTAACCCGCCTCCTCCTTCGGCCGGTGTTTCCACCGCCGGTGCATCCACAAATACTGCTCCGGGTGCCGCCGGATCGAAGCCTCCATCGCTGTCGAAAACGCCTGCGTAATCCACAACGCCTCGTCCGGCCGCCCCGCCCATTCGTCCGGCTGGATGATCCGCTCGACGCCGATGCGGTAGTGAAAACCCGTCCGCGTCCGCACCGCGTAGCCCACGATGACCGCCGCGCGATACTGAATCGCCAACAGCGCGATCGACTTGTACGTCGACGCCTTGCGCCCGAAGAAATCGACGAAGTACCCTTTGCGCCCCGCGTCCTGATCGGCGATGAACGCCAGCGCCCCGTTGTTCTCCAGCACCTTCGGCGCTTGCGCCATCGCCCCCTTCTTGAACAAGAGCGTCAGCCCGCCCGCCTCGCGCGACGCCGTCAGGTAGTTTGTCAGCATCGCATTGTCCAACGGCCGCATTAGGGCAGAGATCGGAAGCCCCAGCCGCGAAATCGTGTAGCCCAGCAACTCGAAGTTCCCGAAGTGCGGCGTCACCAGAATCACCGGGCGGTCGCCCAACAGCTCGCGCAGCGCCGGCCCCAGCTCGTCCAGCTCAACATAGCGCGCCCAGGTCCACTCCGTGATCAGCCGCGGCATCATCGGCAGCTCGACCAGGTAAACCTGCGCGAAATGTTCGAGGCAGCGCCGGGCAATTCGCTCCCGTTGCGAGTCATCGAACCCCTCGCCCAGCGACGCCCGCAGGTTCTCCATCGAGCGAACCCGCGAGTTGCGGTGCAGCCGCCACCACATGCGGCCCATCCAGCGCCCCGTCACAAGGTTCCAGTCGATCGGAAACCAGTGAATCACCCACGTCCACAGCCGCATCGCGGCATATTCCAGCAAATACCGCAAGCCGAGCCGGACGGTAGGCGCTTCCGTCCAGCGCAGAAACCAGGATCGGGGCGAAACAAGCCACGCCATGCCGGCGGAGAATATGACGCCGCGGCCCAAAAGCCCACAGCCGACGCCGGAAATCCGATCCGAGCCGCGCGCGTGAGCGGGCGGTTCTTAAGCCTCCGCTCCCTCACGGTCGCGGCTCGGAAAAACCTCACGGTCGCGGCTCGGAAAAACCTCACGGTCGCGGCTCGGAAAGAGCTCTGACTTTTGACTTTTGACTTTTGACTTCTGACTTCTGACTTCTGACTTCTTACTTCTTACTTCGTTGCACACCCAGCCCTACACTCCCGCCATGCTCGGCTTCATTCTCCGCCGGCTGCTGACGCTGCCGCTGGTTTTCTTCACCGTCTACGCCGGTGCGGTGCTCTTGCTGATGGCCACGCCGGGAGACAGCCTCGAATCCGGCTCGCGCGACTTGCCGCCCGAGGTCTTGGCCCAGAAACGCATCGCTTACAACTACGACCAACCCTGGTATCAGCGCTACTTCTGGACCTGGCCGCGGCGGCTGGTCTGGGATCAGGACCTGCCCGCCCATCAGTACGAAGACTGGACCGTGGTCGAGATCATCCGCGGTTCGCTGCCGGTTTCATTGCAGCTCGGCGTACTGGCGCTGGGCCTGGCCTTGCTGCTGGGCATCGCCTCGGGCGTCGCGGCGGGAGTGGGGCGCGGACGCTGGTTCGAGCACATCACGCTCGGCGTCACGCTTCTGGGCGTGTGTTTGCCGACGTTTGTCATCGGCATCGTGCTGCTGCTGGTCTTTGGAATGGCGCTCAAGTGGGCGCCGGTCGGCGGGTGGGGCCGGCCGGCACAGCTCTGGCTCCCGGCCATCACGCTCGCGCTGCCTTACGCCGCCTACATCGCACGGCTGATGCGGTCCGCGCTGCGCGATGTCTACGCGGAGGACTACATCCGCACGGCGCGGGCCAAGGGGCTGAGCGAGACGCGCGTGCTGCTGGATCACGCCTTGCAGAACGCGCTGCTGCCCGTGCTCAGCTACGTTGGCCCGGCGGCCGCCTCGATCTTTACCGGCTCGTTCGTGGTCGAGCGCGTCTTCACCGTTCCCGGTATCGGCACGCACGTGGTCGAGTCGATCAACAACCGCGACCAGACGCTTATCCTCGCCACGGTCATGATCTACGCCGCGTTTCTGGCGACGTTCAATCTGCTTGTGGATGTGCTTTACGGCGTGATCGACCCGCGCATCCGCATCGGAGCACGGCAGACATGAGCGGCGGCTCGTCCGGATACTGGCGGCGCTTCACGCGCAACCGCGCCGGTCTGGCCGGGCTGATCCTGCTGTGCGGCATGGCGGTGGCCTGCTACGCCTCGCTGCTCTGGTCCGCCGGCGCGAGTCGCCGCACGCATCTGGGCGCAGCGCGGCAGGCGCCGCTTTCGGCGGCGCTGCGGGCAGATCCCGCGCTGGGCGCTTCAACCGGCCAGCGGCTCGTCTTCGCGGCGCTGGGCACCGACGAGCTGGGACGAAGCCTGCTGGCGCGGACGCTTTATGGCGGGGCGATTTCGCTGGCGCTGGGGCTGATTGCCGCGGCGCTGGCGGTGGTCATCGGCACGACGTACGGCTTGATTGCGGGCTACCACGGCGGCCGACTGGACGCCCTGATGATGCGGCTCGTCGACGTGCTGTACGCGTTGCCCTACGTGCTCTTGGTCATGCTGCTGACGGTCGCGCTGGGGGCGCGGCTCGAGCGGTCGCGGCTCGTCGGCGGCGAGTGGGCCCGGTTCATCGTACTGGCGATCGCGATCGCCAGCGTAAGCTGGCTGACGACGGCGCGCGTCGTGCGCGGCCAGGTGCTGTCGCTCCGGCAGCGGCCGTTTGTCGACGCCGCCCGTGTGCTCGGAATCCCAACCTGGCGCATCCTGCTGCGGCACGTGCTGCCGAATATCGCCGGACCGATCATCGTGCTCGCGACGCTGATCGTCCCGCAGGCGATCCTGCAGGAGTCATTTCTCAGCTTCCTGGGCGTGGGCGTGTTGCCGCCGCAGGCGACGTGGGGGTCACTCGCGGCCGATGCGGTTCGCGCGCTCAACCCGGTGCAGTTCGATTGGTGGCTGTTCCTGTTTCCCTGCGGAGCGCTGGTGCTGACACTGGTATCGCTGAACTTCGTCGGCGATGGGCTGCGCGACGCGCTGGCAGCGGATGAAATGAGCGAAGCGTGATGGCGCAGCGCGCCGACCATCTCGCTCTCCCGAACCGCGCATAATTCTGCACCGCCTTGTCGACGCCGCCAAAAACTCCCGTTAAACTACTTCCGATTGCACCATTGGGGATTGGTGTAACGGTAGCACGACTGACTCTGGATCAGTTAGTCCAGGTTCGAATCCTGGATCCCCAGTTTCTCGAAGTGCGTCCGCCGCGACCGGGGTCCGCGGACCAAATATTCGTTTGTGTGTCGTTGGTTACGGAATGATTAAGAATTTTTCTATAGGGTTCTTGCTTCTGGCGCAGACCTGATCTAGTATCTTCTCACGAGGGGCAGCAACGGTCCCCGGGCCGGACTGCGTCGGCGTACGTGTCCCCCCCCGCACGTCCCGACCGCCGGCCCACTTTTTTTTGCCGCCCCCTCCTCACTTCGCAACTTCGGCTCACTCGGCATAACATCTGCTCCGCATGCTGGTTGCTGCTGCTCGGCTTACGAGGTCAAACATGCTGATTTCTGCGATGCTCTCCGTTCTGTTGCACGGATTTGCCGACGTGCCGCCCGCCGACATCAAATCCGAGTTGCCCTTCTATTTCGGCTTCGGGCCGATGCAGATCTACAAGATCAAGCCGGGCATCAGCCAGTTGAAACTCGCCGACCTGAACGGCGACGGACGCACCGACATCGCCCTTTGGAACGCCTATCAGAATCGCGTCGAGACGTTCTACCAGGACAATCCCGACAAGCCCTCAGCCGCGCCGCCGCGAAAGCTCGAGCGCAACGAAGTGCCCGACCGCGGGACCATGCGACGCGAAACCGTCCCGGTCGCGGCGCGCGTCGCGTCCATGGAAATCGCCGACGTCACCGGCGACAAACGGGCCGACCTGATCCTCTTCGGCGAACCGCGGGAGCTTCTCATTCTCCCCGGAAAGCCCACCGGCGGATTCGCCGAGGCCGTGCGGCACCGCGCGCCGGAAGGAAATCCGCGCGGCGGCGGCCTGGCCTGCGGCGATTTCAATCACGACGGACGAACCGACGCTGCCCTGCTCGGCGACGAGGCGCTATTGCTGTTCCTGCAAAAGCCCGACGGCGGACTCGCCCGGCCGGAACGCCTCGCACACGGCATCAAGCAGCCGCTCATCCTGCTGACCTCCGACCTCAACGGTGACGGCCGCGACGACCTGATCCTCAGCGCCGATGAAGACGATTACGGCGCGTACGTGTTCATTCAGGAAGCCAGCGGCGGACTCGGAGCGCTGCGCCGCCTTCGCGTCCCGAAAACGCGCAGCCTGACCGTTGTGCGAAGGCCCGATGGCGACGACATCTTTTCCGTTCAATACGTCACCAACCGGCTCATGCTCTACCGCTGGGAGCCGCCCACCGC
The DNA here is from genome assembly GCA_007859745.1 of Phycisphaerae bacterium RAS1. NCBI lineage: Bacteria > Pseudomonadati > Planctomycetota > Phycisphaerae > Phycisphaerae bacterium RAS1. Next base: position 3,174,841 of record SMLU01000001.1, on the reverse strand, counting down.
CGAAAGCCGCGCAGCAAATGACTGGCCCTATCGGCTCTATTCCTACCCCGTCGCCGGCTCGACCAAGCGCCGCCCACTGGCGATCGGCGACGTCACGGGCGACGGCAAGCCCGATCTGGTTGCCGCCGATCCGGACGGCGCCCAGCTCATCCTTCTCGAACAGGGCCCATCCGGGCTGCTCCCGCCGCGCCTGTTCCCCGGGCTGGTGAAGGCCACCGACGTCTGTGTCGCGGATGTGGACGGCGACGGCAAGAACGAAGTTCTCAGCGCCAGCGCCGAGGAAAAGATGATCGGCGCGTCGAAATTCGCCGACGGCCGGCTCAGCTTTCCGACCCCCATTCCGATCCGCGGCGAGCCGCAGGTCGTGGCCGCGGGGACGCTCGGCGGCGAAGGGGCGGCGACGCACATGGCCTATCTGACGCAGGTCGACGGCGAATCGCTGCTCTACGTCGCACCGCTGAAAGGCGGCGAAGGCGCGGAAGTGCAGCTTGGCGAGCTGGAGGACGACCCGGCCGGACTGCGGTTCTTCGACGTTGACCAGGACGGCCGGAGCGATCTGCTGCTCTTCATGCGCGGGGCGGAACTGCGGCCGTTTCTGCAGAAATCGGACGGCTCGTTCGCGGCGCTCGACGGCCCCGACGCCCGCAGCGGACTGGTGAAAGAGGCCAGCCTCGAAGGTTCGGCGACCGTCGACGTCACCGGCGACGGGAAGCCCGAACTCATCCTGGCGCAGAAGTCGCTGGCGCGGGCGTTAGTCGTGCGCGACGGTCACTGGACCGTGGTCGATCAGTTCAACGCCGAGGCCTCCGACGCGCAGATCAGCGGACTGGCCAGCCTGCCCGGCGCCGCCGCCGGAAGCCCGACGCTGGTGATGTATGACCGCAAATCGCGCGACCTGCTGGTGCTCGATCGCCGCGACGACAAGACCTACGGCGTGACGCGGACGACGCCGGTTGGCAACTTCGAATTGAGCGCAATGCAGTCACTCTCGGTCGGCGCCTCACAGCAACTGCTGCTGGCCGACGCGCGCACCGTCGCGCTCGTGACGCCCGGTGAGGCGACCGCCACGCTGGTCGAGAAGCACGCCTACGAATCCGACCAGAAGCAGGCCTTCCTGCTGGACGCGGTCGTGGGCGATCTCAACCACGACGGCGCGCGCGACGTGGTCGTCGTTGACGGCGACAAGGCCAACCTCGAAATCCTGACCACCCAGCCGGACGGCGGGCTGATCAAGGCCACTCGTTTCCAGGTCTTTCAAGGCAAGCGCTTCGCCGACGACCCCGACTCGCGCGGCGAGCCGCGTGAGGTGCTGGCCGGCGACGTCACCGGCGACCAGATCGATGACATCGTGCTTCTGACGCACGATCGGCTGATCATCTACCCCGGGCAGTAGGAGCTCACGCAGAGACGCCAAGACCTCGAGAATGCGTGAAACACCCTCGCTTTGGGGCGCGAGGCATCGGCGTCCCGCCGGTGCGCACCGGCGGGACGCCGATGCTCCCGAAAAACGAGATCGTGACGAGGTACTCGTGAACGTCGGCGACGTCGAATTGTTCGTTCAGCTTCAAGGCGACGGGCCGCCGCTGCTTTTCGTGCACGGCTTCCCGCTGAGCGGCGACATGTGGCTCCCGACCGTCGAACGGCTCGGGACGGGATGGCGGAGCATTATCCCCGACCTGCGCGGCCACGGCCGCAGCGGTGTTTCGCCCGCGGCGAGCATAGCGGGCTACGCCGATGATCTGGCGCGCCTGCTGAACGGATTGAACGAAAACCGCCCGGTCGTGCTGATCGGCCTGTCGATGGGCGGGATCGTCGCGTTTGAGTTCTTTCGCCGCCATCGCACCCGCCTGCGAGCGCTGGTTCTGTGCGACACGCGCACCAACGCCGAAACGCCCGAAGGGGCCGCGGTTCGCGAGCAGACGGCGCAGTCGGCGCTGCGCGAGGGCGCCGGCGCGGTGGTCGATGCCATGATGCCGAAGCTGTTCGCCCCGGGTGCGCCGGCCGAGTTGAAGGAACACTGGCGCCGCGCCATGTCGGCCACGCCCCCGCTGGGCGTCGCGGCGGCGGCTCGGGCGCTGGCCGCGCGGGCCGATTCGACGCCGACGCTGCCGGAAATCAACCTGCCGACGCTCATCGTCTACGGTCTGGAGGACGCGATAACCGCGCCCCAGATCGGCCGCGAGATGCACGCGAAGATTCGCTCGTCTCGGCTGGAGCTGATCCACGGCGCGGGGCACGTGCCGCCGGTCGAGACGCCTGATGCGTTCGCCGCAATTCTCGCCGGATTCCTGCGTTCGCTGTGAATTTTTCGTCACGCGGAGAATCTGCCGGGGACGGCCGGACGTACTTCTGCACGTGCATCGAAGGTGCATCACGCTCTCGCTTTCACATGGGGAGCATCGGCGTCCCGCCGGTGCGCACCGGCGAGACGCTCCCCGAAAATGAGATTGTGCCGAGGTACCAGGGTCATTTGAGAGTCGCGCCCGGGCGAGCGAGGCATTGCCCCGCTCGTGCAAGGCTGGAGCTTCGCACGCCCGCGCGCAGCAACCGGATCAAGGAGAACACTGTGAAGCACCGCCTCATCCGCCTCGCCCTCGTCGTCGCCTTGCCGCTGGGCATCGCCCTCTTCACCGGCTGCGCCAGCACCGAGAAACGCGAGCCGTCGCTCTACGATCGCCTGGGCGGCGAGCAGCCGATCGCGGCCGTCTGCGGCGACCTGGTCGACCGCCTGGCCGGCGATCCGAAGGTGAATGTGACCCGCAAGGGGCAGAAGAAGACCTGGGACCCGACGCCCGAGAACGTCGCTTTGCTGAAAAAGCGGCTGACGCAGTTCGTTTGCAAAGCCGCCGGCGGTCCGCAGAAGTACGAGGGCAAGGACATGAAGACCGCGCACGCCGGCATGGGCGTGAGCGAGGGCGAGTTCAATCTCTCGGCCGAACACCTGAAGGCCTCGCTGGCGAAGTTCGGCGTGCCGAAGCGCGAGCAGGACGACCTCCTGGCGGCGGTGGAGGCGCAGCGAAAGGACATCGTGGAGCGAAAAGGAATGTAGGGCGGAAGTCAGAAGTCAGAAGTCAGAATTCAGAAATCAGAAATCAAAAATCAGAAATCAGAAGTGAAGATAGCCTTCACGCAGCGGTCTTCACTTCTGACTTCTTAATTCTGACTTCCGACTTCTCAGTTCCCCACCCCGATCGAGTACTCGACGCGCTTCATCTCATCCATGAGCGAACTGTGGCTGTTGGCCCATTTCTCCGCCTCCTGCGGCGTGATCAACCCATGCCGCACCAGGTGCGCCAGCGAGCGCTCCATCGTCACCATCCGCTCTTCCGGCAGGTCGCGCGTGCGGCTCTGAAGCTGTGAGTAAACCTGCTCGACCTTGGCCAGGCGGATCAGGTGCGCGACGGCGTACGTGTTGTTGAGCACTTCCATCGCCACCACGCGGCCCTGCCCGTCGGCTCGCGGGATCAGCTTCTGCGCCAGCACGTAGCTGAGGCCCAGCGAAAGCTGGCTGGCGATCTCCTCCTGCCGCGAGGGCGGGAACATGTCGAGCAGCCGCGTAATCGTGCCGCGCGCGTCGCGCGTGTGCAACGTCGAGAAGACCAGGTGGCCGGTTTCGGCCGCCGTCAGCGTCCACGAGGTGGACTCCCGGTCGCGCATTTCGCCCACGAAGATGACATCCGGGTCTTCGCGCAGGCAGTCGCGCAGCCCGCGCTCAAAGCTCGGCACGTCGCGCCCCACCTCGCGCTGCGAGATGATCGCCAGTTTGCTTGACAAGCGATATTCGATCGGGTCTTCCAGCGTGATGATCCGGCACGGCCGCGTCTCGGCGATGCGCTCAATCAGCGACGCAATGGTCGTCGATTTGCCCGCGCCGGTGATGCCCGTCACCAGCACCAGACCGTGCTGCCGGGCGACGATGTCCTGCCAGACGTTGTTGGGAAAGCCGATCTGCTCCAGCGGCGGCGGCGCGTTATCCAGCGCCCGCACGGCCGCCGCCAGCCCGTCATTATCGTGAAAGAAGTTCAGCCGGAACTGCGTCGCTTCGAGAATGAACGAGGCGTCAGTCGAGCCGTTCTGCTTCAGCGCGTGATAGTCGTTGTCGGAAAGCAGCAGCCGGACAATCTTCTCCATGGTCGCCGGGTCCAGCGGCGGACCTTTCATCTTTTGTAACGCTCCATCGACGCGGAAGACCGGCGGACAGGCGACTTTCAGGTGCAGGTCGGAGACGCGCATCGTGCCATGCTTGCGAAACGTGTCCAGCAGGTCGCGCACGCTGAAGTGCTTGTTGTCGCTGATGGCGTAGAGCTTCGTGTCGAGCGTGATCGCGGCGTCTTGGCTCACGCGGGCATCCTCTTTCCGCGGAAAAGCAGTCGGGGCACAGCCGGCGGCCGTCCGGCAGATGATACACCTGCTCGCCCGCCCGGTCGCAGCCGGCCCCGTCAGCCTCAACCCGGCCGGCCCGGAAGCGGAGATCCGAGCCGCGACCGTGAGGGAGCGGTTCTTGGCGACCGCGCGGCCTCCGCTCCCTCACGGTCGCGGCTCGGATCAGACGTTCAGCTCGCGCAGCAGCCGGCCCGCGCGCCAGCGCATCAGAGACTTCCGCATCCAACTGGCGCGCATCCAAAGGGTCGCCGCGATCCAAATCAGGCCCATGTGCTCCCTCGCGACAAAAACCGCAAGCGTGACGAGCGGCGAAACGGCGGACGACTGCTGCGATGATAGCGTACCGCCGCGCACGGCGCGAGCGCTGCCACAGTATCATCCGCCGCCATGGCGACGCCAATCAACCTGGTTTCATCGGATCGCCCGCGATTGGCGTCTTTCGTTGCCCTGCTCGGCCCCGCCCTGCTGCTCATCATCGCGGCGCTTCGCTGCATCTGGGAGGTCGATTTCTGGTGGCAGCTCAAGACCGGCGAGTACGTCGCGCAGCACGGAATCCCGACGGTGGACGTCTTTTCGTACACGATGACCGGACAACCGTGGATCGAGCTGCGCTGGCTCTACTGCCTGCTGCTGCATTACGTCGTCTCCTGGGGCGGCGTCGATGCGGCCATTCTTGGCAAGGTCGTGATTCTGCTGGCCAGCTTCGCCCTCGTGACGGCGCCGCTGCTTCGCGCTGACAACAGCCTTGCCGCCGCGGTCACGCTCATGCTGGCGATTCTCGCCGCACAGCAACGCTTCTTCGTTCGGCCGGAACTGGTGACGTACCTGATGTTCGGCCTTTTCGTGTGGTTGATCGCCCGCTATCGCCGCCGGCCCGGGCCGTTGCTGTGGATCCTGCCCGCGCTGCAGGTCGCCTGGACCAACGCCCACACGACATTCATCCTGGGACCGCTGATTGTCGGGCTGCTGTTTGCGGCCATGCTGATCGAGACCGCCGTCGACCGCCGCCACCCGCCCCGACGATTGCTCGCCGTCACAGGCGTGTTATCCGCAACCGCGGCGGCGTGCCTGGCGAATCCCTACGGCCTCAGCGGCGCGCTTTTTCCATTCCAGCTTCTGTCGCAGATCCGGGGAACCGTCTTCAAGCAGTACATCAGCGAGTTTCGCGGGCCGCTCGAGTTCGGCGGCGCATTCACCGCCGTGCTGTACTACGAGATTCTGATCGCGATGTGCCTCGTCGCGGCCGCCGGCGCCCTGTGGCGAACGCGCCGCCTCGACGCATTCTGGTCGCTGCTGTGCGTCTCACAGCTCTATCTCTCGATCCTCGCGATTCGCAATCTCCCGCTCTTCTCGCTCGCGGCGGTGCCCTTTGTACTCGCCCATTTCGGGGCCGCGCCGGCCGGACGCGCGGCGAATCCCGGCGCGTCGCCCTTGCGGAGCCTGTTGACGCTCGCGGTGCTCGCGGCCTGCGTACTCGAAAGTTGGGAGATTGCCACCGACCGCGCCGCCGCGCGCCAGGGCGACACCAATCAATTCGGCCTCGGCATCGCCGAACGGCGCTTCCCCTCTCGCGCCTACCAGTTTCTGCGCGAAGCCGGCCTCGACGGCCGCATCTTCTCGACCATGGCCGAGTCTTCCTACCTGCTCTATCACGACGTGCCGGTATTCTCCGACCCGAGGTTGGAAGTCTATGGCGAATCGCATTTCGGCCGCGCCATGCGAATGCAGGAGAACACCGACGAGTGGCGCGCCGCAGCCGCAGAATTCAGATTCGAGGTCACCTTCGTAGGCATCGGTTCCTCGATGCTCAACCGGCTCGAGGAGAATCGCGACAACTGGCGGCTGGTCTACTTTGACGACGTCGTCGCGGTCCACCTTCGCAACGGCTATCGCACCGACCTGCCGCGAATCGAGACAGCCGCGGAATTTGAGCACTGGATCGTGGGGCTTCGCGCGCTGCTCCCGCCGCCCAGACCTTGGGAACAGCTCGGCCCCTTCGAACGGGCGACCTCGACCGCCTGGTACACGCGCGTCGCGCAGGCGCTGTTGGTCTGGCGGCGGGACGCGCACGCGCTGCCCTTCGCCCGCGACGCCGTCGCCGCGTTCCCCGGCGCCACCGCCGCACGCTTCACACTGGCCGTCACGCTGGACCGCACCGGCGACGCGCCGGCCGCCGCCCGCGCGTACGAAGAGTACCTCGCGCTTCAACCGGCCGACTCCGCCGCCCGCCGCCGGTTGGCTACCCTCTACATCGCCCTCGGGCGCTCCAAAGACGCTGCCGGCCTCGCGCCATAGCATCGTTGTCACCGCATCAACAACCCCGGCTTCAAGGGTCCGCCGTCGGGACTGCGTAAAGTCGCGCACGATTGCGCGATTTGGCGCAACGGCTTCCTATTTCCGAGCCGCGACCGTGAGCGCGCGTTTCTTGTTTCAGAGCCGCGACCGTCGTCAGGGAGCGGTTCCTAGGAACCGCTCCCTCACGGTCGCGGCTCGGATCAGAGATTCCGGAGCACGACAGCAAGATTCGCTCGCATCCGGCACGCGGCTTGCCCCCAATCTCACCGGAATCTGCGGCCGGCGCAGGGGCGGCCGCCACGGTGACTTAGTCATGCACAAGATCATTGCAGCCACGCAGATCGCCTCAGATGTTCGCTGGCTGAAAATCGACGCTCCGCTCGTGGCGCGCGCCTGTCAAGCCGGGCAATTCGTCATCGTGCGGCTCGATGACAACGGTGAGCGCATTCCACTGACGATTGCCGGGACCGATCCGGCCCGGGGGTGCATCGATCTGGTCATCAAGGCCATCGGCAAGACGACCATCGCCCTGTGCCAGCTTGGCGCGGGAGACCTGATACGCGACGTGGCCGGTCCTCTCGGAAAGCCGACCGAAATCGTGGCCGGCAAACACGCCGCGGTGGTCGGCGGCGGGGTGGGCGCGGCGGTCATCCTGCCCATTGCCGCCGCGCTGAAACAGGCGTCCAGCCGCGTGATCGCGCTTACCGGCGGCCACACGCGCGACGCCGTCCTGCTGGAGATCGAACTGTCGCGTGTCTGCGACCGTGTGATCGCCTGCACCGACGATGGCAGCTACGGCTTTTCCGGGACCGTGGCCGACTGTCTGCGTGACCTGATCGCAGGCGGCGACCGGCTCGACATCGTCTACACGGCCGGACCGGTGCCGATGATGCGGGCGATTGCGGAGCTGACGCGCCCGCACGCCATCCGCACGATCGCGTCGCTCAATCCGATCATGGTGGACGGCACGGGCATGTGCGGCGGCTGCCGGGTCAGCGTCGGCGGACAGGTGCGATTCGCGTGCGTTGATGGGCCGGAATTCGACGCCCACGCCGTCGATTTCGGTGAGCTGAGCGAGCGGCTGTCGGCGTATCGCTCGCAGGAACAGCTCGCGCTGCGCCGCTGGAACGACGAGCACGGACGGCTTTGCACGCGGCCGTGAACAGGTGCGGACGAAGGTATCGCCATGACGCTCAAGGAACGGATGAAGATCGCCCGCCAGCAAATGCCGCAGCGGCCCGCGGAGGTGCGCGCCGCCGACTTTGACGAGGTGAACCTCGGCTTCGACCTGCGCCTGGCGCAGCTTGAGGCGCAGCGCTGTCTCGAATGCAAGGACGCTCCGTGCATCGCCGGTTGCCCGGTGCGGCTGGATGTGCCGGCGTTTCTGACGCACCTCGCCAGCGCCGACCTGCGCGGCGCGGCCGACGTGCTGCTGCGCGACAACGCGCTGCCCGCGATCACGGGGCGCGTTTGCCCGCAGGAGGAGCAGTGCGAGCAGGTCTGCGTGCGCGGCAAGGGCCACGGCTGCCCCGTCGCGATCGGCCACCTGGAGCGCTTTGTCGCCGACTGGGCCCGCGACAGCGGCGCCGCGACGCCGACGCAGCGGCCGGCTCCAAGCGGCTTCCGCGTCGCGGTGGTCGGCGCCGGGCCGGCAGGCCTTACGGCTGCCGGCGAACTGGCGCGGCGCGGCCATGGCGTCGCCGTCTTCGAAGCCCTGCACGCGCCCGGCGGCGTCTTGCGCTACGGCATCCCGGAGTTCCGCCTGCCCAAGGCCATCATCGATGCGGAAGTGCGGCGGCTGGAAGACTGGGGCGTCGAGGTCATTCCCAACGTGGTGATCGGCCGGACGTTGACGATCGATGAGCTGCTCACGCAGCGCGGTTTTCACGCCGTCTTCATCGCCAATGGCGCCGGGCTGCCGGTGTTCATGAATCTGCCGGGCGAGAATCTGAAGGGTGTCTATTCGGCCAACGAGTTTCTGACGCGCATCAACCTGATGGGCGCCTGGCGATTTCCCGAATGCGACACGCCCGTCGTCACGGCCCGCCGGGCGGTCGTCGTGGGCGGCGGAAACACGGCCATGGACGCCGTTCGCACCGCCCGTCGGCTGGGCGCGGCGGAGGCGACGCTCGTCTATCGCCGCAGCCGGACAGAAATGCCGGCCCGAATCGAAGAGATCGCTCACGCCGAGGAAGAGGGAATTGTGTTCCGGCTGCTGTGCAACCCGGTGCGCATCCTCGGCGACGAGGCCGGCTGGGTGCGCGGCATCGAGTGCGTGAGGATGGAGCTGGGCGAGCCGGACGACTCGGGCCGGCGGCGGCCGGTGGTCGTGCCGGGCTCGGAGTTCACGATCGACTGCGAGCTGGTGGTCGAGGCGATCGGCACGCGGGCCAATCCGCTGCTGACCACCACCACGCCGGACCTGAAGCTGAACCCGCGCGGCTACATCGTGGTGGACGACGCCGGCATGACCAGCAAGCCGGGGGTCTTCGCGGGCGGTGACATCGCCCGCGGCGCGGCGACGGTCATTCTGGCCATGGGCGATGGAAAGCGTGCGGCGGCGGCGATCGACGCGTGGTTGCGGAAAGGCTGACGAGACATTTGGGTGGGACGGGCGTCTCGCCCGTCCCCGCGGCCGCACGGACGGGCAAGATGCTCGTCCCACCCAACCCCGGCGCACTGGCACGCGAACGCGAATCCTTGATAATCCCCGCTTCGACGCGGACTCCTTGCGGAACTCGAATGGCCCTCTGGTCCACACCCTGGCGCTTACAGGAAGCCGGCCTCATTCTGGTGATCGTCCTGATCGGCCTGTTGCTCACGCTCGGCGGTGAGCCAGTGACGATCAAGGGCGTCACCATGAACAACTTCCTGCGGGCCGACAATATCATCGCCAACATCGCCACGCCGATGTCCTGGATTGCGATCATGGCCATCGGCGTGACGTTCGTCATCGCGGCCGGCGGCATCGACATCTCCGTGGGCTCCATTTTCGGCCTCGCCGCGCTGGGAACCGCCGCGGTTCTTCAGAACTTTGCCGAGCATGCATCGGCCTGGCAGGTGCTGCCGATTGCGCTGCTGACGCCGCTGGCGATCGGCGGACTGTGCGGTCTCATCAACGGGATGCTGGTGGTGGGGTTGCGGATGCACCCGTTCATCGTCACGCTCGGCACGCTCAGCATCTTCCGCGGCATCGCGCTGGTCTCGGTGCCCACCAAGTCGCTGCCCGCCAGCGACAAGACGCTGCCGCTGGCGTTCACCCGGCAGTTCATGTCGTGGCAGGTTGAGTTTCAGCGCGGCGACCTGCCGATGCTGCTGCTCCAGCCGATGCCGATGATCGTCATGCTGCTGCTGCTGGTCGTCGCGTGGGTCTTTCTGGGCCACACCGTGCCCGGCCGCGAAATCTACGCCATCGGCGGAAACGAGGAGGCCGCCCGCTTCAGCGGTCTGCCTATCCGCCGCATCAAATTGCGTGTCTACCTCTTGTCGGGGCTGTGCGCCGGCCTGGCGGCGATGGTGTCCACCGGGTACTTCGGCTCGGCCAACACCGCCACCGGCGAAGGCTACGAGCTGATGGTCATCGCGGCGGCGGTCGTGGGCGGCGCGAGCCTGAGCGGCGGACGCGGCACGGCGCTGGGCGCGGTGCTGGGGGCGCTGGTCATCAAGCTGATTGAAAACGGCATCTTCATTCTGAAGGAGATCAACTTCGGCGTGGGAAAACTCACGCTTTCGAAGGAATACAGTAAGATCATCATCGGAATCGCGATCGTGCTGGCGGTGGCGGTGGATCGATTCAGCGAGTACCTGCAACAGCGCCGAATGTCCTCCGCCGGGGCGAAGAAGATGTAACCACGGAGACACGGAGACACGGAGAATGCGATTGAAAGGGATCGGTAACGCAACTCGCATTCTCTGCTTTCTCCGTGTCTCCGTGACTCCGTGGTTCAATTGAATTGGAGCGAAGCATGAGATTCGTATCGACTTGTGTCGTCGCCGCGATGGCTGCCGGTGTTTCATTTGCGCAGCAGCCTGCCAGGAAACTCGTCATCGGCATGGTCGCCAAGAGCCAGGCCAATCCCGTCTTTCAGGCCGCCTACGCGGGCGCCAAGGACGCCGCCAAAGAGCTTGGCCCGCAGTTCGGCGTCGAGGTGCGCATCGACTGGCAGACGCCGGCCGATGAGGACGCGCAGAAGCAGGCCGAGGCGATCGAGACGCTCGCCCGCGGCGGGGCGGCCGCGATCATCGTATCGTGCACCGACGCGAATACCGTCACGCCCGCGATCGACAAGGCGGTGCAGCTCGGCATCCCGGTGATGACCTTCGACTCCGACGCGCCGCGCAGCAAGCGGCTGTGCTGCTACGGCAGCGAGGACGAACTCTGCGGCCGGAAGATCATGCAGGAGCTGGCGGCGGCGATGGGCGAGAAGGGGACGATCGCCATCCTGGCCGGCAACCAGACCGCACCGAACCTCCAGAAACGCGTCAAGGGCGTGAAGGAGGAGCTGAAAAAGTATCCCAATATGAAGCTCCTGAGCGACGGCGTGTTCTATCACCCCGAGACGGCCGAGCAGTCGGTCGAGGCGATCAACGCCGCCCAGACGACGCACCCGGAAATTCAAGGCTGGGCGATGGTCGGCGGGTGGCCGCTCTTCACCAAGGACGCCATCAAGTGGAAAGCCGGCACCGTGAAAATGGTCGCCGTGGACGCCCTGCCGTCGCAGCTCTCATACCTCGAGAGCGGCCACGTGGATGTGCTCTGGGCGCAGGATTGTTACGGCTGGGGCTACAAGTCAGTCGAAACGCTGCTCAGAAAGGTCGTGAAGAACGAAGACCCGAAAGAGCCGATGATGGTTGATCAGCTTACGAAAGTGACGAAAGCAAACGCCGCCGAGTTCCGCAAGAAGTGGGACAAGTGGCTGGCGAAGTAGTAGCGAGTGTCGAGTAGCGAGTAGCGAGTAGCGAGCAGCGAGTGACAAGGCCCGCGTCTTCCGGGGGCGCGCCGATTCGCATGCAACTCGCTATTTGCTACTCGCTACTCGCTACTTTTCCCGTTCATGCCCCTTGCCCGCCGCGCTTCCACAGAATCACCACGGCCGCCAGCACAATCACGCACGCCAGCACCGCCGCTCCCGCATCCGTCACCGCCGGCACACCGCCGCCGCCCGGCGGAATCGGCCCCAGCAACATCTGCGGATTCGGCCCGCCCGACCAGCACTCGATCGGACCGACCTGCGCCGTCGGCGTCGAGAACACCACGATGGTCATCGCCGGGTTCGTCTGCAACAGCGCCGCCGCCCCGTTCAGCGCCCGCACCAGCACCGGCGGCGTGACGCTCGGATTGAACGGCGCGGGGAACGGATGCCCATCCTCCATGTCGTTCTGGTAGAACGGGTGGTTGATATTCGTGCGCCCCGGGTCGCGCGGGTCGAGCACGATCCAGCCCGGCGGCGCCTGGATATTCTGAATCACCGACGGGGCGATATCGAGCGCGATCAGCGGCACATGCGCATTCGGTGCGTTGTTGTACTGGAAGTTGAAGTTGTGCTGCTGCGGCCCCTGCTGCTGATGCGTCCCGTTCGCCGCGCCCTGCTGCTCCAGGACCGGGTAGAGCGTGCCGATCTCATCGCGGTCAAAAACGGTCCGGCCGGCGGCGTCGGCAATTTATCCCACCAGCGATCGCGCCGCCGCTGCCACTCCCCACGCGGCTGCGTATGCCACCGTCGTCATCATCACGAACGAGAATATCGGCCAGCGCCACGAATTCGTCTCACGCCCGATCACCGCCAGCGTGCTGGTGCACTGTGCACACAGCGCGAAGAACACCATGATCGACAAGGCCACCGGTAGATCAAACAGCGGGCGGGCCGTGCCCTCCCAGCGCGCCTCCCGGAGCGCCGTCCGCAGCGAGGCAATGTCCGCGTCGTCGGCGCCCAGGTTGAAGATCGTGCTGAGCGTCCCAATCACCACTTCGCGCGCCGGCAGCGATGCAATCGTCGCCACGCCGATGCGCCAGTCCCAGCCGATCGGCCGGATGGCCGGCTCGATCCAGTGGCCCATGCGGCCCAGCAGGCTGTCGCGCAGGTACGCGCCCGCCAGCTCCTGGTCTGTGCGCTCCGCGTCCCAGCCCGCGACCTGCGCCTGCGCCCGCACATCGGCCGTTACCGCGTCGCGATGCGGGAAATAGCCCAGCGCCCAGACCATCAGATTCACCGCCAAAATGATCGTGCCCGCCCGCACGACAAATTCGCGCCCGGCCGAGAACATCCGCTGCCCGACCGCGCGCAAGCGCGGCAACTTGTAGCTCGGCAGCTCCAGCATGAACGTCGGCATCGGCCCGGCGAACGCCGTTCGCTTGAGCAGCCACGCGATCGGAATCGCAAAGAGCACGCCCACCAGGTACATCGCCAGCATCACCAGCCCCTGCAGCCCGACCCAGCCGCCGGCGACCATCGTCGCGGGCACGAACGCCGAGATCATCAGCACGTACACCGGCAGGCGGGCCGAGCAGCTCATGAACGGCGCGATCAGGATTGTCACGTAGCGCTCGCGCCGATCCGCGATGGTCCGCGTGCCCATGATCGCCGGCACGGCGCAGGCAAAGCTCGAAAGCAGCGGTATGAACGAGCGGCCGCTGAGGCCCATCGCCCGCATCACGCGATCGGCCATAAACGCCGCCCGCGCCATGTAACCGCAGTCTTCCAGCACGGCGATGAACGCGAACAGAATCAGAATCTGCGGCAAAAAAACGAGCACGCCGCCCACACCCGCGATCACACCGTCGACCAGCAGGCTGCGCAGCACGCCTTCAGATGCAAGCGGCCCCACCGCTCCGCCCAGCCGCGCGAAGCAAAGATCGACGAAATCCATCAGCGGCCGCGCCCAACTGAAGATCGACTGGAAGAGCACGAAGAGCACCACGAGCAACGCCGCCCCCCCACCGACGCGATGCGTCAGGATGGCGTCGATACGGTCGGACCAGGTGCGAATGGGCTGGTCCGGCCGCGCAATGACGCCGCTCAGAAGCGCGTCGATCCACGCATAGCGGGCACGCACCTCGACCGCCGGGCCGGTGACGCCGGCGTCGGCCAGTTGCTGCCGCGCCGCGATCAGCAGATCAGGCGATCCGCCGCGCTCAAAGAACTGTCTCTCTGCGTATCCTTCGCGATCAAGCAGGATGCGAATCGCCTCGGCGCGCGTCAGCGCTCCGCCCAGACTGACTGCATATTGGGGCGAAGCGGGCCCCTCGCTCGCGCATTGGATTGGAGCAGGCGTCGCGCCCGCGTCCCGTCCGGCAGGGACGGGCGAGACGCCCGTCCCACCCGGTGAGACGCCCGTCCCACCCGGTGACGCGGTTCCACCCAGCGCCGACACTCCTGTCACACCCCGTGTTCGCACAACCCACACCGGCGTCTTGCGAATGAAATTGTCAGCCTGCTCGATCAACGCCGGCGGCAGCTCAACCCGCGCCCTCGGCGGCGTCGGCCGGCTGACCGCTTGCTCGATTGCGACAACCAGCGGACGGACTGATTCGGCGCGTACCGCGACGGTCGGCACCACCGGAATCCCGAGCCGCCGCGAGAGCTCCCGCTCATCAACTCGAATGCCGCGCGATTCCGCTTCGTCGACCATGTTCAGCGCCGCCACCACCGGCAGCCCGAACTCGATCACCTGACTGAGAAGGTAGAGATTGCGAGGCAGGTTCGATGCGTCGAGCACCATGACGACCACGTCCGGTCGCGCCGCGACCCGCCCCGCCAGCGTGTTCGACACGACCATCTCGTCCGGAGACACGGCGGCCAGGCTGTAGGTGCCCGGCAGGTCGAGGATTTCGACGGGTTGACTCGAGCGCTGGAGCGCGCCCCGCCCGATGTCCACCGTGACCCCCGGATAGTTCGCCACGTGCCGCCGGAAACCCGTCAGCGCGTTGAAGAGCGTGGTCTTCCCCGTGTTGGGATTCCCGACCAGCGCCACAACGCACGGCGACGCCGCCCGCTCGCGCGGATCGCTCGACCTTGCGACGCTCAATTGCTCAACACCAACCGAGATCAGTACCCCGCGACATCGATCATCTCTGCGTCGGCCACCCGCAGCGAAAGCTCATAGTCCCCCAGCCGTACCTGAAGCGGATCGCCGAGTGGCGCCCGCCGCACGACCTGCACAGACGCCCCCTCGATCAGCCCCATCTCCATCAAGCGCTGCGTCGCCGCGCCGGAGCCTCGAATCCCGACGACTTCAACTGGCGTGGCATATGGGACGCGAGCAAGGGACATGGGGCAGCTCCGGTAGGTATCTATGCGGTGGGCAGACTCGTCAGCCCACTGATTTAGTTATCAATCAATAGTATTACCTGTGGTTCCATGATCGTCAAGCCGGTCAAAGTAAGGTCCCATAAAGTATGACCGACTCGAACTGCGGCGTGGCGCCCCCCCGGTACAATGCCAGCGGATCGGAGCACTCATGACACCTCGCGTTTTGCGTATGGCGGCTTTCGGCCTTCTGCTAACGAGCGCCAGTGGTTGCGGCATCCTGCAACGGCGCGCTCTCGCCGATGATGGCGCCATCCCCTCCTGCCTCTTCATCGTAAACTCCGATACACCACCTCCCGCCGACGTGCGCGACGTGGCCGAGAAGCTCGGCTTTCGCCGAGTGCTGCTCGTTATGGCGCACCTGCTTCCCGAGAAGCTCGGCGGCGTTGAGAAGGCCCGGCAGTACGTGGCTGAAATCCGCGGGCGCGGCGACGCGGCTCTGCTCGTCGGCGCGCACGTCTACATGTGTCCGCCCGGCGCAACCAAGGACAGCGCGAAGAGCGTCTTCGAGGCACACTGGTCGCGGCTGGCCGACACCTACAACGCGGTCGGTTTCGACTGGGTCTACATGGACGGCATGGAGGAGCCGACGGTCGACAACATCCGGCCCGGCGCGCTGGCGCTCTTGTCGAAGCTGCGGCCCAAGCCGCGCTGGCGGCAAGGCTCAGCCTACATGAACGTCAACGACCTGATCGACGAGACCGGACAAGTCGACTGGATGCAGCCGCAACGGGTCGCGCAATTCCGCGGCGATACGAAAGCCCTGCTGAATAGCGACCTCGAACGCTGCCGCGCCGAGTTGAAGCAGGCGGTCGCCTCCCGGCACGCACCGCAGATGGGCTGGTTGCCGCTCAGCAAGCTGGGCAAATCGCGCGGCGAGGACGAGGAGCCGTTTTCTCCGTCGCTGGAGCAATGGAAGCGGCTGCTTTCCGTGGCCCGCGAGTACCGCGCCGCGCTCTGTATCCGTGGCACGGTGCAGCGCATGAAGGCGGAACTGCTGAAGGACGACGTGCTGCCGCTGCTGCGCGAATACGAAGCCTGGCGAATGAGCGGCGCGCCGTAAGGGGTGTGACCGTGTTGGCACCGGCCCACTGAGAACCGAGCCCCAAGCGCAAGCGCGTGGGGCATTTTCAGGGCTGGATGACGCTCGCACAAACACCCGCGCGCTCGCGCTTGGGGCTCGGATTGGCCGAAGGCCCGCGCCGGCCGGCCGAAAGCGGCATAGAATCGCCGCGATGCAATCGCACGGCCCGCTGCGTATCGAAGTCTTCATCGAGCAGATGTTCCAGCAGAACGGCCTGCTCGTCTGGTGCGACGGCGGGCGCGACTGCTGGATCGTCGATCCGGGATTCCCGCCGCAGTGCGATCGTATCGTGCAGTCGGTCCAACAGCGTGAGCTGACCCCGGCGGCGCTGCTGCTCACGCACTGTCACGTGGACCATATCGCCGGCAACAAGACCGTTCGGGCCGCGTTTCCAGCCGTGCCGATCTGGGCGCCGCGCGCCGAGCGCGAGTTTCTGACCGACGCCGAGGTCAATTTGTCTGCGCAGATGGGCCTGCCGGTCACCTCGCCCCCGGCCGACCGGCTGCTGGCGCCGCGCGAATCACTGACGTTGAGCGATCTCAGCTTCGACGTGCTCGATGTCGCCGGGCACTCCCCCGGCGGCCTGGCGTATTATTGTGCGGCGGCCGGAGTGGCGATCGTCGGCGACGCACTTTTCGCCGGCGGGATCGGGCGCGTCGATTTTCCCGGCTCGTCGGGCGCACGGCTGATCGGCAACATACGCAAGCATCTGCTGTCACTTCCGGATGACACGATCGTCTACTCCGGCCACGGCCCGACGACGACCATCGGCCGCGAACGCCGCAGCAATCCCTTTCTCACTGGCCAGATCGATCCTGACGAGCTATGACGTATCGCGTGCTCACGCGAATCGGGCTGGTGCTCGGCACGCTCGTGCTGATCGCGACGACGGCTTGCCGGCCGCCCAGCGCGCCGGCCTCCGCCCCAATTGCGCCGGCGCCGACCTCTGGCGGCGCGGGACTCGCGCACGATTTCGTCGCCTCCCCCGTCGTCGTGCCGGAGGAACAAAACGCCGGTCCGCAGCGAATCGTCAGCCTGGCGCCGATGGCGACCGAAATCTGCTGCGCGCTGGGGCTGCTCGATCGGCTGATCGGCCGCACGCGCTACTGCGACTATCCGCCGGCGGTCGCAGCGGTCGCGCCGCTCGGCGCGCTGAATGAGCTGAACGTCGAGGTGCTGGTGACGCTCAAGCCCGACCTGATTCTCATCAGCGGCACGAGCCGGGCGATCAGCGATCGACTGCGCCCGCTGAATCTGACATGCGAATGGCTGCCGGACAACCGGCTGGAAGACGTATTCGACGCCATGACGCGCGTCGGCGAGCTCTGCGGCCGCCCGAAAACCGCGCGGCGATTGTGCGCCGCGATCCGCGAGGACCTGGCCGCAATCGCGACGCGCTATCGCCCCGCGACACCCTCGCGCGTGCTGCTCTTCCCAACCACGCTCACCACGCCGCCAACGCCGCCCTACGCCGCCGGGCCTGGTTCGTTTTACGCCGATCTGATCGCGCTCGCGGGGCACAAGCTGGCGCTGAACGACACGCAGCAGCCGTGGGGGCCGCTTTCGCTCGAGTACATCCTGAGCACCGATCCCGATGTGCTGATCGAACTCGATCCGGACGGCGCCAGTCGCCCCGGCGGAGACGCCGACGCGCTGGCGGCGTGGTCACGTGTCGGCGACCTGAAGGCGGTGCGCGAGCGGCGCGTGCGTGTGCTCCGCGGCGGACAGCACTACCTGCCCGGGCCGCGCGTGGCGCACACGTTCGAGGCGATCTGCCGCGCGATCTCGGAGCCGCCGCGATGAACACGCCCGCCAGCGCGAACGGGAAATGGGAGCTGGTCTGCCGCGACGCGCGGCTGCGGCGTGGCCGACAAGATGTCATTCACGGCGTGTCGCTGAGCATTCGCGCCGGCCAGTGCGTCGCGCTGATCGGTCCGAACGGAGCAGGGAAGACGACGCTGATGCTCGGCCTTTTGGGGCTGATCCCGCCGGCGGCGGGCGCGATCACCTGGGACGGCGCGGCGATGCATCGCATCGCGCCGCGGCGGCGGGCCCGGCTGGCGGCGTATGTGCCGCAGACCACCGAGCGGCTGCCGCCCATGAGCGTCCATGAAGTCGTCGCCGGCGGGCGCTATGCGCACGTTCCGCCGCTGCGGCCGCTGTCGGCCGCGGATGACGCCGTCGTTCGCGACGCGCTCGCGCGCTGCGGCCTGGCGGACCTGGCGACGCGGTCGATCGACGCCGTCAGCGCCGGCGAGCGGCAAAAAACGCTCCTGGCCGCGGCTCTGGCGCAGGATGCCGAGGCGCTGCTGCTCGATGAGCCGACCACGTCGCTCGACCCGGCGCACCAGGTGGAGCTCGTCCGGCTGCTGCGCGAGTTACACGCTGCCGGCCGGGCGGTGATCCTCATCAGCCACGATCTGCAGCTCCCCGCGGCGGTGTGCGACCGCGTGATCGCGATTCGCGAAGGGCGTATGGCGGCGGACGGACCGCCGGCGGCCGTGCTGAACGCGGAGGCGCTGCGAGCGATCTACGGAACGGAGTTTGAAGTCCTCGACACGCCGCATGGGCGAAGGTTCATTACCCCGCAATGGTGGTAGGCGGCGGGTGTTGAGTGGAGAGCCGTAGCGTCGGCGCTCCGTGGCCGACGATCTCTGTCCGAACCCGCCGCGCCAAGCGGCGGGTGATGCTGATGCGGACGTCGCCGTTCAGGTCGTTCGATGCGCGAAAACCCCGCGTACACCGCCGTCGGCCGCGGAGGGCCGACGCTACACGCCACCGTCACGACGCGTGCGTCGCCGGCTCCGTCCCGCGCAGCAGGCGTTGAATGTTCGCCGCATGCCGGAAGATGATGAGCAGCCCCAGCAGCAGCGCAACGGCGATCAGCGGCCAGGCGTGCTCGATCGGCATGGCCCGATAGCGCACGTACCCGTACACCGACGCGGGAAAAACGACGGCAATCGCAAGCGAGCCCACCGAGACGCGGCCGGTCGTGAAGCGCAGAATCGCGTAAACCGCCAGCGCCGCGGACATCGCGATCGAATACGCCGGGTACACCCCCAGCGCCACGCCCACCGTCGTCGCCACCCCCTTGCCGCCGCGAAATGAAAGCCAGACCGGAAAGACGTGGCCCAGCACGGCGGCGACGGCGACCAGCAGCACCGAAACGTGCGCCCGTGCATCCGCCCGCTCGTACGCGAACATGAACGACGCGAACAGCGCCGGCGTGAAGCCCTTCAGCACGTCCAATGCCAGGCACAGCAGCCCCCACTTGCGCCCCAGCACCCGCCCCACGTTGGTCGCGCCGATGTTCCGGCTGCCCGCCTGCCGAACGTCGACGCCGCGCGACAAGCCGATCAGCAGCCCGAACGGCACGGCCCCGATCAGGTAAGCCAGGGCGACGACGATCGCGACTTCAAAGTTCTGCATGACGTCACGATCTCGTTTTCGGGGAGCATCGGCGTCTCGCCGGTGCGCACCGGCGGGACGCCGATGCTCCCCATGTGAAAGCGAGAGCGCGATGTACCACTGACAGCCCGTTCGTGGTCGGGCGCCGCCGCGCTAAAACGTGAGTCCGCGGATTACGCCGTAAATAATCGCGGCGACGAATCCGATGGCCACCATGAACTGCAGGATTTCCGCGATCGCGTTGGTCGATGTCTGCATTCAGCAATCTCCGTGCTCCGGGGGTGTGCCCGTCTTTCCGAGCGGGCGGCGTTTCTTTCCGAACCCGCCGCGCCAAGCGGCGGGGTGATGTCCGGGCGCGTTCGCGGCGGCGCAATATCGACTGACGCCGAACGCCGCGCGCACCTCACCCCGCCGCTTGGCGCGGCGGGTTCGGACAGACGCGCCGTCTGCCCGCGATCCAAACCCGATCAGTGCCCGTGCTCGGGCGTCGGCCGGACTTCGTTGACATTGGAATAGGCTTGGCCGAGAATTACAAGCGTTCAACCCGCCGCGGCGATTCTGGAGACGAAAATGGGCCGACTCTTCCGAGACATCACCGAGACCATCGGCAACACCCCGCTCGTGCGCATCAACCGCATTATCCAGTCGCACGCCGAGGTCTACGCCAAGCTCGAGTTCTTCAACCCGCTCTCGAGCGTCAAGGACCGCATCGGCGTCGCCATGATCGAAGACGGCATCCGCCGCGGAGCGATCAAGCCGGGCGTCACCACCGTGATCGAGCCGACCTCCGGCAACACCGGCATCGGCCTGGCTTTCGTCTGCGCCGCCAAGGGCATTCGGCTGGTGCTGGTCATGCCCGAGAGCATGAGCATGGAACGCCGAACGGTGCTGAAGGCGCTTGGGTCGGACCTGGTGCTGACGCCCGCCACCGAGGGCATGCGCGGCGCCGTGGCGCGGGCCGAGGCCCTCATCAAAGAGACCCCCAATTCCTACATGCCGCAGCAGTTCCGCAATCCCGCCAACGTCGAGATTCATCGCAAGACCACGGCGGAGGAAATCTGGAACGACACCGACGGCAAAGCGGATATTTTGGTCGCCGGCATTGGAACGGGCGGGACGCTGACGGGCGTCGGCGAGGTGATCAAGAAGCGCAAGCCGTCGTTCAAGTGCATCGCGGTCGAGCCGGTGCACTCGCCGGTCATCGCTCAGACCCGCGCCGGCCAGCCGCTTCAGCCCGGCCCGCACAAAATCCAGGGCATCGGGGCGGGCTTCATTCCGGAGATTCTGAATCTCGACATGATCGACGACGTCGTGCACGTCTCGAACGATGACTCGTTCGCCTGGGCGCGCCGCGCCGCGCGCGAAGAGGGCATCCTGGGCGGCATCAGCTCCGGCGGCGCGCTGTGCGCGGCGGACATCGTCGCACGGCGGCCGGAGAGCAAGGGCAAGCTGATCGTGGTCGTGCTGGCGTCGTTCGGCGAGAGATATCTATCGACGCCGCTCTTCGAACAGGGGTAGCGGCCGGCCCCCGTGCCGGCCGTGGGCCGGCACGCGACGTTCCTCCGCGACCTACGGCCGGCACGGGGGCCGGCCGCTACCGCCTCAGCCGGCGCGGGGGCCGGCTGCTACCGGCGTCGTCCCGCTACCCGATCCCCGCGTTATAATCTGCTCGGCTTGAGTCCCAAGGCTGCAGGTCCGACCGGTCGCATTGCCGTCCGATAGAATGGACGCAGCCTGAGGTGCACTATGCGTTGTCTCAGAATCGCAGTCGCCGCCGGGGCAATCTGTGCTCTGGCAGTCGCGGCGTCGGCGCAGTACCCCGCCGGCGATGGCCGGCTTCTTGACCGTAATCCGGCGGTCGGCGACCGCTTCAATTACAGCCGCCCCGTCTCGCCGCTGATGAGCGGAAACGCCCTGGCGACCGGCGTCGTCGGTCGAGGCCTGTCGCTTCAGAGCTACTCACCCATCGGGGACGTGAACTCGTTTCGCGGAACGCTGGCCAGCGGCACACTCGCGCAATTTCGGCGTGATTCCGTGAGCCTCGCCGATTCGAGCGCACCGCTTGGAGGACTGGTGGCCCGCTCCTATTACGATCCGAGCACCCTGGCCCCCACCGGCGGGTATCTCCGCGGCGACGTGGGCGACAGCAGCGGCTTAAGCGGCCTCAGCCGAATCGGAGCGGGCCCCATCGACTCGCGCATCGACTCCAACCCGGCCACGGCTCTTCAGCGTCAGATCACGGGCCTGCCCACCCCGGTCCGCAATCGCACGCTTTCGAGCAGTCTTTTCGGTCTCGGACCGGCCACGCAGGCGCCGGTCACGTCCACCGCATTCAATCAGCCCTATCTTGATACGCTCTCCCGCCCGCAGCCGACGCTCGACTCGCGACTGCGCACCGGCGCCGCTGCAGAGCCGGAGCCGCTGGGAAGCAGCCCGATCCTCGGCACGCCCGCGGACCGCATCGCCCCCGGGCAGACCCCGCAAGTGATCCAGAAGGCGATCGACCCCCGTTTTCCTGTGCTCGATCTTTCGAGCCGCCTCCAGCGGCCGGAGCGCGCCGGCCGGACAGGCGTGCTCGGTGCGCCGCGCGGTTCGGGCGAGACGCCTGAGCCGCCGTCGACCGGCTTCCGTGTCGCGAACCCGAGCGTGCTGCCCGGCTACGACGCCTTCACGGACATGCAGCTCGCACTCGCCCTGATCCGTGACCCGGCGGCATCCTGGTTCAGCGAGATGCAGTCCGCCATCCGTGACAACCCCTACTACGCCGAGACGCTCCATCAGCGTGCGACGCTGCAGGCCGAGCAGTTCATCGCCGCCGTCGCGCGCCAGCCGGTGAAGTCGTTCGCCACGGGAACGTCGACCGCCGTGAACGACGAACTGCTGCGGGCCGAATCGTCGATGGAGATCGGGAACTATTACGAGGCGGCGGAGCGCTATGACGCGGCCAGCCGGCTTGATCCCGGAAACCCGCTGCCGCTGCTGGGCAAGGGCCACGCGCTGCTGGCCGCCGGCGATTACCTGAGCGCATCAGTATTCATCACGCGCGGTCTTGAGCGCTTCCCGGACATCACGAAATTCACGCTCGACCTGACGACCCTCCTGGGCGGCGGCGAAACCGTCGACATCCGCCGCGCCGACATGATGCGAAGGCTGAAAGAGCGCGAGGATCCGCGGCTGCGATTCCTGCTGGGCTACCTGGAATATCACAGCGGCAGTCGCGAAAGCGGCCTGCAGAGCCTCGAGCAGGCGGCGCTCGAAGATCGCAGCGGCTCGATCATCTCGCGCTACTACCTGATGCTCCGCGGTCAGCGCCCGCTGCCGCCGCCGCGCCTGCCGGAGGGCGCCCCCATCGCTCCTCCGCCGGCGCCGCGCCAGACGCCGCGCGACAGCGGCCGCTTCTCAACCGACGACGTGTCGCTGCCCCGGGCGCTGCTCGATCCAGTCCAGCCCGCCGCCGCCGCGCCGACGACCCGCGTCCCGTCTCGAACCACTGAGCCTCAGCCCGCGCCGCGCTCCGCCGAGCCGCGGTCATCATCACGCCTCAATCCGCAGCGCAAAGCGCTCGACGAACCGGCGCAAAAAGGCTCCGCCGACAATCTCCGCCTTCCCCCGGAGCTGCTCGAGCCGGTGCCGCCTCCGCAGGACGATGACGCCGCCGCAGATGCTGATGCACCGAAGAAACCCGCAGAGCCCGCGCCCGCCGCCGACGCGCCGCCGCCAACTCGCGAGCCGGCCGGCAAGGCCCGCCCGGCTGACGACGCCAAACCTCCCGCCGGCAACCGCCGCAATGCGAACCCGCCGCCGAACAACGCGCCTCCCGCTCAGCCCGCCCCCGAAGACGAACGCCCCGCGCGCACCGGCAAAGCCGGCGGCGGCGAGGGCAAGGACGACCTCAGTCCGCCGAAACCGAAGCCGGTTCCCATGTCACCCGGCGGAAAGTCGGACAGTCGCAAACCCGGCAAGAAGCCGTAGAAGGTCGCAATGACTCCGCCTGAGTGCGCGCGGCATGCCGAAAAGCACTGCGACACGCGCGAGCTGCGCCGGTGCAGCCCACGCGCTTCGCGCCGCGGAGCTTGGCTCGCATTCGCTTTGCTCGTATTGCCGCCACTGGCCGGCTGCGGCACGGACGCAACGCTCGAACCCGAACCCTATCAGACCGGTTTGGTCGAGTCCGCCGGCAATGACCAGGTCCTCGCGGCCGCGGCGACCATTCTGCGACGCGAGTTCGGACGACTTGAGCAGCTCGACGCCCGCGCCGGCCGCATCGTCACGGCGCCGGCCGAATTCGACACGCGAAATGAAAGCGGCACGGCGCGCGATTTTCGCGGCGGCAGCTCGCGCATGCGGCGCGTCGCCACGCTGACCCTGGCGCCGCGCGCCGCGGGAACTCTGGCGCGGCTGCGAATCGACATCGAACGCCAGGACACCACCCGCGCCACGCAGCAGCAGACGCCCACCGGACGATTCGATGACTATCCCTCCTCCGGCACGGCGATCGAGCGCGACGCCGCCACCAGCGACCGGCAGAATTCGGTCTGGACCCGCGTCCGCCGCGACCGCAACCTCGAACGCGAGTTGCTGAGCGAGTTGCTCGCCGAATTCGCTCCGCCCGAATCACCCGCCGGCGGCGGCAAATAACCGAGGCAACCGATGGACAAGTTTCTCGCCCAGCCGCTTGAGACGACCGACCCGCAGGTGGCGGAGATCATCCGCCGCGAGGAAGAGCGGCAGCAGAACACGCTCGAACTGATCGCTTCCGAAAATCACGTATCGATCGCCGTGCGCACCGCCGCCGGCTCGGTCTTCACCAACAAGTACGCCGAGGGCTATCCCGGCAAGCGCTACTACGGCGGCTGCGTGAACATGGACGCGGTCGAAGACCTCGCCCGGGATCGGCTTAAGAAGCTCTTCGGCGCCGAGCACGCCAACGTGCAGCCGCACTCCGGCGCCCAGGCCAACACGGCCGTGTTCCTCGCCTGCCTTCAGCCCGGCGACACGATCCTCTCGCTCGACCTGGCCCACGGCGGCCACCTGACGCACGGGTTGAAAGTCAACTTCAGCGGCACGATGTACAACATCGTTCACTACGGCGTCGAGCGCGGCAACGAACGCGTCAACATGGCGGACGTGCGGCGGCTGGCGTTGGACTGCAAGCCGAAACTGATCATCACCGGCGCGTCCGCCTATCCCAGAACCATCGACTTCCAGGCGTTCGCCGAAATCGCGCGCGAGGTCGGGGCGCGGCTCATGGCCGACATTGCGCACATCGCCGGATTGATCGCCGTCGGACTGCATCCGACGCCGGTGCCGTGCGCAGACTACGTCACCAGCACGACGCACAAGACGCTGCGCGGCCCGCGCGGCGGGCTGATCCTGTGCCGCGCCGCGGACGCGGCGGCGATCGACAAGTGGATCTTCCCCGGCACGCAGGGCGGCCCGCTGATGCACGTGATTACCGCCAAGGCGGTGGCCTTCGGCGAAGCGCTGCGGCCCGAGTTCAAGACCTATCAGCAGCAGATTCTGGCCAATGCGCAGGCCCTGGCCGATGCGCTGCAATCGCGCGGCTATCGCCTGGTTTCAGGCGGAACGGACAACCACCTGATGCTCGTCGATCTGCGCGCCGCGCACCCGGACCTGACCGGCAAGCAGGCCGAAGGCTGGCTCGAAACCGCCGGCATCATCGTGAACAAGAACATGATCCCCTTCGACGAGCGCAAGCCCACGCAAACCAGCGGGCTGCGGCTCGGCACGCCGGCCCTGACCACGCGCGGTATGCGGGCCGACCAGATGAAGTCCGTCGCTGAGCTGCTGCACGAGGCGCTCTCGAGCGGAGGCGACGAGGCGCGCGTCGGCCGCGTGCGCCAGCAGGTCCGCGACCTGTGCCGCCAGTTCCCGCTGTCCCATGCGTTGTAGCCCGGCCGCCTCGGCCGGTTCGCGGTCGTAGCCCGGCCGCCTCGGCCGGTTCGCGGACGTAGCCCGGCCGCCCCGGCCGCGCCGCGGCCCGGCCGAGGCGGCCGGGCTACAAGGCCGGCTG
Source organism: Phycisphaerae bacterium RAS1 (assembly GCA_007859745.1). Lineage (NCBI taxonomy): Bacteria > Pseudomonadati > Planctomycetota > Phycisphaerae > Phycisphaerae bacterium RAS1. Next base: position 3,149,331 of record SMLU01000001.1, on the reverse strand, counting down.
ACGGTAGCGGCCGGCCCCCGTGCCGGCCGGAATTCTCAACGGACCACCCGTGCCCACGCTGAACATTCGAAATTCACCAGTCGACACTCGCCGGTGCAGCGCCGCCGCGGCGCTATGCCTTTGCGCCGGCTTGATCTGGCTTTCGGGCTGCGCCGGCACCGGCCGAATCGAGCTGGCCTCGCTCGACTTCACCTCCATCGACCCGCCCGACCCGCGCATCGCGAAACTGGATTTGAGCGAGTGTTACTGGTGGACCGATGACGACGGGCGCGTCTGGGTCGCGCTGCGGCGCTGCTTCCGCTCGCCCTTCAATGACCTGCTGAATTTCCAGTTTCACATGACGTTGCGATTCGAGAAGCCACCCACAGGTAAAGCGCGAAATTACCTCGTCTCGCGCGACGAGCTGCGGGCCGCCGTGCGCATCGGCCCCCTGGAGAGCCGCTTCGTCTCGCGCACGGGCATCGCAGCCCTCTACCGCATCGACGGCGGACGGGTCCGCGGCAGCCTGCGAATGCAGGTGCTCCGTGAGGTCAGCCGCTTGCTCGGCGGATGGAGCAAGCCGTCCGCCTATCTCCTGCTGGGCAGCTTCACCGCCGTCCCCGATCGCGCCGCGGGCGAGCAGATCCGCGCCGCCACCGAAGCCGATGGCTGGGAGCGCGGCGCGGACGGCGACAAGGAGTAGTTGATTCGAGCCGCGACCGTGGGGGAGCGTGCAGGCTCGGCAAGCAGTTCTGTCCGAACCCGCCGCGCCAAGCGGTGGGGTGACGTCCCCGGCCTGTGTGACGCCGCTCGCGTACCATCGTCACCCCGCCGCTTGGCGCGGCGGGTTCGGAAAAGAGGGCCGGCCGCCGGCGTCTGCCGCCCGGCCGGCGGCGTGTGCCGCAACTGCTCGCCACACGCGTTCCAAATCTTAGCTCAACTCCCAATTGCCTTGGGCAATCGACGCGCCAATGATGCACTGAACGGCTTGAGGAGGCCGGACAGAAGCATGGCACGCCAAGATTACTTCGCTATTCTGGGACTCGCGCCCGGACGATACGGCCCCGCCGAGGTCGAGCGGCAGTTTCTTCTGCGCCGCCGGACGTTGCTCGATCGATTGCACCACCCCGCCTGCCGCGAGCAAGCCTCGGCCGACCTCGATCGGCTGCACGTGGCGTACGCGGCGCTGCGCGACCCGGCCCGGCAGTCCCAGCATCTCTCCGAACAGCGCCACGCGCCGGACGCGGTCGTCCTGCTCGCGCGACGCATCGGCGATGCGCTCGAGGATGGGCTGCTGCGGCACTCGCGCCGCGAGCAGATCATCGACGAGGCGCGGCGCATCGGCCTGAGCGAGTTCCAGGCCCATCTGCTGATCGCCCAGGTGCTCGCCGGCGACGATGGATTCCCGATCGTCCGGCCGCAATCCGCTCAAGTCTCGGCCAAGCGCCCGCGCGCGAAGCACGCCTCGATGCGGCTCGCCGCGGCAGGCGTGCTGGCGCTGGCGTTCTTCCTGGCCGCCATCCGCTGGCTGGGCATCTGACGGATCGAAGCGGCGCCCGCACGACAGCGGCGATCGTTCACCACCCGACGACCGATTCTCACCCTCCGCCCAGAAGCAGCGCGACGAACGGATTGATGTCGAGCACGTTCTCAAACCCGTCGCCGTTGATGTCGGCGTTGTTGACGTCGCACTCGGGATACTGATTGGCGTACGCCACCGGGTCGAGCAGCGCCAGCACGAAGGGGTTGATGTCCAGCACGTTCGCCGCCCCGTCGCAGTTCATGTCGCCCAGCGGGCATTGGCAGGGGCAATGCGGCGCGGCGATTTCGATCACGCCGGGGATGAAGTCGCCGCTGTGGGCGTCATTCCAGCCGTTGATGCTGAAGTCATTCACCGCCACGTAATCCTCGTTGCCCAGGTTGTTGGGTTCGCCGGGATTCCAGTTGGTAAAGCCCACCGGTGTGCCGTCCACCCACTCGAACGTACCTTCGACGTTCCGGTCGGTGAGGCCGATCCAGAAGGGGCGCTCCGTCTTGGTCCAGAAGCGGAACGTGTCGACAAGCCAGGTGTTCTCATCGACGTCGTCGACCGTGGCGAGATCGCCGCCGATCGACTCCGCGACCAGTTGCGCCTCAATCCAGGTTCCCTGATGGGTAATGTAGTAATCGTGGCAATTGGCCGGATTGCGGACCGGTCCGCCCAGGATTCCGGGCAGCATCAGCGACTCGACCTCGATCACGGCGTCGCCGATCACCGGGCAGTCCTCAACATCGTTCCACGTGCCGTTCGGAACCATCTGGCCATAGTTCTCAAACGCGCCTCCGTTCGGTTCGCCCGCGGCCCAGTTCGTGTACGTCACCGGTTCGCCGCTGCTCCATTCAAACGTGCCTTCGACGGCGGCGTCGTTGATGCCGATGACGAATGACCGGTCAAACCCGCCCGCCGGGCTGAAGGTCGAACGGACCCACTCATTCTCCGCGGCGTCATTGATACTGACGAGATGCCCGCCGCGGCCGATGGCCAACTGTTCATGGTGCGACCAGCTTCCAAAACTGGTGAGGTAGTACCAGTGCCCGTTGGCTGGATTCTGGAACGGACCCTCGGTGACGCGAACGTCCACGACAATCGCCAGCAGCTCGAAATCGCCGAAATCGCCCTCGTAGCCGCCGACGCGGATGTAGTAGGTCTGGCCGGCGGTGGCGCAGTAGGTCAGGCTGGATCGCGTACCGCAATTGTCATCGCTACAGGCGAGCATGTTTTCCGGCGTCATCGGGCAGCCGGAGTGGATCGAGAGCGTGGTGTCGAAGTTCGTGGCTGCGCTGCACGTGTCGAGAATCCCCAGTCCGCTCGTATCCGGCGTGTAGGCGTACAGCTTTGCAGGAGACCCGGCGAAGCACGGCTCCCCTGTGCAGGTCGGTTCGCCCGTGGTTGAGCCGGCGAAAAACGTGTTGCCGAAGATCGGCTCGGCGATTTTGCAGTCGCACGGCTCGTTGGGCGGGGGTATGACGGTCAGGGTGAAATCGCCTTCGTCGCTCAGCAGCCCGCCAACGCGGATGTAGTACGGCGTGTCGAGCAGCGCGTTGATCGTGACGGTCGACGCCCCGTCGCCGCAACTGTTGATGTCGCAGACAATCAGGTTATTGCTGCCGGTCGGGCAACCGGTGTGAACCGACAGGACGGTCGTGAAATTGGTGATGCCGCCGCAGGTCTCGATCGTGTGCGGACCGGGCGTATTGGCAAAGAACAGAAAGTACACGTCGGGCGAGTCGTCACCCAGGCCGAAACAACCGCCGGAGTCACCGTCATCGCTCCGCAACCCGGTGTAGTTGTCGATGCTGCCCAGCGAGATGAGGATCGCATCCTCACAGGTTTCGCCCGTCGGTCCACGCTCGGCCCCGGTCGCCGCCGGCGCCAGCGCCAAGGCGATCGGTAAACCCACGCAACCCAAAATACATGACGAGAGCGAGCGCGGACCAGACACATGAAACAACATGGCTTCTCCTTCCGCTTCCGGCGGACTTCGGGCGGACAAATGAAAAGAGATCGGCGGATGTCCGGCAGACGGAACCCGCACCTATCGTAGCTGATGGACGAGACCGGTCTGAAAAAAAATCGGGTGCATTTGTTGGCGACCAGCGTCCAGATAAGTACCCGCGATAGCAACCCGCGAAGTAGGAGTTCGCGCCGGCGGCAGGCTGGTTGGGCCGTTTGTCCGAACCCGCCCCGCCAGGCGGCGGAGTGAAGATCGCAAGCGAACGGGGTCACACAGGCCGGGAAGTCAACCCGCCGCTTGGCGCGGCGGGTTCGGACAGATGCGCCCACCGAGCCTGCAACAAACTGTGGGCACGCGGCGTTGGCGCGGCGGGCTCGGACTGCCAGAATCTTCTTGCATTTCTCGAAAAACCGGCTAGTGTTCGAGCAGCAGGGCCGCTTCGCGTGCTCATCTCTCAGGAGTTTGCAGGCCGATTCTCGCTCGATGTGTGCCGTGGTGGCGGTGCGGTCGCGTCCGGACGCGCGCCCATCACGACGCGGACGCTTCGCGCTCACGTCGGCCGGCGCTCCGCTTGTGTCGCAGGAGGCACATCATGTTTCGCAGCTCAGATGTTCGACGCGTCATTTCGCTCGCTCTGCTCGGCGGCTGGCCGCTCCTGGCCCGTGCGGGCGATCTGAACCCCCCGCCGGGGCCGATCACCTCCACCATGAAAACACTCTCGCAGGTGGAGCCGCGCACGCCCATCGGCGCCGACACCACGCCCGGCGGCGGCAGCGTGCTCTATCGGATCACGCAGCCGGGGTCCTACTATCTCACCGGCAACATTTCGACCAACCTCACGGCGGTCGAGATCGCGGCGAGCCACGTGACGCTTGACCTGATGGGGTTTGACATTGCCGGCGCTGGTGCGTCGGACGGCGTCCGCGCGGCCGAGGGCGTCGAGAACATCGTCGTCCGCAACGGCACGGTTCGCAATTTCGGCGACGGGATTGACCTCTCCGACGCGACCAACAAGCGGATCGAGAACGTGACCGCGGCAGGCAACGCCTCTTTCGGGATTACCGCGGGCAGCGGGGCGTCCATCGTGAACTGCACGCTGCGAAACAACAGCTTCATCGGCGTGATGGCGCAGGGCGGGGCGATCCTGACGAACTGCACCGCGATCGACAATCCGAACATCGGGTTTTTCGTGGACGGCGCGGTCGTGAACGGGTGTCTCGTGACGGGCAGTCCGAACTTCGGGATTTTCTCCTTCGGCGAGAGCACCTTCAGCGGGTGTTCGCTGATCGGCAACGGCCAGGGCATGTTCGCGGGGACGCGCTCCGTGATCAGCAACTGCACCGCCAGCAGCAACGACCTGGATGGGATCGTCACGTCGGCCGGGTCGACCATCATCGGCTGCACGGCGGCCGGCAACGGCGGCGACGGTTTCGAGGTCGCCGGCGACTGCGTCGTGCTCAACAGCAACGCAAGCGGAAACGGGACGGCCGGTCTGACCAGCAGCCGGGCGGGGATTCGCGTGAACTCGCTGGGCGAGCGGACGCGTATCGACGGCAACAACATCACCGGGAACGTGACCGGGATCGAAATCCAATCCGCCGGCAACCTCGTCGTGCGCAACTCCGCCAGCGGCAACAGCATGGCGAACTTCATGATCGTCGTCGGCAACACCGTCGGTCCGATCGTCAACGCCGGCAACATCGGCACCAGCGACCGACCGCACGCCAATTACGACTACTAACCGCGGCACAAACAGGAGTGAACAAATGAAACCTCTCTTCTGCCTGCTGCTGCTGGCGGCCGTGCTGAGCGCGAATGGGCCGGCGCAATCCAACATCGACGCGGCAAACGCATTCGCCTGGGCCGAGAACATCGGCTGGACCAACTGGAGACACGAGCGGCCGGCCGCCGGCGACGGCGTCCTCGCGCGGCAGCGAATTCTGTCCGGCTTTGTCTGGAGCGAAAACACCGGCTGGCTGAATCTGGGCGACGGCGCGCCGGCTGACGGCGTGCAGTATGCCAATGTCGATTCCTACGATTTCGGCGTGAATCTCGATCCAGACACGCGCGAGCTGTTCGGACTCGCGTGGGGCGAAAACGTCGGCTGGGTCAACTTCGCCGGCGGCGGTCTCGCCGCGCCGCCGCAACCGGCGCGGCTGGCGGAAATGTCCGCCGGCGGCGGCTGCCGCTTTCGCGGCTTCGCGTGGGCGGAAAATGTCGGCTGGCTGAATCTCGATGACGCCGGCCGATTCGTCGCGCTGGCGACCAGCGTGCTGCTGGCGGACATGAATTGCGATTGCACCGTGGACATCCTGGATATCAATCCGTTCGTCCTGGCGCTTTCCGATCCGGCGGCGTTCGCGGCGGCGTATCCCGGATGCAGCATCCTGAACGGCGACCTGAACGCGGATGACTCGGTCGACGTGCTCGACATTAACCCGTTCATCGGGCGACTGAGCGGGTTCTGACGGCGCGTGCAGCGCGATAGGACGACTTCAGGAAGGGCGCGCGGCCGGTCCGGCGGCCGCGCGACGCGCCCTGCGAGGCCCCTTATACTGCGCGTTGATGAACCGGCCGCACTTCGAGATCAACCCGGATATTCGCCGCGCCGCCGGCCCGCCGGCGGAGCTGTATACCAGCCCGGCGTTTCACGAGAAGTGCATCGAGCGCGTCTTCCGCCCATCATGGCAATTCGCCGCGGACATGGACGCCGTCCGCGTGCCCGGACAGGTGCATCCCCTCACGCTGCTCGAAGGAAGCGTGAACGAGCCGCTGCTGCTCTCGCGCGATGAACAGGATCGCCTTCATTGCCTCTCAAACGTCTGCACGCACCGCGGCATGCTCGTGTGCGAGCTGCCGGGTCACGAGAAATCGCTTCGCTGCCGCTACCACGGCCGGCGCTTCGGGCTGGACGGCCGCTTTCACAGCATGCCGGAGTTCGACGACGTCGAGGGTTTTCCGGGCCCCACGGATCACCTGCCCGAGGTTGCCCACGGCGTTGCATGGGACCGCCTGATCTTTGCTTCGCTTGGACCACGGGCGCCGTTCGAAACTTGGCTGGCGCCGGTGATCCGGCGAGTGGCCTGGCTGGCGCTGCACGCTCTGAAATTCGACGCGTCGCGCAGCCGCGACTATCTGGTCCGGGCCAATTGGGCGCTCTATTGCGAAAACTACCTCGAAGGCTTCCATATCCCATACGTTCACGCCTCGCTCGCCGACGTGATCGACTACGGCAGCTACCGCACCGAGTTGTTTGAAGCCGGAAGCGTGCAGATCGGCCTGGCGCGCGGCGGCGAGTCCTGTATCACGCCGCCGGCGGGCCATGTCGATCACGGGCAAGCGATTGCGGGGTACTACTTCTGGCTGTATCCGAACCTGATGCTGAACTTCTACCCGTGGGGCTTGTCGATCAATGTGGTGAAGCCGCTGGCGGTCGATCGCACGCGCGTCTCGTTCCTCACCTACGTGCTGGACGAATCCAGGCTCGAGTCCGGCGCCGGCGCAGGCCTGGACCGCGTCGAGCGCGAAGACGAGGCGATCGTGGAGGCTGTTCAACGCGGCATGGCGTCGCGGCTCTTCGGCCGGGCGCGCTACTCGCCGTCGCGCGAACAGGGAACGCATCACTTTCATCGAATGCTGGCGCGGGAGTTCATGGGCGAAGGGTGATTTGAACTTCCGGTCAAGCTGAAGTCTTACGACTGACTCTGAACAGCCTGCCCTCCACCGCCGGCCATCCGCCCGCCGCCGGCCGGTGAATCTGCTCTTCCCGCACGCTCAATCCGCAGTCGCGCGCGATGCTGTCGAACAACCCCGCCGTCGAGCGGTTCGCATCGCAGATCAGCGCCAGGCCGTCGTCGGCAAGGTGGTACGCGATGAACTCAGCCACCGGCTTGATGCTGCGCGTCTCATAGAGCACTTCGGACGCCACAATGCGGTCCGGCCGCAGGTCATCGTATCGCTGGCGCCAGTCGATGTAGCGCGTCTCCGGCGTCGGAATGCCGCTGCGCCGCGCGCTCTCGCGCACGAACGCCAGCGCATCTTCGTCATAGTCCGACATCGTGACGCGGTGCCCCCCCGCCGCCGCGACGAGGCCAACCAGCCCAAGCCCGCACGCCAGTTCCAGGACGTTCAAGCGCGGCCGGCCCGATCCGGCCGCCGGCCAGTCGGCGACCGCGTCCGCCAGGATCAGGCACGCCGGCCAGAATTCAGCCCAGTACGGCATGTACTCGTCCTGGCGGAAGCGCTCCGCGACGCGCGGATCATCGACCAGCGACTCATAGTTCGCCGGACCGACCAGCTCAAAGGTCCGCCCGCCGACCACCGGCCTGCGCAATTGGACCGGATATCCGCGAATCGTCTCGACTGGAGTGTTCATGCTGTGATACTCTATCAAAGGAGGCCGAAGGCTAAAGGCCGAAGGCCCAATGCACACGTGCCATGGGCGCCATGCTGACGGCCATCGAGTCGGCATGCCCAACCAAAGGCGGTGGCATGGCACCTTGATGGCGCCCAGCCGCCGAGTTGGCCGTTGGGTTTCGACCTCCGGTCTTTGGCCTTTCGAAATTCGCCCTTCGCCATTCGGTATTTCGTATGGCCGCGCGCCCGACCATCTACCGCCCGAACGTCCGCCGCCTGCGGCTCGATCCCTTTTTCTCGCAGGCGGCCGAACAGGTCGCGTCGTGGGTGCGAACCGAGCAGGACGCCTTCTGGCTGGCGCCATCCAGTGCACCGCCGATCACGCCCGCCACGATCCGCGGCTGGCAGTCGCCCGGCCGCCAGCCGCTGCTGCTGACCGATGGCGAAGCGGGCGTTATCGTCGGCTATGGCGAGATGAACGTGCTCAACACGGCGGAGCGCAGCTACTGGCTGGGGCACCTCATCATCGACCCCGCGCAGCGCAGCCGTGGCCTGGGCAAGCAACTCACGCGCCTGCTTCTGCTCAATGCCTTTCATCGACACGCGGCGCGAAAAGTGACGCTGATCGTCTTCCCGGAGAATCGACACGCGGTCGCGGCCTACCGCGCGGCCGGGTTGTTCGACGAGTGCTACGAGGAACACGACTTCCCGGCCTATCGCCTGCGCAAAGAGCTGCTGCGCATGACGGCCACGGGCGTGCGTTGAACGGCCCGGCGTGCACGCACGCGACACGTGCGCGAGTCAGAACGCGAAGCGCCAGCGAGCGCGGCGGCAGGCAGCGCCGCAAATCGAGGCGCGCAGGCCGACGCGCTCGCTTGCGCGTCGCGTTCGGACCGAAGCACGCGTCGCGTTCTGACTCGGGCACGCGTCGCGTCGGTACCCATGCGGAGCATCGCCATCATGAGCCTGAAATCGCCACGATCAGGGCTGCCACGGGCGCGAGCGACGGGCCGGTTGCTGAGCCTGCTGCTCGCCGCATCCGTCGCCCAGGCCGCGCCGCCCGCCTCGCCGCGAGCGCGCGCCAACGCCCCGGTCAACGCTCTGCTCGACCGCGCTGCGGCGGACCGCGACGCCGCCACCGCCCTGGCGGCTTGCTCGCCGGCGGCCTGCGCACCCCTGGCCGATGCGCTCAACGAGTCCTTCGACGCGCGGCACGTGCAGGCCTACGAAGCGCTCTGCGCCATCCTGCACGAAAAGTCGCCCAAGTCTGCGCGTTTCTGGGAGAAAGCCGACCTTGCCGCCAAACGCGCGGAGACCGCCCGCGTCCGCGATCGCGCCCGCCGCGCCGCCGGCCAACCCTGATCGGATGGAACGCGAATCGTGCCCGTTCGCCACGCGCACGAACGGGCGAGAGAGCCTGTGAACTCTTTCGGGTGGAACGGGCATCTTGCCCGTTCCTGACCGCGTGGACGGGCGAGACGCCCGTCCCACCCGAAATCTGGTACTGCCAAAGTTAACTTTAGCAGTGCCCGAAATCTCCACCAACGGCGCGGCCCTTGGCAGCCGCCGCGACACGCGCCACAATCCCGCCGACCCGGCGTCTCCTGCTCCCCTCGATTCGTGAGTAGCCATGGCCCTGTCGCGCGGCTTGCTCGGCCTCTTCGTGCTCATGCTCATCGCGTGGCTGCTTTCGAGCGACCGGCGGCGCGTGCCGGTGAAGATCATTCTCGGCGGCCTGCTGCTTCAGTTCACGCTGGCGTTGCTCGTCTTGAGAACCGACTCGGGCCGGGCCGTTTTCGACGCCGTCGGCCACTGCGTCAATGTCATCTTGCGCGGCGCCGACGCTGGGGCCGCGTTCGTCTTCGGACCGCTGGCGGGAAATCACGCGGACGTCGCCTGGAAAGCCGTCGCCGGCATCAAGATCATGACCACGATCGTCGTGTTCTCGACGCTCTCGGCGATCGGCTATCACTACGGCATCCTGCAACGCGTCGTCGGCGTGATGGCGGCGCTGCTGAACCGCACGCTGGGCGTCAGCGGCGCGGAGAGCCTCTCCGGCGCGGCCAACGTCTTCCTGGGCCAGACCGAAGCACCGCTGCTCGTCCGGCCTTACCTCTCGCGCATGACGCGCTCTGAACTGATGGCCGTCATGTCCGGCGGGTTCGCCACGATTTCGATGGGCGTCATGGGCGTCTACGTCGACTGGCTCGGCAGCACTCCGGGCGGCGCGGCCGACGAAACCAGGGCCGTCACCTTCGCGCGGCACCTGCTGACGGCGAGCCTCATGTCGGCCCCGGCGGCGTTCATCATGGCCAAGATCATGCTGCCGGAGCGCGACACGCCCGAGACCGTCGGCCGCGCCCGCGTGGAGCTGACGCGCGAAACGCGCAGCGGACTCGACGCCGCCACCGCCGGCGCGTCACAGGGCATGCAACTGGCGATCAACGTGCTGGCGATGCTGATTGCGTTCGTCGGGCTGATGGCCGTGATCGACATCGGGCTGACGGCGCTGGGCCGTGTGAAACCGATCGCCGACCTCCTGACGCCGCTCGGCGTTCAGGAGCTGACCCTGCGCGTGCTGCTCGGCTGGTTGTTCGCGCCGATCGCCTGGCTGATCGGCATTGAAAACGCCGACCTGCGGCCCTTTGGAGCACTGCTGGGAACGGCGATGGCGGCCAACGAGATGGTCGCCTACGGCCACTTGAAAGAGCTCGTCGCCGCGGGCGGAATGAGCGAGCGCTCGATCCGGCTGGCGACCTACTGTCTGTGCGGGTTCGCGAATATCAGCTCGATGGGCATTCAGATCGCCGGGATCGGTGTGCTGGCGCCGGACCGCCGCTCCGACCTGGTGCGACTCGCGCCGCGGGCGATGCTGGCGGGGGCGATGGCGAGCTGGATGACGGGCTGCATTGCCGGAATGCTGAGTTGAGGCGTACCGGCCGGCGGCGAGTCATACACGTGGGCCGTCGGCATCAATACCGGGGCAGGCGAGCACAACAACGCTACCTTCTTCAGCGTTCCCCGGGCTCGCGCCCGGGGCTTTATTCTGCCGCCCCTCCGGGGCTAAGGCTGTTCTTCCTGCAATCCGTCGGCGAACCACCGACGTAGCGCTGTAACTGTCTGACCGTGTGCGCCGTCCATCCTGCCCGCGATCCAACGGATGATCTCGGGATAGACGACGCGCGTCGCGACCGGGGCCGCCTCGAATTCTCCGTGCGCAATATCGTCGAAGAGCAGGAACTCCTTGTCTTCCGACGAAATCCGCTCGTAGAACGCGTCGCGAACGACACCCGCGTTGGCGATCCGGTCGCGCCCCCCGGCGATGACGAGCGTCGGCAGCGTGATCGCGTCGTAGTGGTCCGAGTACACGTAGTCCTCGACGCCCAGCTCGCTGACGAACCCCCGGCAGCGGACGCTCTTGGCGAGCTGCCGCAGAACGCCGGCCTTCATGTCGTCGATCACGAAGCGCCGCCCGGAGACCATTACTTCGGCGCGGTGGTGCGTCGCGCCGGTGAACGTGCCCGCCGCCCCCAGCAGCGACTGCACGATCGTCTTCTCCGCCTTCTCCAGCCGCTCCACCCACGCCGCCGGCAGCCGCGACCAGACGTAGTCGCGCACCGGCGTGCTGCGCAGCCAGTCGAGCGGAACGCGGCCGAGGCTCTCGATCACCGCCTGGAGCCAACCGAGCCGCGACAGCACCTCGAACGGGTAGTTCACGGCCGGGTCGCCGCGGCGCCAGTCGTTCCAGAGTTTCTGCCAGTCCATGCCGCCGTCTTCGCGGTACAGCGACTGCGGCCAGCGCAGCGCAGCCGGGAATTCCACCAGGACGCAGCCGGCAACGGTCTGCTGCCGTTCGGCGGCGAGCGCCTCGTCGGCGATGATGCGCTCTTTTTCCGGCGGGCCGACCAGCGTCGCGCCCTGCAAGTAGCCGGCGATCGTCATCGAACCCATGCTGGCGCCGATCAGAAACGGCCGTCTTCCCGTCTCCGCTCGCACGCGATCAACCACGGCGGGCATGTCATACAGGATGAAATGATCGACGCACCAATCGGTCTGCCCGCCGGGCGGGGCGCTATACATGTTCGGCGCGCCGTGCCCGCGCAGATTGACCAGCCAGATGTCGTAGCCGAGTTCGTGCAGCAGCGACGCGAGACTGCGGTACTCAAACTCGTCGGTGCGGCAGTCAGGCAGGTCCCACAGGTCGGCGTTGACCGCCAGACCGTGGACAAAGACAACGGGTGTGCCGCCGGGCGTCGGCCGACGCTTGACGGCGACGCTGCCGCCGTCGCTGGTGGGAATGTACTCAATCAACCCGGCCCCGGGCGGGTCAACGGCGACAGCCATAAGCAGCACCCCAATCGCGAACATCTGATGGGGGACCATTGGGTGGAACGGGCATCTTGCCCGTTCTTGGTCGCGCAGGGACGGGCGAGACGCCCGTCCCACCCAGGTCCTCGCAGGCTCAGAGGCCGGTCCCCCGCAGTCCATGCTACGCGGCGCTGGCGGCCTTGCCGACGAGCTGCACCAGCTTGTCAAACGCAGCCGCATCGTGGATCGCGATCTCGCTCAGCATCTTGCGATTGAGCAGGATATTCGCTTTCTTGAGTCCGCTCATGAAGCGACTGTAGGAAGTCCCGCGCGCCTCGCAGGCGGCCGTCACGCGGATGATCCACAGCCCGCGGAAGTCGCGCTTCTTGGCCCGGCGGTCGCGGAACGCGTATCGCCCGGCCTTGATAACGAACTGTTTGGCAATGCGGAATTTCTTACTGCGCGTTCCCCAGAAACCGCTGGCCTTCTTGAGCGTCCGCTTGCGACGATGGCGGGTGGCCGCGCCGGGTCTTACTCGTGGCATGGAAGATGGCTCCTCTCAGATTCGATAACGTGCGGCGACGCGGCGTTACTCGACGCACAGCGCGATGCGCAGCTTCTGGGCGAACTTGCCCTCGACGGTCCTGAGCCGGCGGAGGCGCTGTTTGCGGCGGCCCGACTTGCCGCTGAGCAGGTGCCCGCGGAAGCTCTGGTGACGCACGATCTTGCCCCGCGCGCTCACCTTCACGCGCTTCTGCAGGCCCTTGTGCGGTTTACGCTTGTGCATACGCCGTTCCCTGTCTCCACGCTGCTGCGGCTGAGGATACGGCCGCCGCGCCCATGCGGCGGCCCTCAGCCCGGCCCGAGCGATATCGAATCAGGGATGATAAGGCCGGCCGCGCACCATCGCAAGGACCTGCATACAAGGGCAGCGGGGCGCAGGGGGTGGGGGTGACGATCAATATTTGGGGGGCTCGGCGGGCATATCCGTCCGAAACCCGATGCACCCCTGCGGCGCCGCTGCGGCACAGATCCGTGCCGCCCTGCCGCGGCGATCCGCCCACTCGCCCATGACGGCGTAATGTCGATAAGATACGCGGCTTAATTTGCTCCCAACGCCAACCGGAGACGCCTGTGGCGCTTGCCTACAATCAGCGGTCCTGCTATTGCGGTCAGGTCGGTCCGACACGGATCGGCCAGCCCGTCGTCCTCGCCGGCTGGGTTCATACCCGCCGGGATCACGGCGGGATCATTTTCATCGACCTGCGCGACCGCGAGGGCATCGTGCAGATCAAGTTCAATCCGCAGACCGATCCGAAAGCCCACGAGACCGCCGGCCGGCTGCGGAGCGAGTTCTGCATCTGCATCCGGGGCGAGGTCGCGGCCCGTCCGCTCGAGATGGTCAATCCGAAGATGAAAACCGGCACGGTCGAGATCAACGTGCACGAGATCGACATTCTCAGCACGTCCGAGACGCCGCGGTTTCTGATTGAGGATGAGATCAACGTCAACGACGAGCTGCGGCTGCAATATCGCTATCTCGATCTGCGCCGGCCGGTGATGCAGAAGGCGCTGATCTCGCGGCACAAGGCGGTCAAGCTCATCCGCGATTATTTCGACAAGCAGGGCTTCATCGAGATCGAAACGCCCTTCCTGACCAAGAGCACGCCCGAGGGCGCTCGCGACTTTCTCGTTCCGTCGCGCAAGCACCCCGGCACGTTCTACGCCCTGCCGCAGTCGCCGCAGCTTTTCAAGCAGCTCCTGATGATCAGCGGCTTCGACAAGTACATGCAGATCGTCCGCTGCTTTCGCGACGAGGACAGCCGCAAGGACCGCCAGCCCGAGTTCACGCAGCTCGACGTCGAGATGTCCTACATTCAGATGGACGACGTCCTGAAGGTTGCGGAGGGGTATCTGCGGGTGGTGTGGAAGGAGATGCTGGGCGTCGAGTTGCCCAACCCGCTGCCGCGGATGTCGTATGCGCAGGCGATGGCGGAGTATGGCATCGACCGGCCCGACACGCGCTACGATCTGCGGATCAGGGACGTGACCGCGGTCGCGCGCAAGACGGATTTCAAGGTGTTCACCGGCCCGATCGAAAAAGGCGGCTGCGTGCGCTGCGTCGTCGTGCCCGGCGGCGCGGATATTTCGCAGAGCGAGATCGAAAAGGCCGAGACCAGCTATCAGAACATCCTGAAGGGAATCGGCGCCGGCGGGCTGCCGTATGTCAAGGTCGATGTAGCCCGCCCGCCCACGGGCGATGTAGCCCGCCCGCCCACGGGCGGTCCCGTCGGCAACAGCGGCGAACTCAGGCCGGGGGCGGCCGGGCTGCAGGACCGGCCGGGGGCGGCCGGGCTGCAGGACCGGCCGGGGGCGGCCGGGCTGCAGGACCGGCCGGGGGCGGCCGGGCTGCAGGACCGGCCGGGGGCGGCCGGGCTACAACTGAAGACGGGCGTCGCCAAGTTCTTTAACGAGGCGCTCACCGCCGAACTACTGGCCGCAACCGGGGCGAATGCAGGCGACTGCATCTTCTTCGCCGCCGACACCGAAGCCAACGTCTGCAAGTTCCTCGCCCGGCTGCGCGAGGAGATCGCCCGCCGCCGCAACCTGATTCCGAAGGGCCTGTGGAATTTCCTGTGGGTGGTCGATTTCCCGCTGCTGGAGTATCACGCCGAGGACGGCCGGCACTACGCGGTGCATCACCCGTTCACCGCGCCGATGGACGAAGACGTGCACCTGCTCGAGAGCGACCCCCTGAAGGTCCGCGCCAAGGCGTACGACGTGGTCGTCAACGGCGTCGAGCTGGCCGGCGGCAGCATCCGTATTCACCGCAGCGACGTTCAGGCGCAGATTTTCCGTCTGCTGGGGCTGACACCCGAGGAGCAGAAGCTCAAGTTCAACTTCCTGCTCGAAGCCCTGCGGCACGGTCCGCCGCCGCACGGCGGGTTCGCGATGGGCGTGGACCGCATGGTGATGCTGCTGAACGGACTGGACAGCCTGCTGGACACGTTCAGCTTTCCGAAGACGCAGGAGTTCTTCTGTCCGCTGACGGAGGCGCCCAGCCCGGTGGACGACAAGCAGTTGGCCGAGCTGTTCATCCGCACGGCGCTGCCGGCCAAGAAGTAGGGAGCACGGTCATGGATCTGACCGCCAAAGACGCCGCACGGATGCTCAATGTCAACGAGGACCAGATCTACGCGTGGATTCGCAACGGCACGCTGCCGAGCTACCGGGTCAAGGACCGCTATCGATTGAACCGCGTCGAGCTGCTCGAATGGGCGGCGGCGCGCAGCATCAAGGTCGCGCCCGAGTTCTTTCATGAAAACCAGCAGGCGGACGGCGACCTGCTGCTGACAGGCGCCCTTGCGCGCGGTGGAGTTCTCCAGGACGTCCCCTGCACCGACAAGACTTCGGCGCTGCGCGAAGTGTGTGCGCGGCTGAAACTGCCGGAGCAGATCGACCGGGACGAACTGCTCAGCGTGCTCCTGGCGCGCGAGGCTTTGTGCTCCACCGGCATTGGCAACGGCGTCGCGATTCCGCACCCGCGCGGCCCGATCGTGCTCGGCCTGGCCGAACCCAGCGTCTCGCTCGCATTTCTCAGCCAGCCGATTGACTACCGTGCACTGGACAAGAAACCGGTGACGGTTCTGTTCGTCATCATCAGCACAACCGTGCACATCCACCTGACGCTCCTCAGCCACCTCATGTTCGCCCTGCAAGACGGCCAATTCCGCGAGCTGCTCGACCGGCGGGCGGCCGAGGACGCGATCCTCACGAAATCGGCGGAGATCGAGCGGCGCGTGCTCCAGGCCGACAAGGCCCGGGGGGGCGCACGGTGATCGAAGTGCCGCTGGCACTCATCTTCCTGGCAGCCGGTGCGGTCGGTTCGATCATGATGGCGCGGCGCCCGCCCGCGGCGCTGGCAGTCGCCCTCGGCTGCATCGGCGTCGCCGGGCTGGTTTGCTGCGGCGCGGCCATGCGGGTGCTCCTGCCGGTTTCGAGGACGCAGGCGCTGAGCGTCGCCTGGCCGCTTCCCATTGGGTCCGCGTCACTGATGATCGACGGCTTGTCGGCGTGGTTTCTGCTTGCGATCGGATTCGTCAGCGCCGCGGTCGCGATCTACTCCTGGGGTTACTTTTTCAGCGCGATTCCCAACGGGGCCACATGGGCGGTGGGCGCGCTGCTGAACGTTCTGGTGGCGGGCATGGTCATCGCCGTTTGCGCGGCTGACGTCGTTCTGTTTCTGATCGGCTGGGAGCTGATGAGCCTGTCGGCGTTTCTGCTGGTCGGTCTTGATCATCGCGACCCGCAGACGCGGCATGGCGCGTGGATGTACCTGGTCGCCACGCATCTCGGAACGGCTTTCGGCGTCATTCCCGCTTTCGGAGTATTCGCGGCGCGAGCCGGTTCGACTTCCTTCGCCAGTTTCGCGGGCGCCTTTGACGCATCGCAAATGACGACATGCGTCCTGCTGTTTTTCCTGGGGCTGCTGGGCTTCGGCGCCAAGGCGGGGATCATGCCGATGCATGTGTGGTTGCCCGAGGCGCATCCTGTCGCTCCCAGCCCCGTATCAGCGCTGATGTCCGGCGTGGTGATCAAGACCGGCATCTACGGGCTGCTGCGGCTGATTTCCTGGCTTCCGCCGCTGCCGCGCTGGTGCGCGCTGGTCGTGGTGGGGTTCGCGGTCGTCACAGGCTTGATGGGGATTCTGTACGCGCTGACCCAGCGGCAGTACAAGCGCATGCTGGCCTACTCCAGCGTCGAGAACATCGGCATCATCGTCCTCGGAATCGGGCTCGGAATGCTCGGCCGGGCGACGCATCAGCCTGTGCTGGCGGTGCTCGGTTTCGGCGGCGCCTTGGTTCACGTGCTGAATCACGCCCTGTTCAAGGGGCTTTTGTTCTTGTCGGCGGGAGCCGTCCTGCACGCAACCAACGTCGGCGACATCGAGCGGCTGGGCGGTCTGGCGCGGCGCGACCCGCGGAACGCCGCGCTGTTCGGGATCGGGTGCGCGGCCATCTGCGCGTTGCCGCCGCTCAACGGATTTGTGGGGGAATTCCTGATCTACAGCGGCCTGCTGCGCGGCGCGGCGCTGAACTCGCTGCTGGTTGCGGCTTTCGCGCTGGTCGGCGTGGCGGCGCTGGCGCTGATGGGCGGGTTGGCGCTGGCGGGATTCTCGAAGCTTTTCGGCGTGATGTTCCTGGGCGAGCCGCGCGACGCCGGCGTGCAGGTCCACGCGACGCCCCTGTCCATGCAAGCCGGAATGTCCCTGCTGGCGTTGGGATGTATCATGGCCGCGCTTGGCGCGCCGCTCCTCGGCAGGGTGTTTGAAGCGCCCCTGACCGTCATTGGCGGGCCGCGCGGCGCTGCGCAGGAGTACCTGGATACGATTCTGTCGCCCCTGGGCTGGGTCAGCGGCATGTCCTTGCTGGTCATCGGCGTCGGCGCCGGGCTGGTCGTCCTTCGCCGCCGCCAGAGTCGGCCCGAAATGGTGGGCCGGCAAGTGACGTGGGGATGCGGCTACGCCGCGCCAACGCCGCGCATGCAGTACACGGGATCGTCGTATGCGTGGGACCTGGTTCACAGCTTCCGCGATTTGTTGCGATCGCGGCGCGACGCGATGCGGCCGTCGGGCAGTTTCGCCGCCGAGAGCAGCCTGAGCACGCAAACGGCCGACGCCGCCGTCCAATTCGGCTATCGACCGGCCTTTCTCCTGATCGCGCGGGCCTGCGAGCGACTGTGGCCGCTCCAGCACGGCCGCGTTCAGCTTTATCTCATGTACATCGTCGCCACGCTCTTGACCGTCTTTGCGGTTGAGGCGTGGTATTCGCCATTCTCGAACGCACGACTGAAAACGGAAACCGCGTCAACAAGCGCGATTCGGTCCGCCGGGCCGATGCCGGCGATTCTGCCGGGAAATGGCGGGGCCCCGTGACCGCGATCCTCGCCAGCCTGGCCGTGCTTGTTGGCGGCGCCACGTTGTCCGCACTGCTTTGGCGGATGCCGCGTGTCGCGTTGCTGGTCGCAATGTTCTCAATCTCCTGCGCGTCGGTTCTCTGTCTGGCCGCCGGGCTGCCCTGCCTGCTGCAGGACGGAGACGCGCCCGTGACAACGGTCCACTGGCCCATGCCATTGGGAGAAGCTCGACTGGCCCTGGACGGTCTGTCGGCATGGTTCCTGGTCACCATTGCCCTGGTGAGCGTCGCCGTCGCCATCTACTCGTGGGCGTACCTGCAGGCCGAGATTGGCCGAGCGCCGGTTCCATCCCTCGGCGCATTCCTGTGCGTTCTGGTCGCCGCGCTCATCCTCGTGGTCACGGCCGACGATGCGGCGCTGTTCCTGTTTGCCTGGGAACTGATGATGCTGGGCTCGTTCTTCCTCATTCTCTTTCACCATCGCCAGGAGGAAGTGCGTCGCGCGGCGTGGGTCTATCTGATTGCGAACCACCTGGGCACGGCGCTCTTCGTCCTTCCGCTTTTCGGGATGCTCGTCGCCGCCGCGGGAACCACGAATCTGCATGCTTTTCGCGCCGCGCTTCAGGGGGCCGATCCTGGCGCCAGCACCGTGCTATTCCTGCTCGGGTTGCTCGGATTTGGAACGAAGGCCGGCCTCATGCCGATGCACGTCTGGCTGCCGGTGGCGCATCCCGCCGCGCCCAGTCCGGTTTCGGCGCTGCTTTCGGGCGTCGTCATCAAGGCCGGCATCTATGGCTTGCTGCGCCTGCTTGGCTGGCTGCCCAGCCTGCCGACCGGCTGCGCCGTCGTGATGCTCCTGTTTGCGATGGTCAGCGGCGTTCTGGGTGTGCTTTACGCACTCGCGCAGCACGACATCAAACGGCTGCTGGCCTATCACAGCGTGGAGAACATCGGGATCATCGGTCTGGGCATCGGCATGGGGATGCTCGGCCAGACGCTCGGCCTGCCGGCGCTGGTCGCGCTCGGCTACGGCGCGGCGCTGCTGCACGTATTGAATCACGCGCTATTCAAGGGACTGCTGTTTCTCTCGGCCGGGGCCGTCATTCACGCCACCGGCACGGGGGATATTGAGCGGCTCGGCGGACTTTCCCGCAGGACGCCCGTCAACGCGGCGCTGTTCCTCGTTGCGGCCATCTCGATCTGCGGCCTGCCCCCCTTCAACGGCTTTGTCAGTGAGTGGATTCTCTACGGATCGCTGTTCGGGGGCGCGATGAACACGTCGCGCTGGTCGGCCGGCATGGCTGCGATGGCGGCGATGTCGCTGGCGCTCATGGGCGGGTTGGCGCTGGCGTGCTTTGCCAAGGTCTTCAGCGTCGTGTTCCTCGGGCAGCCGCGAGATGCGACGCTCCCGGCTCATCCGACGCCGCGAGCCATGTGCGTGGGAATGATGATCCCCGCGCTGCTCTGCATCGGCATCGGCGTGTTGCCCGGGGTCTTCGTTCCGCTTACCGCGGCCGGCGTGGGGGCCGTAAGCGGCTTGAACGGGGGAGAGTTCGCGCGCTCAACGCAGTCGACGCTCGCGCCGGCGACGCAACTGAGCATGCTGGCCGCGGTTCTGCTGGCGGGCGTCGCGGCGCTGGCGATTACGCGGCGAACCCTCCTGCGGCGCAATCTGGCCGAACCGGCCCCGGCGGGCGCGACGTGGGGATGCGGATTCTCCTGGCCTTCGGCGCGCATGCAATACTCTGCATCGTCGTTCGCGTGGCCGCTCATCCAGAGCCTGCGCCACCTGATCTGGCCGGATCGCAAACTCGCGGCGCCGACCGGCACATTCGCCGGGCATGCCCAACTCGAAACCCACACACCAGACATGGCCGAACACGACTTCTTTGCGCCCCTGCTTGGGGGTGTGAGCCGCGCGTTTCGAATGGTCCGGACTGTCTCGTGGACGGGAGAGCCCGCCTTGGAATCGGAGCCGGGCGTAGCGCCGGGCCGCGTGGGACCGCTGCGTACGCTGGCGACCGGCATGGTTGCAGCGCTGCGGCAGGGACGGATTCACATGTACATGGCCTTCCTCGTATTGACGTTGCTCGTCGTCTTCTGCATCGAATCGCTCTCATCGCACGGTTCGGAGGCGGGGGCGGCCGGCAGCGCTACGCAAACGGTCGACGGAGTGTCAAAGTGAACGCGCTGCGCGTCGTTGCGGCTATTCCAGAGGCGGCATTGGTGCTGGCGCTGCCGCCGCTGCTGCTGGGCGCCATCGTGAAAACGAAAGCGTGGTTCGGCGGTCGGGACGGCCCGCCCTGGCTCCAGCCCTACTATGACCTTCACAAGCTGATGCGCAAGGGCGTCGTCTACAGCCAGACGACGACCTGGATTTTTCGCGCCGGCCCGATCGTAAACCTGGCCGCGATGCTGACCGCCGCAACGCTCATTCCCGTCCTGTCGTCCGACGCGCCGCTGGGATTCGCCGGCGACCTGATTCTGGTGGCCTATCTTTTTGCGCTCGCACGGATGCTCACCGTGCTGGCCGCCATGGATACCGGCAGCAGCTTTGAAGGGATGGGAGCATCCCGCGAGGTGACGTTCGGCGCGATGTCCGAACCGGCGCTCTTCCTTTCATTCACCGTCCTGGCGATCGCGACCGGGAGCCTGCAACTCAGTCAGATGATCGGCAGCCAGCTCTACACCGCGTGGGCGACCGCCGGACCCGCTATGCTCCTGGTCGTCGGCGCCCTGATGATCGTGCTGCTGACCGAGACCTGCCGCGTGCCGGTTGACGACCCGGCAACGCACCTCGAACTGACGATGATCCACGAGGTCATGGTGCTGGACCACAGCGGCCCGGATTTCGCGTACATCACGTACGCCGCGGCGCTCAAGTTCACGCTGCTGGGGTCCATCCTGCTTCACGCGGCGATTCCGCATCCGGGCTGGCCTTTGTGGGTCGATGTGCCGCTGCGGTTTCTGGAGCTCGCCGCACTAGCCGTGCTGGTCGGCGTCATCGAATCAACCATGGCGCGGCTGCGTCTGAATCGCGTGCCGCTGCTGCTGGCGAGTGCATCGGTTCTTGCGGCGCTGGCGGCGGTATTGACTCTTACGCGGAGTCTGAATTGAACGCACACACGATCATCGACTCCGTGCTGGTGCTTGTCATTCTGCTGAATCTCGGCATGCTCGCTGTCAGCCGATTGGCGTCCGGAGTCCGCCTGTTCGCGCTGCAGAGCCTGTTGCTGGCGTTTCTGCCGCTGGCGGGGGATGTCTTCAAGGGCGAGCCGCTCGGCCTGCACGGATTCGTCATCGCCGCCGGAACGATCGCGCTGAAGGTGATCCTGATCCCTTACATCCTGCTGCGGATCATCCGCACCGGCGAGGTGCACCGCGAGGTCGAGCCTTTCATCGGCTTCACCGCGTCCGTGTTTGTCGGCGCGATTCTCGTGATCGGCAGCTTCGCGGTCGCCGTGCGGCTGCCGCTGCCGACCGAACCCGTGTCGAAGTTGATTGTGCCGGTCGCGCTGTCCACGCTGCTGCTCGGCTTGCTCACGCTCGTGAGCCGTCTCAAGGCGATTACGCAGGTGCTCGGCTTTCTGGTGCTCGAAAACGGCATCTTCATTCTCGGGCTGCTGCTGCTGAAACAAACACCGCTGCTGGTGGAGCTGGGAATCCTGCTCGACCTCTTCGTCGGCGTATTCATCATGGCGATCGTGGTCTACCACATCCGGCGCGAGTTTGACCACATGGACACGCACCTGCTCGACGTGCTCAAGGAATCATGACGTGACGCTGCTGCTCGTGGTCGCCGTTCCGCTCGTGTTTGGCGTGCTGTGCCTGGTGCTACCCACCTCGCCGCTGCGGCTGGCGGCCATGGTCGCCGGCGCCCTGGCGCATCTGGTCGTGGTGCTGCAATCCTGGCCGGCGTCCGATACGCCGGCCCCGGGCGACCTGGTGGGGCTCGACCCGCTCGGCCACCTGTTCCTGACGATTATCAGCGTTCTCTTCGCCGCCACGTCGGTCTACTTCGTCGGTTATCACCGCAAACGGCTTGTTTCACAGAGAGTCTTCCTGGCCTGCGTCCTGGCGCTGCTTGCGGCCCTGAGCCTTCTGTGCACCAGCCAGCACCTGGGGCTTCTCTGGGTGGCGCTCGAATCGGCTTCGCTGGCGACCACGCCGCTGATCTACTTCCGCCTGGGAGCGCGGGCGCTCGAAGCGACCTGGAAATTCCTGCTGATGAACTCGGTCGGCGTCGCCCTGGCGCTGCTCGGAATCTTCTGCGTGGCGATCGCCACGACGAAGCACGAGGGCGTCATTGTCCTCACGGTCGCAGACCTTGCCCGCCGCGCAGCCGATCTCGATCCCACCTGGCTGCGCGTCGGATTTCTGCTCGGGCTGGTCGGGTTCGGCACGAAGATGGGGTTGGCGCCGCTCCATAGCTGGAAGCCGGACGCCTACGGCGAGGCCCCCCCGCCGGTGGCCGCGCTGATGGCCGGCGGCGTGACGCTCGGCGCGTTCGCCGGAATCCTGCGGATGTTCCAGGTCTGCGCCGCCGCCGGTCTGGGTGCATTTGCCGGCGCCTGGCTGATCGGCTTCGGACTGCTGTCGATTGCCACGGCCGCGGTGTTCGTCGTGGGCAACAACGACTACCGGCGCCTGCTCGCCTACACGAGCGTGGAGCATATGGGCGTTCTGGTCGTCGGTATCGGCCTTGGTGCGACCGGCAGCTACGCCAGCATGCTGCACGCCATGCACAACATGCTGAACAAGGGGGCGACTTTCTTTCTGGCCGGCTTTCTCTGGCGGTTGTATGAGTCCAACGAGATTTCGACCGTGCGCGGGACGCTCATCCGCAGCCCGCTGGCCGGCGTCCTTCTGCTCGCGGCGCTGTGCGCGACGTGCGGCCTGCCGCCGTTCGGCATGTTTTTCAGCGAGCTGGGTATCGTGCTGGCGGCCGCCGGCAGCGGCCGCTGGTGGGTCCTGGCGGTGTTCGTGCTGACCCTCGCGGTCGTCTTCGTCGGCGTCATGACGGCCATGCTGCCCATGGTCTTCGGCGATCCGCCGGAGAACGCCTCGCCAAGCGAAATCGAACAGCCTTCGCAACGATGGCGGCGAGCGGCGATGCTCGGCGCGGCCGGCGTCCTGCTCGTGCTCGGATTCGGGCTCGGCGCCTATCAACCCACGCCGGTGCGCGACGCACTCGTGCGCGCGGCCGACGCGATTCACCGGCCGCACGTCGACGTCGTCGCGGTATCGAGGGTGCAGTCGGAGGTGCGACCGTGAACGGCGGCGGCTGGCTGACCATCCGGCAGGGCCAGGCGGCGGACCTGTCGAAGATCCCGGCGCTGGCCGCGGACGGGTTCGCGGACCACGTGCTGGCGGGCCGCGCACGCGGCGGACGCCTGGCGAATCTTTTCGGCCGGCGTGTTTCCGCCGACACCATCCGTTTGTACGCGTTTCTGGCGTTTGATTCGGCGAGTCGGTTCGAGGTTTGCACGACGGATGTGCGACGCGGACCCGAAGCTCAGGCCGCGCCGGCCTACCCGTCGATCTCGGCTCAATGGCCGGCCGCCCAGGCCTTCGAGCGGGAAATCGCCGAGCAGTTCGGCGTGCATCCGCTGGGGCACCCCTGGCTCAAACCGCTGCGCTACCACGCCACCGACGACGGGTCGCCCGCGCCGTGGGGACCATTCGATCCCAACCGCGCCATCCCCGGCGACTACCCGTTCTATCGTGTCGAGGGCGAGGAAGTCCATGAAGTCGCCGTCGGCCCCGTGCACGCGGGCATCATCGAACCCGGGCATTTCCGCTTTCAATGTCACGGCGAGGAAGTCCTCCACCTGGAAATTGTGCTCGGCTACCAGCATCGCGGCGCCGAGCGGCTCTTGCTCCACCCGAATGCGACGCGCTCGGCGATCGTGGCCGAGACCATTGCCGGGGACGCGTCCATCGGGCACGCGCTGGCCTACTGCACCGCGCTGGAGGCGCTGGCCGGAAGCAGGGTCAGCCTGCGGGCGGCCGCCATTCGAGGCGTCGCCCTGGAATTGGAGCGGCTCGCCAATCACGTGGGCGACCTGGGGGCGCTATGCACCGACGTGGCCTTCCTGCCTGCGTCGGCCTATCTCGGCCGCCTTCGCGGCGAGTATCTGAACCTGACGCTCGAAATCTGTGGAAACCGCTTCGGGCGAAATCTGCTGCGTCCCGGAGGCGTCTGTTTCGACATCCCGCTCGCATCCGCAGAACGCATGCGCCAGCGCCTGGAGGGCCTGCGGAGCGAAACGCTGGAAGTGCTCGACCTGATGTTCGCCCAGTCATCGGTGCTCGCACGCTTCGAGGGCGTCGGAGCGCTGAGCGAGCAGCAGGCCGACGAGATCGGCCTGGTCGGTCCGGCGGCGCGCGCCTGCGGATGCCGGCGCGACGTGCGCTGCGATCATCCCCACGGCGTGTTCCAGTTCAGCCATATTCCAATCGCCGTCGAGACGACCGGAGACGTGTACGCCCGGGCGGTCGTTCGCTGGCTGGAGGTGCAGCGCTCGCTCGAGTTCCTCCTGGAGCTGCTCGGAAACAAGCCCGGCGGGACGATCTTTGAGCCGCTGGGCGAGCTGAAACCGAATGTGATGGCGTTCGGAGTCGCCGAAACGTGGCGCGGCGAGGCGATGCACGTCGCATTCACCGACGCGGCGGGCAAATTGGCGTGCATGAAGGCCAAGGATCCCTCGATGCACAACTGGTTCGGGCTGGCGCGGGCGCTGCGCGGCATGGCGATCTCCGATTTTCCAGTCTGCAACAAGAGCTTTAACCTCAGCTACGCGGGGCATGACGTGTGATGGCGGCGCGGAGAAGAACCAGGGCCTGAAGAACCGACCGTGGAACGACAATGCTGCAAATCCTGAAAACGCGGCTGCACCAGGGACACCGGACGACCGGGTTCCCCGTGCAACTGCCTGTTCTGCCGGAGCGCTATCGCGGCAGGCCCCAACTGGACGCTGCGAAGTGTCCGGACGGTTGCGGAGTCTGTATCGAGGCGTGCCCCACTCAGGCCATCAGCACCGATGGCGGCCTGAAGCTCGACCTGGGCAAGTGCCTGTTCTGCACGGCTTGCGTCGACGCCTGTCCCGAAGGCGCCATTCGCTATACGCAGGATTACCGCCTGGCGACGTCGCGCCGGACCGACCTGGTGATCGGCAACGGCGAACTGAGACTTGCGCAGCGGATGTCGGACGAGCTGCACCGGATTCTCGGCCGCGCCCTCCGGCTGCGCGAGGTGTGCGCCGGAAGCTGCAACGCCTGCGACTTGGACACAAATGTGTTGAACACGGTGGGCTGGGATCTGTCGCGCTTCGGAATTCAGTTCGTGGCGTCGCCGCGGCACGCCGATGGCGTGCTCGTGACGGGCGCCGTCTCGCGCAATATGCACGCGGCGCTGCTCGGGACGTACGAAGCCGTTCCCAAGCCGCGAATCGTGATTGCCGTCGGCGCGTGCGCCATCAGCGGCGGACCCTTCCGCGATAGCCCGGACGTTCTGAACGGCGTGGAAGGAATCCTGCCCGTCGATCTGTATGTTCCGGGCTGCCCCCCCCACCCATTGACGATCCTGGACGGGCTCTTGCGGCTGATCGGGCGAATTCACGAACATGCGACGTAGTGTCGGCCCTCCGTCGCCGACGATGCGCCAAAACTCCGAAGGACCGCCGTCGGCCGCAGAGGGCCGACGCTACAGGCGCCCTTGCCGGCGTTACCGCTTCTCCGCCGGGCGCGCGGCCGCCGGTTTTGAGTCGCCGCTACCCGCCGCGTTCGCCGCGCGGCGCTGAGCGCGCGTCGGCAGCCGCTCCAGTCGCCGCTTCATCTGGTCAAACAGCCGCTGGCCGGCGGGTGAGTCAGTGCCAGCCGCACTGGCCGAGCCGTTCGTGCCCGGCTTGCCGCCGGATTTTTCGGGCGCCGGTCCGGCAGCGGGCTTCACACCTAGCTCCCCTGCCCGGGCGCGCACGTCGCCATGGATCAGCCAGGCGCGCTGTGCCTGGTCGGCGTCGAGCTGGTAACGGCGGATGAAGTCACGCACATACTGCGACCAGGCGTCGTTCTCCGCCGCCGCCGGCGCGCTGCCCTTGCGGCCCGGCACGGTCGGCTCGGCGCCGGGCGGAGCGGGCGGGCCATCCGCGCCCGCGGCCGGTACGCCGCCATCTCCAGGAGCGCCGGGCGCGGCTGTGCCGGGCGCGGCCGGAGGCGCTTCACCCGGTCTTGCGGGCTTACCACCGATCGGAACCGCGCCGCCGGTCGCGCCGCCGCCGGCGGCGACGCGGGCTTCGCCGGCGAGCTGAATGGGGTCGTTGTGCATGCCCCAATCCGCCGGCGTCCACTGTCCATTTCGCCATTGCTCATTCAGTTCATCAACGCGTTTCAGACGGGTGTTGGCCGCACCCAGGTCAGCCTCGATCATCGACCGCTGCTGCGGCCCGACGTCCTGCATGAATTCGCCCGCCATCCGGTTCATGCGCTTCTTCATGTCCTCGTACACCGGCTGCGACATCTTCGTCCAGCGCGCGACGAGTTCCGGGGTGAAGGGCTCGCCGGCGGCCCGCGTCTTCACAATTTCGCCGGCGTATTCCATGATCCTCGGCCCGTGGTCGCGGACGATGCCCCCCATCTGCTGCATAAAGACGTCGCGCAGCTTCTCTTCCTGCTCCTCGTCCAGCAGGTACCGGTCGCTGAACATGCCCACCATCGTGTCCAGCCGGCCCTGGAAGTCCCACGGCTCCACCGCTTCGACCGTGTGAATCAGCTCGCGCGAGAACTGGTCCGGCTCGCTGTTCCACTGGTTGGCTTCGTAAATGCCGTCCACGGCGTCCATCATGTAGCCGTAGTGCTCGCGCCAGTCGCCCAGGCCGCGGAAGGTCTCCAGGAGCTGACCGGCCATCTGCTGCGTGCCGCTGCGGCGGTCGCGGCGGTCATCCGGCGCATCCTGGGGCCACGCGACGGCGTGGACTTGCAGAAGCAGCGCGAATGCCACAAGCTTTCTCATTCGAGACTCCGAGGGCGTCGGTACGACAAAGCTAGTATTCTCTGCCGGTTGCGGCGGGGTTTCAAGCAGGAAGCACGCATGAGCGCGGTCCGGGTGTTGATCTTGCGAGCCGCCGGGACCAACTGCGACCTGGAGACGCGGCACGCGTGGGAAGCGGCCGGGGCGACCGCCGAGCGCGTTCACATCCGGCGCCTGATTGAAACGCCATCGCTCCTGGACACTTTCCAGGTCCTGACGATTCCCGGCGGATTCTCGTATGGGGACGACATCGCCGCCGGGCGCGTATTCGCCGCCCAAATTCGACGCAGCCTGCTGCCAGCGATCCGCGGCCTGGTGGATCGCGGCGGGCTGGTGCTGGGCATCTGTAACGGATTTCAGGTGCTTGTACAGGCGGGGTTGCTGCCGTTTGGCTGGCAGGATCATGGCCGCATCTGTTCCGTGACGTATAACGATCCGCCGGGGTTTCAGGATCGCTGGGTGTGCGTCGAGGCGACGACCGCGCGATGCCCGTTCCTCACGCCAGGCGCGCGTTACGAAATGCCGATCGCGCATGGCGAGGGGCGCGTGGTCTTTGTGAACGATGGCGCGCGGCGGCGCGTACTCGACTCTGGGCTGGCGGCCTTGCGATACGTTCGCGGAGAATCCGGCGCCGCCGACGGGATGCCCGCCAATCCGAACGGCAGCGAAGCGGACATCGCGGGGATGTGTGATGAGACGGGGCGCATCCTCGGGTTCATGCCGCACCCGGAGCGGTTTGTGTCGTGGAGCCAGCATCCGTGCTGGACGTCGCTGCCGCCGCGCGAGCAGGGCGACGGGCTGGCCCTGTTCCAGAATGCGGTGCAATTCTTGTCGCGCCGGCACGCGTCAGGTTGAGCCGGGCGGCGGCGATTCAGGCGGGGCCGGCGGCTGGACGGGGGCGGCCGGCGCGCGGCGGCCCAACAGCGCGGCGCGCATCGCCTCGAACTCCTGCTCGCTGATCTGGCCGCGTGCGAGCATCTCGCGGATTTCCTGCATGGTGAAGGCTTCGACCTTCTGTTCCGCGCTGGTCCAGCGCCGCAGGCGCGCCGCGATCACCAATCCGCCGATCGCCGCGATGGCGGCCAGCATGATCATCAGGCCGAGGCTGAAAACGTCGGACATGGCGTGACGGCCAATCAAAAAAGGCCGGAAGCGATGAACTCGCCTCCGGCCGGGATTGCCTGAAAACGCGGTGCGTTACGGTCCTTCGGCGGCATCCTCGACGTAGCCGTTGATCTGCTGGTGAACGATCAGCGTATTTCGGACGACGATGGTGCTGCGGAAGGCGTGAATCGTGCCCTGGCCGCCGCCCTGGGTCCAGGTGTCCGGCTCGATGGTCTGGGTGATGAGATCGATCAGGCGCTGCAGCTCGTCGCCGCCGGCGTTGTCTTCCTGCCGGTTTTGCTGCCCGGATTGGAAGAGCTGGCCGCCGCCGCCGCCACCGCCACCGCCGCCGCGACCGCCGAATCCGCCCTGGCCGCCCTGGCTGGACTGCTGGACCGCTTGCAGGGCCTGGGCCGGATCAAGCTGGGCGGCGTTCCGGAACAGGGGAGGTCTGGCCAGCAGGTCGGCGATGTCGTAGACCTTGGTGACCATTTCCTTGTTGAGATCCTCCTCCGTGGAAATGACCAGCAGGTCGCCGGCGGCGCGGTAGGCGAGCTTCACGCTGCCGCCGCCGGCTTCGTTCAGGATCAGCCAGAGGATCGCCGAGAGGCGCAGGTTCTTGAGCTTCAGGCTGATGGGTTTGTCGCGCTCGACGCCGGCGTCGACGATCGTCTGCCAGCGCACCTTGACGTTGGCCTGCGTCTGGTTGGCGATCCAGTCGATGACGCTTTCGAGCGGGATTTCCTCGAACGAGACTTCCGGGATCTGCTGGTTCAGCAGGCGCAGCGTCTGCGACACGCGCGCCGTCGGCGGACGTACGGTGCGGCCGCCCGAGGTCTGTGCCAGCGCCGCGACGCTCGACGCGCCTACCAGAATGACCGGGATCCATCGCCGAAGCATAGTCATACTCCTTACTGCACCAGCGCCGGATCGCCCGAGCGACGGCGCACAGACACCCCTGCTGATTCTATCTTACGTCAAACCGGGCGGAACGGAATACCCGTGGGCCAAATTTGCGCCAGATTCGGCGCGAACCGGGAGTGCCGTCTCCCGCCCGCGCGGGCCTGGCAATCTTCGGGTGGAATGGGCATCTTGCCCGTTCCAGATGCGGCCGGGACGGGCGAGACGCCCGTCCCACCCAGATTCACCGGCCGATACGCTATAGTGCCCCCCCAATCCGGCACCTGAAGAGAGTGAGAATAAATCCCCCTTGCCGGGGATGGTACATTATTCGACATGGACACGACGATGCTGATTGCCGGAATGGATGCCGTGATGAACGACCCAGTATCGGAATCGACGGGGCGGTGTGCGTTGGCGGAGCCGCCGCGGCTTCGGCGGCCGAATCGCGAGCAGTCGTTGCTGCTGCCGTGCTGTCTGGAGGATCTGCTGCCGGCGGATCACGCGGCGCGGGCGGTTTGGTCGGTCGTGGAGCGGCTCGATCTTTCGGCGTTCAGCGCCCCGCTCAAGGCGCGCGGCGACGAGCCGGGCCGGCCGGCGACGGATCCGCAGTTGCTGACGGCGTTGTGGCTGTACGCGACGATCGAGGGGATTGGCAGTGGGCGCGAGATCGAGCGACGCTGCGGCTGCCAGGACGCTTTTCGCTGGCTGTGCGGCGGCGTGCCGGTGAACTATCACACGTTGAATGACTTCCGCGTCGGTCACGGGGCGGCGCTGGACGAACTGTTTTCGCAGGTGTTGGCGGTGCTGATGCACAAGCGGATCGTGAGCGTGCGTCGGATTGCGCAGGACGGAACCAAGGTGCGGGCCGACGCCGGGCGGCACACCTTCCGCCGCGAGGCGACGCTGCAGCGTCAACTGACGGAAGCCCGCGCCCATGTGGCGGCGGTCAAGGCCCAGTCGGACAACCCTGCCGCGGATGCGCGACGGCGTGCCGCGCAGGAGCGTGCGGCCCGGGAGCGGGTCGAGCGAATCGAAGCGGCGTTGGCCGAGTTGCCGAAGATTGGCGCAGACCAGCAGCAGTCCAAGCGGCCGGACGTGCGTGCCAAAGAGCCGCGGGCCTCGACGATCGACCCGCAAGCGCGCGTCATGAAGATGCCCGACGGCGGCTACCGTCCGGCGTATAACGTACAACTGGCAACCGACGTGGAGAGCCGCGCGATTGTGGGGGTGGACGTCACCCAGGCCCGCAGCGACCACCAGCAAGCAGCGCCGCTGCGCGCCCAGGTGGAGCGGCGCAGCGGCGCGAAGGTGGTAGAGCACCTGCTCGACGGCGGCTACGTGCAGTTGGCCGAGATCGAGCGCGCCGAAGCGGCGGGCACACGCATCTATGCGCCGCCGCAGAAGACCAGGAACGACACCGCGGGCTTTGCGCCCAAACGCTCTGACGGTCCGGGCGTGGCGGCCTGGCGCGTGCGCATGGGAACGCCGGCGGGCCAGACGATCTATAAGCAGCGAGCCTCGACCGCCGAGCCGGTCAACGCCGACTTGAAACGGTATCGCGGACTGGCGCAATGCGTCGTGCGCGGGCTGGCCAAAGTACGCTGCCAGGCCCTTTGGGCCGCCCTCGCCTACAACGTGATGCACTTCACCGCGCAGCTCGTCACCTGACCAACGGTGAGCGAATGAACCCGCCGGTGCAGCCGAAGTAAACAAGCGAATCACGAGCCGCAGACCATGCGACAAGGAAACCGACGCCGGCCAAAGGAAAAGTTCTCAGTCTCTGAAGGGAGCGACCGCTGAGTTCCTGGCGACTCTGGCTGGCCGAGCGCATCCGCCCGATTCGCGCCTGGGCGCCGCGCGGCTATGGGCGCATCTACCGATTCGTGCTGGGGCGCAACTACGGCGACTATCCCGGCGATCCGGAACTGAAGCGGACGCTGGCCAGGCGGCAGCGCGTGTTCTGGGACAGCAACCTGGGGGCGTACGTGCAGGCCGACCTGGGCGACTGGTCCTGCCGCCAGCACTACTTCAAGGGCGTCTATCACGACCGCATCGTGCCGCTGCTGATCGACGCGCTGCTCTCGGACGGCGGTACGTTTATCGACATCGGCGCCAACCGCGGCATTCACACGCTGCATGCGGCCCGCGTACTTCGCGGCCGCGGGCGCGTCCTGGCGTTCGAGCCGAACCCGGCGACGTTCGACGTGCTGAGAGCACATCTGACGATCAACCAGATTTCGCACTGCACCACGTTCAACATGGGGCTGGCGGCCGAGGCAGGGGAGCTGCGGCTGAACAGCTTCGCCGACGATCACTCCGGCACGTGCTCGTTCGTCGAGTCGGGGGCGGTGACGGCGTCCGTCAGCGTGCCGGTGCGGCGATTGGACGACGTGCTGGCGGCGGACGAGCTGGCGGGGCCGGTGCTGGTGAAAATCGACGTGGAGGGCTTCGAGCACGAAGTGCTCCGCGGCATGGAGCAGACCCTGCGGCGCAACGACCTGGCGGTGGTGTGCGAAGTCACGGACGAATGGCTGCGGAAGACCGGCAGCTCGGCCGCCGGCCTGATCGAGCATCTGACGTCGCGCGGCTTCCGCGGGCGGCTGCCGCGCGTGCGGTATGTGAGCCTGCTGCGCGAGGGGCTCGAGCTGCACGAGCTGCGTGAGATTCCCGAAGGGCCGCAGTTCGACGCGGTATTTGCGCGCGAAGGGCTGCTGGCGGGGAGATTCGCCGGCGGACGGCGTTGAGCGGCACGCGGCCGTCGGCATGCCAACCAGTGAATTGTCACACGCCCTGTCCGGCTTACCGCTTTTCTGCTCGCTGCCGCTGGGCTCGCGTGGGGAGACGCTCCAGGCGGGGCTTCAACTCGCTCTCGAAAATCCGGTCGATCGGCTCGCGCAGCCTGGCGGCGCGTGCATCAGCCGCCGGGGAGGAGCTTGGTGCGCCGTCGCCCGCCGGTGGCTTCGCGGCGTCGAGTTTGGCAAACGCCTCGCGCTCGCGTTTGAGGTAGCGGGCGGCCTGCTCCTGGCAGTCGCGCAGCACACCCCACGCCTTCTGCGTCTGCTCTCGGTCCAAGCCATAGTCCACAATGAAACTGCGTGTGTAGCGGGCCCACGCCGAATCCGCCTGTCGCCGCAGATCCGCCGCCGGCTTGGGCAATTCGGGCTCCGCCTGATCGGCTGCGTCACGCGCCTTCGCCTCGCGCTCCGCAGCGTCAAACATCGCGGGCGTCGAGATGCGCGGCAGGCTGTCAAGCGCCTTTTGCACGCCCGGGCTGCGCACCAATTCCCCGTTGTGGAGTTTCGTGAAGAACTCGTCCTGGGGGATAATCTTGTCGCCGTCCCAGTAGCCGCTGCGCTCGGGATTGGTCTGAAAGTCGACGCTGGTTCCCACCTCGACGCCGATGTGTTCCGGCGTCAGCTGCTGCGGGTGCTCCGGACGGTTGAACTCGGCGTGGTGGACCTGCACGATCTCGCGCAGTTCACGTACGTCGTGATCGTAGACGTAGCGCTCGAGCCGGGTGGTGAACCATGCCCCGTCAATCTCCTCGGTGTGGTAGAGCATCTCGCCCAGCAGCTTGCCCTCGTGCAGCACGTGTGACTTTACGATGCTGAAGTTCCGTTTTCGGTCGATCCACCACTTCAGCGTCCAGCCCTCGTGCGTGCTGGAGACCAGGTCCAGCTCGCCATCGGTGGCCACGGAATATTCGATCGGCGACAGTCCGGCTTTGCGCCGCGCTTGGTCGACCGTCATGTCCTTTCCGCCTGGATTGAGCGAGACGGATCGCAGCTCAAACTGGCCGAAGTCGGGGCGATGGGTATCGTGATCCCACACTTCCACGCTCGGCGCCCCCTCCGAATGCACCCAGTCGCCGTCGTCATCGTGCAGCATGTGACGCGGCCCCGGGAAAGAATAGACCGTAGCCGCGCGGCCGTCGGGGTGTCGCCGGACGACCCCTTCCTCATCGCCCCAGTACCTCGTCACGTACTGATTGCCGGCACACTCAAACGTGTAGAAATGCGTGTGATCCGGCTCGTCGGCTCCGATCGGACGCCGCCAGCGCGAATATTCAACGCGCGAGGTGACCAATGCGCTGGCGCTGCGAGCCTCTTCGGCGGCACGCAGCACGGCCGGCTTTTGTGCCGGCGCTGTTTGGGCAGCGCGAGCTATGGCGCCCAGCCACACCGCGGCGCAGGTGGACGCCCACGTTGCGCCGTGAGCGCGACGGGTCACGGTAGCGCCGCACCCCGCAGCCGTCCTGCAAACACGAAGCAGCGACCGCGGGTTCCTACCGCCGGTGGGTTGCGACGTGTCAATCCGAGGCATTCGTGTCTCCCTAGATCAGTCCACGGATCGACAGCCGGTCGGCGCACGCTGCCGACACTCCTGCCGGGCGGTCTTTTCCCAACCCGCCGCGCCGAGCGGCGGGTTGCGGAGAGTAGGCGAACGGCGCCGCATGGGCCGGGGAGGTGAACCCGCCGCTTGGCGCGGCGGGTTCGGACAGATACGCGCGCTCGGTGTCGCTCGTCGATCGCAGGCCTCACTCTTCCTGCACGTCCTTGGCGCCGAAGAGCAGGATCGGCGCGGCGATGGCCACGGTCGAGTACACGCCGCTGATCGACCCGAGGAACATGGCGTAGTTGAACCCGCGGATGCTGCTGCCGCCGAAGATGTACATCGCCAGCAGCACCACCAGCACCGTGAAGCTCGTCAGCAGCGTGCGGGCCATGCACTGGTTGACGGCGTCGTTGATGATCCGCGGCGTCACGACGCCGAGGCGTCCGCGGAGTTCGCGGATGCGGTCGAAGATGACGATGGTGTCGTTGATCGAGAAGCCGATGATCGTCAGGAAAGCGGCGATGATCGGCATGCTGATTTTGAAATCGTCGATCAGCAGGACCGAGCCGAAGGCCCCGCCGCCGCCGATGACGCCCGAGAGCGCCACGCAGCCGAGGGCGACCAGCACGTCGTGCACCAGCGCGATGACGCCGGCGATGCCGTACGAGGGGCGGCCGAAACGAATCCAGACGTAGCCGATGATCATGGCCCACGACAGGAGCAGGGCCAGCGAGGCGCGCGTCTGCGACTGGGCCGCGATCTGCGGCTTGAACTGCGACACCTTGCGGAGTGTCTGCTCGGAATCCAGCGTGGCCATCGCCAGCGTCTGCTCCTTGCCGGCGAACTCGCTCAGCCAGCGGTCGGC
Organism: Phycisphaerae bacterium RAS1; assembly: GCA_007859745.1. Classification (NCBI taxonomy): domain Bacteria; kingdom Pseudomonadati; phylum Planctomycetota; class Phycisphaerae; species Phycisphaerae bacterium RAS1. Next base: position 3,115,044 of record SMLU01000001.1, on the reverse strand, counting down.
GTCTTCCGAGTAGCGGTAGGAGGCGTCGCTCAGCACGACCACCATGCTGGAATAGAGCGGCTGGCCGCTCTCGTCCTTCCCGCCGGCCGGTTTCACGCCGAGAATCTCGAATGGGCGGTAGGGGTAATCCTGGTAGCCGGGCTGCAGGCGCATGTTCTTGAGGCGCGTCTTGACGGTCTGGACGGACTGGGGCGGACTCATGTCGTCGAACCAGAGCGCCGCGCCCTCGCGGAAGTCGGTCACGTCGGCCGAGAACTCGGGCGGCAGGCCGCTCAGGACATTTTCGAGGCGCGAGTCGGTGATCGGGACCGGACGTCCCTCCTGGCCGCGGAACACGTAGGTGATGCGCGGCTGAATGCGCAGGTCCTGGCCGACGGCGGTCTCGATCGCGTTCTGCACCAGGCGCTTGTTGGTTTCAATCGTGGTGATGTTCCAGATCAATCCCTTTTCGGCGTCGTTGCCCAGGTCGACCACCGAGCCGACGGCGGACCGGGCGATATTGTCGGCGGCGCCGGCGCCGGCGGCGGTCAGTCCGCGAATGAGGTTTTGAAGCTGCTCGGCGGTGGCGCTTTCCTTGGCGCGGATTCGGACGCGGTCTTCGCCGGCACGCATGTCCAGTCCGCCGCGCTGCAACAGAGACGCGTCTTCCAGGGGTTCGATAATGAAGGCGGCGATGCGCTTCTGGTCGACGCCCGGAATGCTGACGATGAACGTGCTGGGTCCGTCGCCGGGCTCGACGGTCGCGGAGGCGAGCTTGGCGGCGTCAGACTTCAGGCCGGCGGACGCGTCGGTGATCTTGCGGGCGATATCGATGTCGTTCAGGCCGCGCTGCTTGAGCTCCAACTCTGCGTTGACGCCGCCGCGGAACTCGACGTCGAGCAGGTCCTTGCCGCGGAACCAGGTCAGCGCCAGGCCGGAGGCGATCACCACTGTCGAGATCGCCAGGAACATTTTGCGTTTGCCGTACCAGTCGATGGTGGGCGGCGGGATCAGGTGCATCATCTTCACGTCTTTGAGCACGTTGTACTTCAGCAGGAGCGAGAAGAGCGTGCGCGAGACGAAGACCGAGGTGAAGAGGTTCAGCACGATGCCCCAGCCCAGCGTCAGGCCGAAACCCTTGATCTCTTCCGAACCGACGTAGTAGATGATCACGCAGATCAGCAGCGTGGTGATGTTTGAGTCGAAGATGGTGCTGAAGGCCTTGTCGAAGCCGTTCTTGACGATCAACCGCAGCGACGAGCCGCGCTGCTTTTCTTCGCGCATCCGCTCGTAGATCAGCACGTTGGCGTCGACGGTCATGCCGATCGACAGGATGATGCCGGCGATGCCGTCGAGCGTCATGCGCGCGTCCAGCATCGCCAGGATCGCCAGCGTCAGCAGCACGTTCAGCGCCAGGGCCGCGACGGCCACGCTGCCGCACAGGAAGTAGTAGCCGATCATGATCGCGATCACGGCGCAGCCCGCGATGTAGCCGCTGTAAAGCGCCTTGTTGAGATTCGCCTCGCCCAGGCTCGAACCGATGGTGCGCTCCGACAGCGGCGTCTCCTTCAGGCGCGCCGGCAGCGCACCGGCCTGCATGGTCTGCACCAGGTAGCTGACCTTCTCCAGGCTGAAGTCACCGGTGATCTGGCCGTGCGTGGAGATCTTGCTCTGGATGACGGCGGCCGAGTAAGCCGTACCGTCGAGCAGAATGCACAACTGCTTTTGCAGGTTCTGGCGCGTCAGGTCTTCGAACAAGCCGCCGCCGGATTGGTCGAGCTGGAACTGCACGCACAGCCGGCCCTGCTGGTCGCGGTCGATCATGGCCCGCTTGAGCTGCCAGTTCTGACCGTGCAGCAGGCCGAATTCCTGGCCCAGCCGGCCCAGGACGTAGAACGTGTCGCCGCGTTTTTCGACCACGAAGCTGCGGTGATTCTTGTAGTCCATCGCGGCCAGTTCCGCCGGCGAATTCAGGTAGAAGAAGGCCAGCGGGTTGTCGATTTTGAACCAGCCCTCTTCGTCGCCGGGCCGCGGGCGCGGGCCGATTTCCAGAAGCTGGCGTCGATAGCGATCGAACTTGGTCATGTTGTCCGGGTTCGGCTCGGCCAGGATGCGGAATTCCAGCACGCCGGCGCCGCGCAGGAGTCGCTGCAAGTCAGCCGGGCCGTCGAGCGCGCCGCGCGACTGCCGCCAGGTGCGGTGTTTTTCGAGGACGGCGGCGATCTTGTCCTTGATTTGCGGGTGCCGGCCTTCCAGCTCGGCCAGGCTGTTGCGCCGAATGGCGGAGGTGTCCTCCATTTCGAGGATGTCCTTGAAGCGGGTCGCGTCCAGGTTGCCGGCCAGCACCGCCCCCAGTGCATCTTCGTACGCCTCTTGCGCGTCGCGACGGGCGGCTTCGAGCGCTTCGAGCTGCTGCGGCGTCGGTCCGCTGGCGGTCGCGGGCGCGCTGGCGATTTCGTCCGGCAGCTCGAGCGGCTTGACCGCCTCACCGGCGCGGGCGCGGCGCAAATCGACCTGGGCCGCGTCGTACGTGTCGTACGCGCGGGCGGCCGCGGTCAGAAGCTGCTCGCGCTCGGCGGCGCCGGCCGCCAGCCGGCGGATTTCATCCGCCCGCTGCGCGACGGGCATGCGGACCGCGGTTTCGACTGCGCTGAGCTTGAGGTTGGTGCTGAACAGTTCTTCTTCGGCCTTCAGGTATTCTTCCTGAAGCCGCTTGGCGTCCTTGGGAGGCAGCGGCATCTGCACTTCGATGCGGTTGCGACCGTGGACGCGCCACTTCAGGTCGTACACGCCGTGCGGGTCGACGCGCTTCTGGAGCAGCGTTTTCATTTCCTCGGCGAGGTTGGGATTGTCCTGCATGCCCTCATCGTCGATTTCGAAGATCATGGACACGCCGCCGGCGATATCGAGGCCGGGGCGGAGGTTGAGTTTCCGATCGCGAAAGTCGAACAGCGCCAGGATGGCGATCACGACCACCACGCCAATCAGTCCCAGGCGCTGGGCCAGGTTTTTCTCGAACATCTCTTTCTTCCTTCGGTGAAAGGGCCCGCGACCGGGCAGGCCGGTCAGGGGCGGTCATTGAATTCAGTTGTGGCGATTGCGCGGTTCCCGCCGAGCGGCGCCCGGCGGACCGTGCGTGGGGCGGGTCAGGCCGGCGGCGGGCCGGTGCGGCGGATTGCCGAGCGAAGGAGCGTTCGGAAACATTCGCGCGCGTCGGCTGCTGCGTGTGATCGCCACGCCCCCATCGCCCGGGCAGGCAGCTCGTATGGGCTGAGTAACTCCGCGGCGAAGCAGGCGCCCGGAAGCACCGCGACGGCGAGTGTCCAGACCAGGGGCGAGGGCCGCGGCGCGGCGGACGCCCGCGGTGGCGAGTCTTCCGGACCTGCGCCGCACCGGAGCGAAAGACGCGGGCCATCGCCGCAGCGCGGCGGCGCCACGTCGGCCAGTGCGGTAATGCAGGCGGGCGGCGGCGGGGCGTCGTCGGGGGCGCCATCGTCTGAGGCCGGAGCGGGGGTCGCCGGTTGCGGGGAGATTTCCGCAAGCCAGGGCCAGGCGTTGCCCTCAGCGACGACCACGAGCAGCAGGGCCGCGGCACACGCGAGGGGCATCGAGACGTTTCGTCCGGTTCTTAACATATCGCCCATGTATTTGCAGGAGCGGCGATTATATGCGAAACGGCGAATCGTGCAATTATCAGGGACGGCTCGGGAGCAGGACGTGCGACCATGTATTTTGCAGGCTCGGCGGGCATTTCTGTCCGAACCCGCCGCGCCCAGCGGCGGGGTGACGTCCTCGGCCTGAGCGACGCTGCGCGTTTACGATCGTCACCCCGCCGCTTGGCGCGGCGGGTTCGGACGGACCCTCTAGGCTGCGGCGATTGCAGCGAACAACGATGAACATGCGGATTTCGACATTCGCTTTGACCGCCCGCGCAGTAAGATAAGTGGACTCAGGGTATCAGCGCGGGTGGTCAACTTGGCAACGCACCCGGCGGTCCCGAGGGAGGCGTCGCGACGGCGTCGCGCCGCCGATGGGATGGTGAAGCGAGCCGCCGCCGGTCTGTTCGGGCGGCGGAGCAGTTCCAACTGTAGCAAATGGAGGCAAGAGCATGCGTTCCCGACTGACACGATTTCTCACCGCGGCCGGTTGTCTGGCCGCCGCCTGCGGCGCGTTTGCCGCGGCCCCCAAGGTCATCTTCTCAAACTTCCATGCCCCGACATCGGGCGTGCCGGGCCTGGCCGGGGCGGTGTTCAACCCCGGTACGGCCACGCAATTTGACCGACCGTTCGTCAGTCCCGACGGCCGGATGTGGATTCTCGGCGCCGTCGCGGATCAGGCCGGCGTCGACCTCGATGTGATCATCCAGGGCAGCGGCGATACGGGCGCTGGGGCGGTGCTGATCGTCAAGGAGGGCGACCAGATTCCGGGCGACCCGACCGTGACGTACGTCTCGATTCGCACGCAAATGGGCATCAACAACGGCGGGCGCATCGCGTTCAACGCCGACACCGGCGCCGCGACGACGGCGGATGACATCGTCGTTCGCGCCGACAACGTGAATCCCCCGTCGGCGTTTTCGATCGTCGCAAGGGAAGGCACCGGCCCGGTCCCCGGCATCGCCGGCCAGAACTACGGCTCGACCAACAACGCGTCGCACATTCTCGAGAATGGCGACGTCCGCTTCCGCTCGGTTCTCACGCCGACCACGACCAAGCAAGCGCTCTTCAGCAACACCGATCCGCTGACCGGCACGGCCATGGCGGAGACGGACGTGACCGTCCCGGCCGGCCAGTTGGTCGCGCCCGACCAGTCGCTCGACAACCTCACCAGCGACCGGTTCCGCTCCAGCGGTGACGGCTCGCACTACATCTACCACGCCGACCTGAACGGCGCGACCACGAGCGATCTCGTCATGGTCTATGACGGCCGCGTCGTGGCCCAGGAAGGCGTCGTACTGCCCGGCTCGACGTTCGTCTCGCTCGTCTCCGCAATCTCCGGCGACGCCGGCAGCCAGCAGATTTCGCCCGACGGCCTGTGCTATTCCTTCCGCGGCAGCAACGCGGACGGCATCGACTGGGTGCGCCAGGTCACGTCGGTCATCGCCGCGACGGACCAGCCCATCACGCCCGGCAACACCGAGCTGTACGACGACACCCCCTTCTCGACGACGTTCTTCAACAACGCCGTCAACGACTGCTGCGATGTCGTCATCGGCGGCGTCACCAACAACGCGGACTTGAATGCCAACGGCGTGCTGGTGCTCAACGGCGAGCTGGTCGTGGCGCGCGAGGGCGACGGCGTGGACGTCGACGGCAACGGCCTGCTTGACGACGACGCCTTCCTCTCGGTGTTCAACAACGATGATTCGTTCCTGACGGCGGATCGGCGCTACTACTTCCACTGCGATCTGCGCAACGGCGCCGCCGTGAGCCTCGGCCAGGCGCTGCTGGTCATGCAGCTCCCGCCGCGGGCGGCGACGCTCATCGGCGACGCCAACTGCGACGGCGAAGTGAACATCCTCGACATCAACCCGTTCATTCTGGCGATCGGCGACCCGGCCCAGTACGCGCTCGACTTCCCGTGCTGTCCGCTGGCCAACTCCGACGTCAACGGCGACGGAAACGTCGATATTCTCGACATTAACCCGTTCATCGCGCTGCTCGCAGGGCCGTGATCGGCGGGCGGACTTTCATTTGACGCTTCAGGGCCGGTCCGGCGCGTTGCCGGCCGGCCCTTCTCGCTGCCGCCTTTCTGAACCGAGCCGCGACCGTATTGGAGCGAAGGGCATCCAGCGGGCGGAAACCGCTCTCTCGCGGTCGCGGCTTGGATCAGGCGCGATCTGCGTAACTGCCTCACTAGGCGGATGCGCCCGCCGGTCTCTATAATCGCCACCGATGCCATCTATGAGCGCAAGAGTCCGGCGACGCGTTCGTTGTCGTCGCCGCGTGACGCGCGTCATCGCGACATGTCTCGCGGCCGCGGCGCTGGCGGGCTGCAATTCGGCCGAGGGGCGCCGTCGAGCCCTGCAATCGAGCGATCCGGTGCAGCGGGCGCGGGCGGTCGTGCAGGTCGCCGAGGCGCGCGATCTGGAGGCCGTTCACAAGCTCGTGGATCTGCTGGAAGACCCGGACCGCGCCGTGAGAATGTATGCGGCCCTGGCCTTGCGCGATCTGTGCGACCAGGATTTCGGATATCGTTACTACGCGTCGCCGGCCGAGCGCGCCGTCGCCGTGGAGCGCTGGCGCGAGGCGCTGCGCAACGCCGAGGTCGTGGTGCACGGCCGCCGTCCGCCTCCGCCCGATGATTCGCCAGGTCCTGCCGACGGCGGCGGCGCCGCGCAAGCTCTGTCTCAGCGGGAGATCGATTCGCCATGAGCGCCGCAGCGCCTCTGCGCGTGGACATTCGCAGCGATC